>DIWN01000042.1 GCA_002423495.1 Anaerolineaceae bacterium UBA6105 | reverse complement strand
CCGATGCTTTTTTTAGGATTTCGTTTTCCTCTTCCAGCTCCGCGATCCGCTTTCGCAATAGTCGCACCTCCTCAGTCTGGACCGCCTTTTCAGTCTTCTCCCCCTGCTCGCTGTATTTCTGCCTCCAGCGATAGAGCATGCTTTGACTGATGCCCAGCGAATCCACCACCGATTGTACGGTTCTATCGGGGTTAAAGCTTAACTGAACTGCGCGCTTCTTGAACTCTTCATCGTATTGTCTGCGATCTTTATTCATCTCGTTCCTCTTTGACTTGAGTCCCTTGTCCTGTTGTCCGAAATTCTATCAGAGACCCAAGAAACAATATGAAAATATCGGAGGGAGGGGCGGAGGGAATGCGAGCAAGGACTGAGCGCATCCGCGCCGGCAGAGTGGGTATGACCGTCGGCGGAAGCGATAAATCAAAGTCAAGGTAAGCCCTGGGGGAAACCTCGGGGGAGGCTTAAGGAGACGATGGCAATATTGAAGACCGTAGAGTTGCAAAAAACGCGCTTAAACGCACCAGTTTTCGCGAATCGAACGGTGGTGCGGTGATCAAGACCACACCAGGAAAGCCCGGGACTTTGAATCCCTTCCAGGGGACTGCGCTAAAAATCTGCAAGCCAGTTTGGCATGCTTTGGGCGCACCAGCTGCCATCAACAATCTTATTTTTCAATACCCCGCGCGGAGCAAGCATTCCGGGCGGGTTTTTTTATTCCACAAATCAGGCAAATCGAAATTGCAGTCATTATCAGGAGGGATATTTGCAAACCACGAACATGGTCAGTATCACTTTTTTCCGCTTTGCGGAAGTTGGCCCAAAAAACCAAAACATCATCAAATATTTATTATCTAACTGGAGGAATTTACACATGCGCAAAAAGTCTCGTTTCACCTTAGTAATGATGGCTGTTCTGCTGATGTTTGGCATGGTTGGCATTCAGCCCGCCAAACCCGTACAGGCGGCTCTTGCAAGCGATCTGTTCTTTTCGGAATACATCGAAGGCACCAGCTTCAACAAGGCTATCGAAATCTTCAATGGCACCGGAGCGCCGGTTGACCTTTCCGATTATCAGTTGGAGCTATATTCCAATGGAGTTTCAACACCATCTTTCAGCGTCGTCCTTTCTGGAACGCTGGTAACTGGGGACGTGTTTGTTGCTGCCCACAATTTAGCCGCCCAGGTAATTCTTGATCAGGCTGACCTGATAAATGAAACTGTTGTTAACTGGAACGGCGACGACGCTATCGCCCTGCGCAAGATCTCGACCAATTCGTTTGTGGACGTTTTCGGTCAAATCGGTTTTGATCCCGGGGCTTATTGGGGAACGTCTCCTGTAATAACTGAGAACAGGACTTTGTTGCGAAAAGTCGACATATGTGCTGGTGACCCGGATGGCAGCAATGCTTTCGCCCCAGCCATTGAATGGGACATGTACCCGACAGATAGATTTGAGTTTCTTGGTGCACATTCCTCAAATTGCGTGCTAAATGAATCCGAGGCTTTGCTATGGCTGCAGGATAACACGACGTTGACCGGGACCTTGGACGCATTGGTAGCGACCTTCCCGGCTGTGATTCCTGCGGTGATCGTGGCGGAAGATTACGTGATCGACTCGCGCATCAGCTTTGATGCGGCGTTACCGGAAGGCACGACGATCAGTGTTTCAAGAGATGGGAATCTATACATTGACGATCTCGAACTGACAGGTACCGGACCATTCTGGCTGACAGACCTGATCCCTGGGGCGACCCGGGCAGCCTTTGACGCTGGTTATGGTGGTGCGGTTGAGAATTATGTGATCACGGTAACCGGACCCGGGACGAACCCGTTGGACTTTGACACGGATGTGACGATAGAATCGGTGATTCTAAAGGGCACTGTTGAGACCGTGCTGGCTGACATCACCTTACCTGTGCACATTGACGACGCCATCGCGCCGGTGATGGAGAGTGTACTGCCGGAAGAAGGCGCGTTGTTATTTGGACCTGAGGACACCTTTGTGCTGACAGTGGATGCTGCAGATGACAATCTCTATGAACTGGAGATTGACCACAGTCTTGAATCAGATCCGAACCTACCCGAGTTCAGTGTATACGCGAGTGCAACAGATCCCTATGGTGGAGATGGAGCGCTATTTGCAGCAGCCGGTGTAACGGTTACTTATGACGATGTGGAGCAGGTCTGGACGATTGACTTTGGACCGACGATTACGGATGCGTTCATTGCCAATGATGGGATTACCTTCTACATGGTTTTGAAGGATCTGGCGGGAAACACCTGGGGTTCAATGAGCCCGACCACGGATGCGAACACCTACGTTTATACAATTACGCTGGATGATGCTGCGCCGGTGATGGAAGCCGTGCTGCCAGAAGAAGGCGCCTTGTTATTTGGCCCTGAGGACACCTTCATCCTGACCGTGGATGCGTTTGATTTGAACCTGTACGAACTAGAGATCGATCACAGCCTGTGGGCAAGCTTACCGGAGTTCAGTGTGTATGCGGACGCTCTCAATCCCTGGGGCACACCCGAAGATAAAGCGCAGTTTGACGCAGCAGGTGTGACGGTTGAATATGACGATGTGGAGCAGGTCTGGACGATTGACTTTGGCGATACGGTGACAGACGCCTTCATTGCCAATGGCGGGATTACCTTCTATATGGTCTTGAAAGACGTGGCAGGCAACACCTGGGGCACGATGTATGGGACCACGCCCGACAACACCTATATTTACACGATCACGTTGGACGAGGTTGCGCCGGTGATGGAGAGTGTGCTACCGGAAGAAGGCGCCTTGTTATTTGGACCTGAGGACACCTTGGTGCTGACAGTGGACGCTGCGGACGACAATCTCTACGAACTGGAGATTGACCACAGCCTGTCTGCGAGCTTGCCCGAGTTCAGTGTGTACGCCAGCGAAGCAACGCCCTGGGGCACACCAGAAGATAAGGCACAATTTGACGCAGCCGGAGTGACGGTTGCGTATGACGATGTGGAACAGGTCTGGACGATTGACTTTGGTGATGCGGTGACAGACGCCTTCATTGCCAATGGTGGGATCACCTTCTACATGGTTTTAACGGACATGGTTGGCAATCAGTGGGGCACGATGTATGGGACCACGCCTGACAACACCTACGTTTACACGATCACGCTGGACGATGTTGCGCCGGTGATGGAAGATGTCGCTCCTGGGGAAGGCTTGGTCACCTTGGGTTTGGATGATACCTTCGTTTTGATAGTGGACGCCCTCGACCCGAACCTGTACGAGCTGGAGATCGACCACAGCTTTGAGGGCACTTTACCCGAATTCAGCGTCTACGCGAGCGAAGAAACCCCCTGGGGTACACAGGCGGACAAAGACCTGTTTGACGCAGCTGGAGTAACGATTGGCTATGATGCTGATCTGCAGCAATGGACGATCGACTTTGGCGAAGCCATTACGGACAATTATTTCATTCCCAATGGTGTCACCTTCTACATGGTATTGATCGACGATGCAGGCAACACCTGGGGTTCGATGGATCCGACAACGGGTGAGAACACCTATGCTTATACCTTTGAGGTGACCAACACGCTTGAGCCGGAGATCACTTCGGCTGTGATCTATGAATACACCCCGATTTATGAGTATGTGGGTGAAATTGCCTTTGACGACCCGAACAACATCTTCACCGCCACCTACAGCCCGGCAGAATTCCTGGCAGGTGGCGCGATGAACGACTTAGCTCGTTACTTAGGTGCTCTTTATCGCCAGGCCGGCTCTACTGTCATCAGTATTGTTTATGAGGGCGTGACCTACACCTGGGATGAGACTGGCACGCTCAAGGGCAGCAACTGGGAGGACGCCAGCGGCAAGACCCTGGTATCCGCGATGGTAGCAGACTACCTGGCAGCACCGGGTGACCTTGTTATCACGGTCGGTGATGGATGGCACACGTCGGATGTGACCTTCGAACTGGTAGTTACCAACACCTTAGAAGAAGAAATAGCATCAGCGCCTTTGTATCCCTATGCTGATGGCTATGTGTATGTTGGAGATTCTGTTTTTGACGATCCAAGCAACACATACACCAACACCTACACTCCGGCAGAATTCCTGGCTGAAGGCGGGATGAACGACCTGGCGAGATACCTGGGCGCTTTGTATAGGCAGGATGGCGCGACGGTTATCAGCATTGTTTACGATGGTGTGACCTACACCTGGGATGAGACTGGCCTGCTCAAGGGCAGCAACTGGGAAGACGCCAGCGGCAACACCCTGGTATCGGCGATGGTAACAGACTACCTAGCGGCACCGGGAGACCTGGTTATCACGGTCAGCGATGGCTGGCACATGTCGGATGTGACCTTCAAACTGCTGATCACTAACACGCTGGATTACGAAATTGAAAGCGCGCCCAGCTATGTTTACAGTGACTACACCTATATTGGCGACTACGCTTTTGTGGACGCGACCAACATCTACACCGTCACTTATGACGATGTGGAATTCAATCCCAGCGCGATGTATGACCTGGCGAGATATCTGGGTGCTTTGTATCGCCAGGATGGCTCGACGGTTATCAGCATTGTCTATGGCGGAGAGACCTACACCTGGGATGCGGAAGTTGGCTTGCAAGGCAGCAACTGGGTAGACTCTTTGGGCAATACCCTGGTGAGTAAGATAGTTGATGAGTTTGATGCTGGCTTGATCAACCCGGCGGTTGGCTTGGTGCTGACTGTGAGTGATGGCGTCCACACTGAAAGCGTGACCTTCAAGTTCGTGATCCTGGACACGATTGCGCCGGTGATGGTGGAAGTTTTGCCAATTGAAGGGCTTGTGACCCTGGCAGCGGATGAATCATTCGTGATGAATGTGAAAGCGAGTGACCCGAACCTGTACGAGTTGGAGATCGACCACAGCTTTGAAGGCACCTTGCCTGAATTCAGCGTTTACGCCAGCGAAGAAACCCCCTGGGGTACACAGGCGGACAAAGACCTGTTTGACGCAGCTGGAGTAACGATTGGCTATGATGCTGATCTGCAGCAGTGGACGATCGACTTTGGCGAAGCCATTACGGACAATTATTTCATTCCCAATGGTGTCACCTTCTACATGGTATTGATCGACGATGCAGGCAACACCTGGGGTTCGATGGATCCGACAACGGGTGAGAACACCTATGCTTATACCTTTGAGGTGACCAACACGCTTGAGCCGGAGATCACTTCGGCTGTGATCTATGAATACACCCCGATTTATGAGTATGTGGGTGAAATTGCCTTTGACGACCCGAACAACATCTTCACCGCCACCTACAGCCCGGCAGAATTCCTGGCAGGCGGCGCGATGAATGACTTAGCTCGTTACTTGGGTGCGTTGTATCGCCAGGATGGCGCGACTGTCATCAGCATTGTTTACGATGGTGTGACCTACACCTGGGATGAGACTGGCCTGCTCAAGGGCAGCAACTGGGAAGACGCCAGCGGCAACACCCTGGTATCGGCGATGGTAACAGACTACCTAGCGGCACCGGGAGACCTTGTGATCACGGTCAGTGATGGCTGGCACACGTCGGATGTGACCTTCAGGCTTTTGACCACTAACACGCTGGATGATGAAATTGAAAGCGCGCCCGGCTATGTTTACAGTGACTACACCTATGTTGGCGACTACGTTTTTGTGGACGCGACCAATATCTACACCGTTACTTATGACGATGTGGAATTCAATCCCAATGCAATGTATGACCTGGCGAGATATCTGGGTGCTTTGTATCGCCAGGATAACTCGACGGTTATCAGCATTGTTTACGATGGTGTGACCTACACCTGGGATGAGACCGGCCTGCTCAAGGGCAGCAACTGGGAAGATTCCAGTGGAAATACCCTGATATCCGCGGTGGTTGCGGGAATTGGCAGCTATGATCCGACTGTTGGTCTTGTGTTCACCGTGAGTGATGGCGTTCATGTTGAGAACGTGACATTCAAGTTTGTAATACTGGACACGATTGCCCCTGTTGTGGATATCACCGCTGCAACAGTTGATGGTGTGGCGATGGGTGGCGACCTGGAGACAGGTTACATCTTACCGACGACCAATGATCCAGAGATTGACCACCTGCTGCAGATTGAAGCGACAGTGGACGCGCCATTGGCAGATGAGTACTTTGGATTGTACTTTGTGGAAGGTGAGAGCACGGTTACGGCAGCTGAACTGCAAGCTTACTATGCAGCCCGCGGCACGCCAGACCCGTATCTGACTTATCTGAACAATGCAGCTGATGGAGTGAACCCATTTGTGTACATCAGGGAAGCGGCCTTGAGCCTGAGCCTGGTGGACGCAGCCAAGCACGACATTCAGAGCATTGATGTTGACATGACAGTTCCGGACGACTTCCCGCTGGGGACCTACGTGGTATGCGGCATGGTGGCGGACGAAGCTGGCAATGAAACGGAAGTGACCCTGATCCTGATCGTGGAAGGTGACCGGGTGTCACCGATGATTGAATCCGGTGTGGCGAAATCTGCCTCCGATGGCGATGTAAACTTGGTGGACGGAGCATTCACCGTTGATCAGGGCTACGTGGTGGATACGATTGAAATCACGATGGATGAGGATGTGCTGGTTGACCTTGGCACGATCGTTACCATGCAAGGTTACGGATCTTACGGTACGATTACAGCCAATGTTGACAGCGTGATCACAATTACACCTTATCCTGGCTATGAGACAGCGGCCCTGATTGGCTCATTCGAATTTACTGTACCTGACGGGTCAATTACTGACCTGGCTGGCAACCCGCTGGAGACCTTGTCCGTCACCCTTGTGGTGAACAACGTGGCTCCGGTTGCGGTGGACGACGCTTACATGACCGATGAAGATGTTGTTTTGAATGTTCCTGCTCGCGGTCTGCTGGCAAATGACACTGACTTTGACCCGGCGATTTTGACTGCGGTCATGGTTAGTGAACCTGCAGACGGCACCCTGGTGCTGAACGCGGACGGATCCTTCAGCTACACCCCTGATGCTGACTTTTTCGGCACGGACAACTTTACATACAAGGCGAACGATGGCGAGCTGGACAGCAATATTGCTACAGTCACCATCACTGTGACCGATTTTAAAGACCAGGTAATTGCGGTGGATGATGAGTATGAGACCGATGAAGATACCACGCTGATTATTGGGGCACCTGGTGTGCTTGCCAATGACATTGATGTTGATTTGAACATCATGACGGCGGGATTGGTAACGAATGTAGAGCATGGAACCCTGACACTTAATGGTGATGGTTCCTTCACCTATGATCCTGACCCAGACTTCTATGGTACAGATAGCTTTGAATACCAATTAGTTACCTATCCTGCTCCACAGAGTTTGTGGACAGACGAGGCCACTGTTACGATCACGGTCAACCCGGTGGGCGACGGGCCTGTTTTGGGTCTGATTGAAGACGCGACCATCCCCGAACTGGTGGAGTTCAGCTTCACCGCCACCGCGACCGACGTGGACCTGCCCGCCCAGATGCTGACCTTCAGTTTGATTGGTGCTCCTGATGGCGCGGCAATCGACGCCGCGACCGGTGTGTTCACCTGGACACCCACTGAAGAACAGGGTCCTGGTGTTTACACCTTTACCGTCATGGTTTGCGACGATACCGCCCCGATACCGCTTTGCGACGAGCAGGAAGTTACCCTGACCGTTACTGAGGTGAACACGGCTCCGGTTGCGCAAGACCTATTCGAGACCACTTTGGAAGACATCCCCGTGGATGTGACCCTGGTGGCAACCGATGCTGAAGATGATGCGCTGACGTATGCCATCGTTGACCAGCCTGCTCATGGAACGGTAACGCTGGTTGGTACAACGGCAACCTACACTCCCGAGTTGGACTTCAACGGCGTTGATAGCTTCACCTACAAGGCTAACGACGGTTTGGAAGACAGCGCAATGGCCGTGGTTACCATAACGGTCACCCCGGTCAACGATGCCCCTGTGGCTGTAGATGATCAATATGTAACCGATGAGGATGTTATGCTCACTGTTGCCGCCCCGGGCATCCTGGAAAATGACTCCGATGTCGAGGGAGACGAAATGACGATCATTCCTGTTGATGACGTTAGCAACGGAACACTCGAATGGACCCTGAATGGCGGTTTCATCTACACTCCGGATGCTAAATTCAACGGTACTGACACTTTCAGCTATATGCTTTTTGATGGCGATGCCTACAGTAACACTGCTGTAGTTACCATCACGGTCAACCCGGTGAACGACTGGCCGCTTGCCAACGACGACTTCTACGAGGTTATGACAGGCACCGACCTGGTCAAGGACGCGGCAGAAGGCATCCTGGCGAATGACGTTCTGCTTGATCCCGATGAGGAAGTCTCGATCCAGATCCTGGACGAACCCCAGCACGGCACATTGAGCATGAACGACGACGGCTCCTTCACTTACACACCCGACGCGGGCTACATGGGAAGGGATACCTTCCGCTATCTGGTGCTTTCAGTGCGGACGATCAATGCTGAGTGGAGCGACGACGCCACGGTGACTATTACGGTCCAACCCTACATGCGCCTGTTCCTGCCGATCATTCTGCGGTAGGACGGTCAACCCAACCCGCAAACTGATCTTGACCTGGTCTGCGGGAAATAGGATAGTAGAAATCAGGCTGACCAAAAGTCAGCCTGATATTTTAATTTATGGTTCGAATTGTTGAAATTTGATGCCTGTAGCCATGATTTCCCTGGCATAAGGGGGTTAGGCGGAAAAGATATCTGCTTTGGGTGTGAATGATTTGGTTCTGGCAGCTCCGGTTGAGCAGTCTCTTGAGGATGCCCTTGCGCAAGCTGTAGAAAATTCGGCAAATGCAGCATGAGAAAGATTGTCGGGATTGTCAGAATGAGGGGTTTGTCGTTTCTATATCCTGAGTAATAACGAAGGATCTAATCGGTCGAATAAAATTTAGACATAACCCTTTGTGCGTTATAGGGTTTAGTGCCGTGCGAAGCCTCCCTTGGGGGAAGCCGCAACCAGAGGGGGTATTTCTATCTACCAAATAGAACAGGCAGGCCTGTTCCCTACGACCTGTTCCATGCAAGGAGCAAAGCGGCGTGGCGTTCCGTCTTTACACCTCTCCCCGACGATAATTTATTGTGCGTAGCCACATGCGGTGTTGCAATTCACTAACTAATCTTGCTACACTTCTGTCAACCAATCAACGATCATTAGCTGGATCCAACCCCGCATGTAAACACGCGAGGCAGTTGCAAAGCCAGACCTATGGCGAGATATGGATTTTCAGAGATTCATATAATATTCAATTAATGTATACTGGTATTTATGACATAAGGTCGGAATGCTCAACCTGCCCTTAATCGCCAATATTGCGGTTGGTGGGTGACAGGTGGTAGGTGGTAGGGGATAGGTAGCAGGTGATAGGTGGTAGGTGATGGTTGATCGGAAAAGAATGAGTAAAAAGGAAAAAAGACGACAAAGATGAAATTATTAGTGACCTTTATTCGAAAATTTGGTGTACCCTTCCTATTAATAGGCGCATTCTTATTCTTGTCCATGCAGGTGGGGTTTGCGCAAAGCGGCGCCCGCGCGGGGGTGTTTGGGGAGTTCCAGATCAGACCCGGCGCGATTGTGGAAGTGCCGGTGGATATCCAGGATGTGACGGATCTGTACGCTTTTGACATTGAATTGAGTTTTGACCCGGAATATCTGGATTTTGATGACGCTGATCCGAACAGGGCCGGCATTCAGGCTGGCATCGGAACATTTTTGGACCCCGGGATGATGCTGATGAACCAGATTAACTACGAAGAAGGGACAATCCACGTGGTGGTGAACCAGATCAACCCCTCCGAGCCAAAAAGCGGCTCGGGAAACCTGCTGGTGCTTTACCTGACCGGTTTGAAGATTGGGCAAACAAGTTTGGAAGTGACCAAGGTGGAGCTTTACACCCGTTATGGGGAAGCCATCCCGGTTAGTTTGGTGAGTGCTGAGATCCAGATCGTCAGTGGCGCGCCAATTGTGACCGCCACCAACATCCCGGTAATCGATCCGATCGAGATCACGGAAATACCCACGCTGGACCCTTCACAAATACCGCCAACGCCGACGCCACTGCCAAGCGTGACGCCAATACTGACGCGGACAGCGACATCTCTGGCAACGCAGACGAGGACCGCAAGCGCTACCGCTCAGCTGACGCAGGCAAAGACGGCAACAAGCGCGCCCACGGCAACGCTGGCGCCCACGGCAACCCAAAGTCAGTCGGGTATAGAGAACGCTCAGCCTACTTCGGTAAGTGAAGTGGTAAATACCCTGCCGGCTCCGACTGAGGCTGTCGGGACTGAAGGACGAGAATTAGCAAAGGACTCCGCATTTAGTTTTGGAAAATTTCTTCCTTGGATGATTGGTGCGGTTGTGCTCTTGATCATTGCAGCCGGGATCTATTTGCGCACCCGGAAAAACAAGCCGATCTCAGAAGAGGATAAGTGACGAAACGCAATAAAACGGTGCTCATAGGCGGAATGATAGCCATGCTGCTGTTTTTTGGACAGGCGGCGTCGCAAAACGCGCGCGCCCAGACGGGGGTGACCCTCAGCTTTGAACCCGGCGGACGTGACGGCAGCAACTTGCGGGAGCGTTGAGATTTCGCTCTTGGTGGCTGATGTGCCTGAAAGCAACCCGCTGACGACTTATCACCTGGAGGTCACATTTGATCAAAGCGTGGTTGAAGTTGTTTCGGTGGAAAATGGTGGGTTTTTGCAGGGGGATCTCCGTCATGAATCAAGCAACGATGAGGGCAACCAGACCGGCAGGCTGATTTGGGGGGCGGCTCAGCAGGCAGAAGGCGGGGTGAACATCCCCCGCAGCGGCAGCGGGAGCCTGATCAGGATCACGCTCAGGGCGAAAGTGGTGGGCGGGAGCACAACATTTGTGATTGACGCGGAAAACAGCATGTTGGTGGATTGGCCTGATGCCTTTGAGCTCGGTTTTATGGTGAGTGGAAACAGCCTGGTGACGACCGTGGGCTGCGCGCCGACGGGATTGGAGCTTTTCCCTGATTTTGTCAAAGAGAATGAACTTGCGGGGACGACTGTGGGTAATTTCAGCGCGACCGATGCTGATGCTGAGGATACCTTCACTTACAGTTTTATTGAAGATGCATCTTATGCTGACAATGCCCTTTTTACAATTGATGGCAACACGCTGAAAACGGCGGTGATATTCGACCATGAAGAAGATGACTTCCGGCTGATCAAAGTGCGCGTGACCGATTCTGCTGGGCTTACTTTTGATAAAGAATTCGAAATCATTATTGTGGACATCAATGAAATCCCGATTATCGACCCAATTGAGCCACAAACTGTTGTGACAAACGAGACACTTACTTTTACGACAATGGCAACTGACCCTGAAGGAGCCGCTGTAAGCTGGTCGCTCGGAGAAGGCGCGGCGAGTGGCGCAAGCATAGATCCGTTGACTGGCGCGTTTAGCTGGGATACGACCGGGTTTGAGCTTGGTGAATATCGCTTTGACATATGTGTGAGCGACGGCGTTTACCTGGTGTGTGAGACGATCACGGTGACGGTTAAGCCCATCCCGGATCCACTACCAATTAAATTCTACCTGCCTTTAATCTTTAGATAAGCACAAGATTGCTAATGGAAGCAACGAGTTGGTTCAATTGAATCAACTCGTTATTCTTTTCGGACAATTCATCTCATTTTTCCTCAAAGAGAGTTGTGCAGCTTTGCAGAAATATCGGCAGACCGCTGCGGATAGATGCCCAAACATTCAGGGCATTCTGTTTCCTGCAGACCCAGGGATTGAATTCCAAATTTCCCACTCCGGTCGCAAAGCTAAGGCTGGGCTTATTCCAGTGGGAGACAAGCGGAAAATATTTAGGAATTCATCAAAAACACATGCTTGCTTAAGCGCATCTAAATAAGTTGCGTTTAAAATCGTCATACAAAACAGGAGATAACTATGAAAAATAAAAAATCAATCACACTAATTGCAATCGCAGTTTTAGTTATGGTAGTAACCGCATTTGTCTATAGCCCATCCCAGGCCGCAGTTGAAGCTGGTCGGGGGGTTCCTCCAAACAAACGGAGCCCACAAGCAAACGCAGAATCAATGACCATGACAATTACTTTGTCCGAACAAGAGGCGGCGGATCTTGCCGCAGCTATTCAAGAAGAATACACAGCCATGAATACCTACCAGGCTATCATGGATGAATTGGGAGAAATCCAGCCATTCGCGCGGATTGCCCGCTCAGAGCAACAGCATGTGAACGCGCTGATCCGCGTGGCAGAACGTTTTGGCGTGGAAGTGCCTGAGAACGCTGGCGAGGTGGCTGAGATTGAATGGAGCACTTTGGAAGACGCCTGTCAATTGGGGGTGACTTTCGAACAGTTGGACGCGGATCTCTATGATGAGATTCTGCCCAACACCACCAACCCAATGCTGATCCGGGTTTACACCAACCTGCAGCGCGCTTCGCTCGAACAACATCTGCCGGCTTTCGAAGCCTGCATTCCATAGCTAACACAATCAATCACCCTGGGGTACACTAAAGTACCCCAGGGATTTTTTAATGAGGAGCAAAATGGAGTCATCTCAACCAGCAAAGAAAGCAATCAAACGCCGTAAAAGCAACCGGATCCGACCTTGGGTCCAGTTATTCTTTTTTGTCCTGATCGCGTTGATTGCGATCAATCACACCTTAGCAGAAGAAGGAAAAGGCATAGCTTTTCTCTCTTCCGCTTCATTGCACGCGATTTGTCCGTTTGGGGGTGTGGTCACTCTTTATCAATTTATTACCACAGGCACTTTCGTTCAGAAGGTGCATCAATCTTCACTGGTGCTGATGATCATCGGCGTTGTTTTGGCTTTATTTGCCGGCCCCGTTTTTTGCGGCTGGGTCTGCCCGTTGGGAACTTTTCAGGAGTGGATTGCCAAAATTGGCAAGAAAATTTTCAAGAGGCGCTACAACCACTTTATCCCTGCAAAGATTGATAATGTTCTGCGCTATCTTCGTTATATCGTTTTGATTTGGGTAGTTTTCATGACCGCAAAGTCGATGACACTGGTGTTTGCCGATGTTGACCCGTATTTCGCGCTTTTCAACTTTTGGACCAACGAGGTTGCGATTGGCGGATTGATCGTGCTGGGGGTTACAATCCTTGCGTCTTTGTTTGTTGAGCGCCCCTGGTGTAAATATGCTTGTCCTTACGGCGCGTTCCTGGGCATTTTTAACCTCTTTCGGATTTTCTCCCTGCGTCGCAACGCAGACACCTGCATCAATTGCAAGGTTTGCGATAAGGTCTGCCCGATGAACATTGAGGTTAGCAGCAAGTCGGTTATTCGCAACCACCAGTGTATCTCATGCATGGAATGCACCTCGTCAGCTCAGTGTCCAGTGCCTCAGTCGTTGGATTTCGTCATTGGGGGTAAAAAATGAGAATCACACCACGTTGGATGGCTGTCTTTGTTGTAACGGTCTTTTTTGGTGGGATCTTGCTCTCAATTGCCTTGGGGGAATGGACAACAAAAAACACCAAAGAGCCTCTGAAATTTACCAAAGGCGAATCTGCCGGAGAGTACAATCCGGCGGACATCCGTGGATCCTACACTTTTGGGGATGTGTCCAGGCTGTTTGAAATCCCACTTGAGGACCTTGCAATTGCATTTCGCATATCGGGATCTGATATTGCAGCAGTCTCGCTTAAAACGCTTGAAGAAAAATTTGCTTATCTGGACGTTGAAGTGGGGACCGGCTCTGTAAAACTTTTTGTTGCGCTTTACAAGGGCTATCCCTATGATTTGAGCACAGAAGACGCTTTCTTGCTGCCAGAGGCCGTGAAGCTGATAAAACAAAAAACTTCCCTAAGCCAGGAGCAATTGGACTATCTTGATATTTTTACTGTCAGTGAGGAGGCCGGATTTGTGGCACCAGAAGTGCAGGAAGAGGCTCAGCCAGCTAATTCCGACCATGGAGCTGAAGATTACAAAATCGCTGGCAAGACCACTTTCCAAAATTTATTGGATTGGGGAGTTACACAAGAGGATATTGAAAAGATTATTGCTCGGCCTATGCCGTCGTTGAACTTGCTGATTAAGGATTTTGCAACTGCTGAAGGATTATCTTTCTCAACCCTGAAAGAGCAGCTGCAGGCCTTGGTGGATGCAGTAAAGTAGGTTGGGTTCAACCCCGCATGGAAAGAAGCGGGGCAGAGTCGGAACCCGGCCTAAGGCAGAGCGTTGGGATGTGGTAATTTCACAAAAAGGCAGACTGCCACGATCCTTTGCCAAACCATTAATCACCTTCCCTGTTGGTTTGATGGCAAGGATCTCGCAGTGACGGGAGGAAGGTCTTTGCGAGGAGCGAAGTGACGTGGCAATCTGCCGTTTGTCAATGAGCCGGGTTCAACCCCATTCGCTACGCTCAGGGGCAGGTGAAATTGAACCCGGCCTACAGTTGACCTGCCTGCCAGCATGTTTACGGAGGGAACAAGTACTGGTTGGTTGCCCCCAGCATCATGACCCCCTCAGTACGTTATCCTTGTCTATAATTACGAAGTGGTGTTTGGAGACCTGACGGTCAACTACCTCGCACGGTCCCACAGGGAGGCTTTGCACTCAGGAGACCGGCGAGAACGAAGAATTGAGTAGGGTGGGCTTTTGACGTCAGGTTCAACCCCATTCGCTTTGCTCAGGGGCAGGAGCGGGACCTGAACTACAAAATAAACAAACACAAATCCCTCCCAATTCTGGGAGGGATTTGGTTGTAGTTCTGTTAAAAGCCGCTGTGCGTGGCTGGACAGAAGGAATGTTAGCGCAGGATCAGCGGGATGAAGAGGTAAGTCAATGGGTTCTCCACTTCGAATGCGCCTCGATCGCAGGCTATCCCCTGCGGGCGTTTTATGCCGCGCTGATCTATGGTCACGCCAGCAACGCAGACCGCGGTATCTATCGCAGGGCTGCCCTCGAGTAATGGGTAGGTGGGAGTGGTGCCAGGGTTGTAGACGTCCAGCACACCCAATAGAGGATCAATCGGAGAAGCAGCCGTACCCACCATATCGCCTGGCAGCCAGCCAGTTGAACCGGTATCATCACCGATCAGGTTGCCGCCAAGGGAGGTGATTGCGCCGTAGACATCCGGCCATTTGGTGTGGACTTTGGTTTCAGTCAGATCGGTGTTTCCAGCAACGATCGTGTTCCAGAGGATAACTTCGGCACCATCGTTGTAAATTCCACCGCCTCCGCCCCAGTCGTTGGTGTCATAATCCTGGTTGGCAAGGTTACCTGTGATTGTGGAATGGATCAGGGTTACCACGGTGTCGTCGTATGCCAGAATTCCGCCACCGTAATTATTGGTGACGTTGCCCGTTATGGTGGAGTTTGTGATGGTCATGATTGAGTCATTGGCGAAAATTCCAGCGCCACCATATGTGCCCGTGCCGTGGTTGTCTATCACGGTGCAATTGGTCATGGTGAGAACGGCTTCGTCGGTTGAAATGCCACCGCCGGCATACGACACGATATTGTTAGGCCCGATCTGACAGTCGGTCAGGATTAGTTCCGCGTCTTCGTCAACAAAGATACCGCCACCTTCCTCGCCGCGCCCATCACGAATGGTAAGCCCTGAAATACTGGCTTGCATGGGTAAATCATTATTGTCAATCTTAAAGACACGGTATCCGTCTTGGGGAAACTCCGGCAGGTCCGGGTCCGTAAAGCCTGCGCTGACAGCCAACTGGTCTGCACCCGGACCGCTGATATGAATATTCTTATTGATCAGGATTTGTCCTACGGTCAGGGTGATGGTGTTGGGTAGGGGCAGAGTGAAATCAATTGTGTCGCCCAAGAGTGCGTCTTCAACTGCTTCACGCAGGCTGCAGTGGGTGGGCGTGCAGCCATCTCCATCCACCACATCATCGACGGCGGTAACATGCAGGGTCTTTGGGGTATACAAGTCCAGGGTTACTGTGGCAACGTTGGAATCCTGGTGGGTGTCGTTGACGTGAAATGTAAAACTGTCCGTAGTGGCAGTGCTACCCGGATTGGGGGTGTAGGTAAATAGCTGGCTCCAATCGATACCAATCAAATTCCAGTCAGAGTCGTATACATAGTCGACATTTGCATAGCTCTTGAAGGCGAGGGTGCCATGTTCGGGTTGGGTATCAAGAAAGAAAGTTACATCATCGAAAGTGTAATCGTGAATGTCCTCATCGAAGGCATAAATGTTGAAATCGCTCGGTTCAGTAGCAAGCACGGTGGCGGTGCCGTCATAGGCAACTGGAGCCTGGTTGTCATCCACCCATAAATTGATATTCCCGGGATCAGAAACGTGGCTGCTGGCATCCTGCACAACAAAATTGAATTGATCGTTACCGACGTACGACGGGGAAGTTACTGTAGGGGTGTAGACAATTTCTGCTTCACACACAACCATGTCTGGTTCATAATCCGACATGCGGCATTCCTGGAAGGCTGGAGTGCCCAGGGTTCCATGCAAGGGCTGGATATCGATTTCAAATAGCAGGCTGGTTGTCCCTTCCGGGGCGTACCCCCGCAGGCGCACGGTTGTGGGGTGGGTGTTGGACGCCAACAGGTTCACATTTGGTTCAGCGTAGAGATAGATGACTTTGTGGGTAGTGCTAAAGGTGTCTGATGCGCCTTCACCATCTGTGACGGTTGCCTGGAGTGTGTAGGAACCAATACTGGTGTAACTATGGGGCGGGAAGATGCACTCACCATAAAGATTGAATGTACCTGTCTCGCTGCTGCCGTCGCCCCAATCAATCTCACAGATGTAGTTTCCCTCATCGTCCGGGTCATTAAAGTAGGCGTAGGCTTCCACTATCTGGCCTGGGAAAGACGGGTATGGATAGGTGTTTAAGTCATAGATATCCGGCGGACTGTTGGTGACGGTCACCCACTGGTCATCCTGAATGGTTTGTTCAGGGGGGCTATATTCGTACATTGTCAGGCAGACCTTGTGTTCTCCTTTTCCGTAAAAATTAATAGTGGCAAATCTATTGGTAGAGGTCCAGACCACCGCGTCACATTCACCACCGGGTTGCGAAGCATAGTACCATTGGTAGTAATCAAATCCATCAACGGCCGTAAACTGGGTATTTTCACCGGACATGGGGGTAAGCGGCGTCCAGGTGAAGAGGTGTTCCGGATAGACCGTCAGGGAATAGGTGTGGGTCTTGGTCACCAAATTAGCGTCCACTGCCTGGACAACAATCCCATCAAAAGTACCCGCTTCGGTGGGCGTACCTGTAAAGGAATCGGTCGCTTCATCAAAAGAAAGTCCAAGCGGGAGTGTTCCTGCAATGTGGGTAAGCGTATAAGGCCCGGTGCCTTCGGACACCGTGATTAACTGGCTGAATGCCTGATTTACCCGGCCGTAGGGGAGCGTTGCAGGATCAAAGAGCAACTGGGGGTTGATCACAAGGGTATAATCCCGCGAGCCATCAACCCAGCTGTCATACGAATGCACATTGACAGTAAAATCATAGGTTCCAGCCGGTAATGGAACATCATTGACATATGAGTAACACTCCAGCAAACCGGTATTGGAATAAAGGTAGCAGTTCGACGGCAATTCTGAAGGGTCTTTACTCCACGAAAGCTGGTCATTTGGCAAGACATTTCCATCTGGATCTTCGGCAGTGAATTGCTGCGAGTAATAGGTCTTAGCTTCACCAGCAGGAATCGTCTCAGGCAGGATGGTCAGTGGCACAAATTCACAGATTGGCACAGTTGCGGGTGGCTCGCTAGATACTTCGTCGCACGGGAACCCGTCCTGGGGGTACAACCCGTCGCTGGAACAGACACTTTCAGGAAAAGTTCCTGCTCCCCCAGCCCAGGACCAGGAGATTGTTGCGTCCAATTCGTCGTCGTATGGGGGGTCGCCAGGGTCAGTGGTGTCTGTAACAGTAAAACAATAAAGGGCATGACAGGAGGTGTCGGCATTCTGCACCCGATTGTCTCCCCCCCAATATTGACCATCCCGGGCAAACCCCATCCAACTTAATGCACTATTCATTGTGCCCCCATTGGTACAGCTATGTTCAATGCTGGAATAATCGTAATGGTCGCCCATCCACCTTCCATACACCTCCCAATCGGTCGGGAATTGTATGGCGATGGCGGTGGCATCCTGGCCATCCGGGCTGGTTGTATCCAGGTTGAAACAAAGCGTTTGGTACTGTCCCGGAATATAGCAGGAGCCGCTGGTCTTCCCTGGTTCGTAGGTGACACTTTGTGCGAAAGTTACAGTTGAGCCAGTTAGGTCAGCAAAGGCTGGTGAACTGCGAGTGGCAAAAACCAAGCCAATAGCGATAAGAATCCAAAAATTGATATGAAAACCTCTTCGATGATGCATTTCAACTTCTCTCTTTCCGGTCAGCCTGAAAGCAAGCTTTTCAACTGACAAGGTGTGGTGTAAAGGCTCGTCATAAAATCAAGTTAGAAAACTTGATGAAACAGCGCCATCCAAGGGGTTTGAAGTATTGGATTCGGATGGCTAATTCTATGAATAAGAGAACAGTTAAGCGACTTCAGCTTGCTTGATAAAAGCGATCCGAACAGACTTGCCGTAGACGGCATTACCGGGAACAAAGAAGGAAAGTGATTGAAAGGGCTGGAAATATGATGATTTACTTGTGCTGTTTCTGCGTGTAGGGAGATGGGGGAAAATAGATTTGGAATCACACTGGAAAAACCAGGAAAAGCTTTCTGAATTGAGAAAGCCTTCAGCATAATATGCTCCTGGGTTAGTGAGGACTATGGATATTATGCCTAAAATTTGTGAATAATCAATAAGAAATTGGATTACCCGAAGAGTGACACCGGAAACCTTGCCAATTTTGGCAGAAAGTATCCATTATCTTTTTCAGCCTGATCTAAGCATTGGTGTTGCGTGTAGCCCAAATAGCCGACAAGCACAGCCGGTTTATGGTTGAGCAAAGCAACATGGTAATCTCACAGAAAATGCAGACTGCCACGATCCTTTGCCGAACAATTTATTCCCATCCCTGTATGTTTGCTGGCAAAGGATCTCGCAGTGACGGTTGGAACGTCTTTGCGTGGAGCGACGCGACGCGGCAATGTGCCTTTTCATGGCATTAGTTGGAGACCTGGCGGTCAACCAACTCGCACGGTCCCACAGGGAGGCTTTGCACTCAGGAGACCGGCGAGGACTATGCTTGTGATGTCAGGTTCAAGTACGGAACCTGACCTACGATAATAGGTGTTTTTGTCAGGAGAAAGATTTTTGGTTCGCATTGGTTGAGGCTTGTGACTTTTCATGGCATTAGTTGGAGACCTGACGGTCAACCACCTCGCACGGTCCCACAGGGAGGCTTTGCACTCAGGAGACCGGCGAGAACTAAGGAAAAAATTTTTCGTAGGCCGGAATGAGACCGCCCAGAGATCTCATACTCTCAACCAACAATCGCGGGCTCACTCCGGCATCAGAGCAAACATTTGGCGGAGTGTGCTAACCCCGGCAGCTAGGCTGCCAGGGCAGGTGAGGCGCATTCCGCCCTACGGCACCTTTGGCGCAACTGCGAGAACAAGAATTCGTCTTTGCGAGGAGCGAAGCGACGAGGCAATCTGCTTTCATGATTATTCTTTGGCAAAATAGTGCGCGTAGCCACATAACATAGCAAAAAAAGTGGGTAAGTAACTGCAATTGTTGCGTGATGAATTTGTACGGCATGGCGGTGGAAGCAATTGCGTGTTTCCTTAATCACACGGATTGGTAACCTCAATTTCCAGTGTGCATATTGTGGCAGATCTGGTAGATCAAAGAGATTGCTGAAGCAGGGGTGAGCAAGGTCATGATGAGGGTATAATTTAGCCATGAATATTGCGGTGATCGGAGCAGGACCAGCAGGACTGATGGCTGCTATCCAGGCTGCGGAGGGGGGCGGCAGGATTACCCTGTTTGAACATAATCCCAATATCGGACGAAAATTACTGGTGACCGGCAGCAGCCGCTGCAACCTGACCAATGACGCGGTGGAAGCGGCGGTCTATTACTGCGAGGACCCAGCCTGGATAGAGACTTTTCTGAGCGTTTTTGGGGTGGAGGAGTTCAGACGCGCGTTTGATCGGCTGGGCATCCCGACACAGAAAACAGATGACGGCTGGTATTACCCCAGGTCTCAATCCGCCCAGGCAGTGGCAGAGGTTTTTGGGGAATCATTGCGGGAGCGCGGGATAGAGTTGCGCGTAGCCACTCACATAAGTGGTATTTTTTATGAAAATGATTGTTTCCAATTGCAAGTAAGTGGATTGGGACTACATCAGACTGAGTCTTTTGATCGGCTCGTTCTTGGGGCAGGGGGCAAGGCTTACCCTGAACTTGGCTCACGCGGGGAACTTTTCGGCGCGCTTGAAAAGCTGGGGCACAACGTGCGGCCGCTTCAGCCCGCGCTTGGTCCCATTTTTGTGGATCTCGGCCCGTTCAAGCAGCTGAAGGGGCAGCGCTTTGACGTTTTGACGAGTATCTGGCGTGGCGAAGAGCAGCTCGGCCAGACATTGGGCAATGTCATCATCAACCAGGACGGATTCAACGGTCCAGGGGTCATGAACCTGAGTCATCTGGTTGCATTGAACCCTGGCGCGGACCTGACCTTGCAGGTGAACTTCATCGCTCCGTTTTGGTCCGATTTTGCAGATATTCTCACCGGGCAGGTCGCCCATCCCTGCAGCTTGCGAGCTGGTTTGCTGCGCTATTTCACCCCAAAATCAGCCGACTTTTTCATCAGGCAGGCGAGGCTCGATCCAGGCGCGAAGCTAACCGCTCTGACCGAAGAACAAATCCGCCAGCTGTTGGAGGTGACAGCTGAAGCGAAATTCGGCGTTACTGGAGCCGGCAGTTTCAGGAACAGCCAGGTGAGCGTGGGGGGTGTGCCAGTGGGGGAGGTGGATCCGCTGAGCATGGAATCCAGGCTCATTCCAGGGCTTCACCTGGTGGGAGAGACTCTGGACGTGGCCGGTCCCTGCGGGGGCTTCAATCTGCATTTTGCGTTTGGCAGTGGTTATCTGGCTGGGACGCACCTGGCCAGTTTGAAAAAACAAAAATCCAAGGAGAGAACATGACTATTCCGTTTATTGAGCCGTTTCGCATCAAAGTCGTCGAGCGTGTGAAGCTCACCACAGAGGCAGAACGGGTAACTGCCTTGAAGAAAGCTTTCTATAACATCTTTAATGTGCCCGCGGAAGATGTTTTTATTGACCTGCTAACCGATAGCGGCACTGGCGCCATGAGTGACCGCCAGTGGGCAGCTATGATGCAGGCGGACGAATCCTACGCTGGCGCCAAGAGCTATTACCGTTTTGAACGCGCCGTGCAGGATGTGCTCGGGTTCGAATATGTGCTCCCAACTCACCAGGGTCGCGCGGCGGAAGGTATGCTCTTTTCAACGCTCGTCAAGGCGGGTCAATTTGTGCCAAATAACCGCCATTTTGACACCACCCAGGCGAATCTGCTGGTATTGAACGCCAATCCAGTGGAATTTACCATCGCCCAATCAGAAGATTCCAGCCTGATTGCGCCATTCAAGGGCGATATGGATCTCGTGAAACTGGAGCAGTTCATCCAGGAAACTGGCGCTGAGAACATCCCGATTGGCATGATCACCATCACGAATAACTCTGCCGCCGGTCAGCCCGTTTCGATGGAGAATATCCGCCAGACTTCTGAGATCTATCACAAATACGGCATTCCCTTCTTCGTGGATGCCTGCCGATTCGCTGAAAACGCCTGGTTCATCAAGATTCGGGATCCAAAGTATAAGGATGTCAGCGTGCGCGAAATTGTGCACGAGATGTTCTCGTATGCTGATGGCTGCACCATGAGCGCCAAGAAGGACGCGATTGTCAATATTGGCGGATTTATCGCTTTTAGGGACCCTGAACTCAAGCAGCGCATTGCTCAGAATTTGATTGTGCACGAGGGTTTTCTGACCTATGGCGGCTTGTCGGGGCGCGACCTGGAAGCAGTAGCGGTTGGTCTGTACGACGGTGTGGATGAGTCTTATTTGAACTACCGTGAATCGCACACGCGCTACCTGGGCGAGGTGCTCAGGCAGGCTGGGATGCCGGTTTACCTGCCAACAGGCGGGCATGCAGTTTACGTGGATGGCGGCAAGGCGCTGCCCCACATCCCCCAGAGCCAGTTCCCGGCAGTAGCTTTGGGAAATGCCCTGTATCTGGCTGGGGGTGTGCGCACGACCGAAATCGGCAGCCTGATGTTTGAGCACACTGATCCTGTGACTGGCGCGCCCATATTTGCGCCGTTGGAGCTGCTGCGTTTTGCGATCCCGCGCCAGGTTTATACCCGCAGCCACCTTGATTACATCGGGGAATCCGCCGCGAAATGCATGCAGGACGCCGAAAAGATTCGCGGGTTGAAGATTGCCTGGGCACCTAAAGTATTGCGGCATTTCATGGCGAAACTTGAACCAGTAGAATAGGAAATTGCGGGGTGAATGCGTGCCCTGAGAGCAGTAATCGCTCAGGTATAATTGAGCAGACAAAAAATTTGAAAGAGGCAACATGCGCGTACTGATAATTGGAACAGGATATGTTGGACTAAATACGGGGGTGATGCTGGCATATTTAGGCAATGACGTAACTTGCATCGACCTCAACCAGGAAAAAGTAAAGCGCCTGCAGGCAGGCGAGGTGACGATTTTTGAACCTCATCTGGATGAACTTTTCGCTGAAGTGCACCAAAAAATGCGGTTTGTCAGCAATTACGCTGAAGCGGATATTCCCAACCAGGAAGTCATTTTTATCGCTGTAAATACGCCATCCTTGCCTGATGGCAACGCGGACCTGAGCTATGTGCGCATGGCGGCGGAGTCGATCGCTGAAAATCTGGGGGAGAAGTTCGTGGTGGTGGTCAACAAATCCACAGTGCCGATTGGTTCGGGCAACTGGGTTGAGGCGATCATTCGCGAACACTATTACGAAGTCCGTAACGCCAAGCCCAACGGCTTATTTAATGTTGTTTCAAGCCCGGAATTCCTGGCGCAGGGTTCCGCGCTGCAAGGCTCCTTTTATCCTGATCGGATCATTGTCGGCTCAGAGCACGAGCTTAGCATTAAGCGCCTGAAGGAATTATTTGGGCCGATCATGCGGCAGGATTTTGCAGCACCGGCTGGTTTGCCCAGACCTGAAGGGCTCAGCGAAATTCCTATGCTTGTTTGCGATTTGACATCTGCGGAGATGGTCAAGTATGCAGCCAACTCGTTCCTGGCGCTCAAAATTTCCTTCATAAATGAGATTGCGCACCTGGCACAGAAGGTGGGGGCAGATGTTTCGGCGATTGCCAAAGGAATTGGGCTGGATAAGCGCATTGGCGATCGATTCCTGAATGCCGGCATCGGCTGGGGCGGTTCTTGCTTTGGCAAGGACACAGCCGCGCTGGTGGCAACAGCGAAAGATTACCATGTGGATATGCCAATCATTCGTGCCGCGCGGGATGTTAACTATGCTCAGCGTGTGTGGGTAGTGGACCGTTTGCAGGAAGAGCTGAAGATCCTGAAGGGAAAGCACATCGCATTGCTTGGGTTCAGTTTCAAGCCAAACACAGATGATTTACGTGACGCGCCTTCACTCGACATCAGCAGGCTATTGGTGCAGCGCGGAGCGATCGTGCGGGCGCATGATCCGGTAGCGCTGGAAAATGCGCGTAGCCAATACCCCAACTTAGGCATTTCATACTCAGAAGACCTCAAATTCACAGTCGACGATGCAGACGCGATTGTATTAGTTACCGAATGGCCGATCTATCGGGAGCTCAATTGGGAAGCTATTTCGCCCGTGCCGGTAATAGACGGGCGCAATTTCCTGGACCGTGAGTACCTTACAAAGTTGGGTTTTACTGTTATCAGCATCGGTAAATAAATTGGTAATAGAAAGACAACTTACCAATGAAAGGACAACTTGATTTCACATGATATTGATTTTTGGTGTATCATATAAGCAGCTTTTTAAATCTTCTAGTCGTTAAAAAAAGGAGTTGTAATGAAAAAGTTTAGTTTGATTGTTCCCATCCTTCTCATTGCTGTAATGGTGGTCGCCGCCTGTCAGCCCGCAGCACCAGAGCTTGGTACAGAAGCAAACCCAATCAAATGGGTCTTCGTTCCCTCAGGTGAAATGGAATCAGTCGCAGCAGGTGCTGATGCAGTTGCCGATATGATTTTCGAGGAAACTGGCCTGGTGGTAGACACCTTCGTAGCCACCGACTACACCGCTGCTATTGAAGCGGAATGCTCCGGGCAAGCCCACATGGGTTCCCTGGCAACCTTTGCCGCCATCACGGCTGCGGACCGAGATTGCGCCTATCCAGCGCTTGTCGCCACACGCTATGGCAGCCCAACTTACACCGGGCAAATCATTGCCCATGTCGACAGCGGCATAACCTCTGTTGCTGATCTTGCCGGTAAGGTTTTCTGCGCTACCGATGAAACCAGCACCAGCGGTTGGATCATCCCCAGCATTATGATGCGCGCAGCCGGCGTTAACCCCGACACAGACCTCGAAGTCATCTTTGCAGGCAGCCATGACGCAGCAGTTCTGGGTGTTTACAATGGTGATTGTGACGCCGGCGCTTCCTTTGTGGACGCCCGTACTTCCGTTGAAGACGAATTCCCGGATGTGATGGACAAAGTCCTCCAGGTTGAGATTTCCGTTGAAATCCCCAACGATGGTGTGCAATTCGCCAAAGACTTCCCCGAAGATATCAAAGCCCAGCTCGTCGCCGCGCTGCTCAAGATCATCGGTACTGAAGAAGGTAATGCCGCCATGGACGCCGCCTATGAGTGGGATGGCCTGGAAGAACACGACAACACATTCTATGATGCATTCCGCCAGTTGTTAGACGCGGCTGGAATCACCGCTGAAGACCTCTAAGATTTTCGGGTGATGTAATTTGTTTAACCAACGGGGGACCAATTGGTCCCCCGTCTTAATTCCTGGGGTGAGTGATTATGCTCGAAATTCGCAATCTAACTAAAATTTATGATGACGGGACGGTGGCTCTACGTAATGTAAGTTTCACGGTCCCGGACAGGGAATTCCTGGTGGTGATCGGGTTGAGTGGGTCAGGAAAGTCTACTCTCCTGCGCTGCATCAACCGCCTGATCGATCCAACCGAAGGGCAAATCCTTTGGGATGGCGTAGATATCACCGCTCTCAAAGGGGATGACCTGCGAAGAATGCGCAGACAAATTGGAATGGTTTTTCAGCAATTCAACCTGGTGAAACGCTCGACAGTCATGACCAACGTGATGGCTGGCCGGCTGGGCTATTCGCCCACGTGGCGCAGCATCACCAACCAATTTGATGAAGCAGACAGAAAACGGGCCCAAACCGCTCTGAAGCGAATGGGCATCACTGATCAGGCAAACAAGCGGGCTGATGAACTCAGCGGCGGTCAGCAGCAGCGAGTCGGCATCGCCCGGACGCTGATGCAGGAACCAAAACTCATCCTTGCGGATGAACCTGTTGCCAGCCTGGATCCGGTTTTGGCACATTCCATCTTGCAACACCTGGAAAGCCTGAATCGAGAGGACGGTATCACGATCATCTGCAGTCTGCATTACCTTGACCTGGTGCAACGCTATAGCACCAGTGTGATCGGATTGCGAGATGGGCAAGTGGTCTACCAGGGTACGAAGAAACAAATCCTGCGCATGACTGACGCGGAGTTCAAGTCCATTTACGGTGAGGAAGCCGAACGGATGGGGGGTATCTCGGGTGATATTGCCGCAGATGACGAGGATTCAGCCGGTGAGGAGGTGACAGGATGAGCCAAAAAGTGCAAACCGTTGAAGAAAAACCCAGCCTGGTTCCCCCAGTCCTGACGGGATTGCTTTCCCTGGTTGTGCCGGGTTTAGGGCACATGCTGGCTCGGCAGTTTAGGAAGGGTTTGGTGCTGCTGCTGGTTTTCCTTTCCGCGGCAGGTTTGTGGATCTGGCGGGTAAGTGACGCGGCGCGGAGGGAAGTCGGTTTTACTGCCATGTTCAAAAAGGCCATCCAGCTCCAGCCTATCCTTCTTATAATTTTGGTCGTTCTTGTCTTGCTTTACCTCTTGATTGCCTATGATGCATATAAGGTTGCTGCAAAGGCCAAGGCAAGTTCATTCCTTTTGTGGGTTTTCGTTGTGGCTTCCTTTTTCATTTTGGGTTGGCAGATCGGTGAAATTCGACCGGCAGTCCTGGTTCGCGATGGCAAAAACTCACTACCGCTGCTGATGCGCGTGCTTTGGCCGTGGGAAAAAGCTCTTTACTATCCTGAAGAACTGCTGATAGGCAGCGCGGATGTGGTTATTCCCTGTACCGAAAATGTGGAAGTGCCGCCGCGCGTGGTTGAAGAAGGCGATCCTTACGTAACTGTCACACCAAACTGCGGTGATCTTTCGGAAATCGCTGGCGCAGAGGGCACCAAACTCAGGATGGTAGGCAGCAATTTTGCGCCCAACGATGAAACCGAGATTTGGTGGGTAGATCAGGTGCGCAACGAGTTCCGCTACCGCTATGGCGGTGAGTATGTCAAGATCGTTACCGACGAAAACGGCAGCTTTGAAATGGATGTTATTATCCCTTACCGGGTCATTCCAACCACTGGCGGGAAGGGATACGCTGTTTGGCAGGTAGAAGCACGCCAGGTCGCCTCTGTGGGTGAACCGGTATTGAGCGAGGAGCTGAAACTTTCGGTTGAAAAGATGATCGAAACCATCTTCTTAGGCATGATGTCCACTGTCTTTGGCGTCATTCTTTCCATCCCGGTCAGTTTTATCGCTTCACGCAACCTTATGTCAGCCAACTGGTTTACCAAAACAATATATATGGTGGTTCGAACGATCCTAAATATTATTCGTTCAATCGAGTCGCTGGTATGGGCGGTCATAGCCATCATCGCGGTGGGGTTGGGACCATTCGCGGGCATCCTGGCGCTGACCGTGCACTCCATCGCCGCCCTGGGCAAGCTATATTCCGAGGCGATTGAGTCTATCGATCACGGACCAGTGGAGGCTATCCAGGCTACCGGCGCGAACTGGCTCCAAACGGTCTGGTACGCGGTTATTCCGCAAATTGTGCCGCCTTTTGTTTCCTTCACCATTTACCGCTGGGACATCAACGTACGTATGTCTACTGTCATTGGTATGGTTGGGGGCGGCGGTATTGGTTACCTGCTGATCCAGTGGATTCGCCTGTTGGATTACCGTTCTGCTGGTATCGCCATCTGGTTCATCGCTATCACTGTGGCTATTCTGGATTACGTCAGTTCGGAGATCCGCAACCGCTTCGTTTAGAAGGGTATTGAAAGTCCATGAAGCGCCAGATTGCCTCTGGCGCTTTTTTGTTTCCTGAATAAGCCAACCGTTTGGCATTTTTGTAAAGAATCTGAACCTTCCACAAACTATTGGCTCATGGTAGCCGAAATATGACTTGATTAGTAGGATTTGTGGCATAATTAGTAGGGAAAAATTAATCAAGGAGATTCTTATGACCGAAATGTTTTGTTATCAGTGCCAGGAAACAATGAAAAACTCAGGCTGCACCCGACGCGGTATATGCGGAAAATCCGCTGAGGTAGCCCGCTTGCAGGATCTGCTTGTGTACCTACTCAAAGGCATTTCCTTCTGGGGTACCCGCGCTCGTCCAATGGACGTCAAGGACAATGCGACTGACCTTTTCGTCGCCAAGGCGCTTTTCGCCACCATCACCAATGCCAATTTCGACACCGATCGCTTTGTCGCGCTCATCCAGGAAGCAATCGAGCGCCGGGATGACCTGCGCAAGCGCGCCCAGACTCGCTGCAACGAGCTGCACAACTCCAATTGCACCGGCAGCGGTCCGGATTGGGCTGGCTGGCATCCTGAAAATTACGAGGTTGAAACTCTGCTCGCCAAGGGACGCACGGTTGGCGTGATGGATGACCCTGATCTCAACGAAGACATCCGCTCCATGCGTGAACTGGTTATTTATGGGTTGAAAGGCATTGCGGCTTACGTGGACCACGCCTACCTGGTGGGGGGGCGGGATGAGAGTGTTTTGGCTTTCCTGCAAGAAGCGCTCGAAGCCACCACTAACGACAAACTTGGTCAGGCAGAAATGCTGGCACTCATCCAGAAGACCGGCGAATACGGAGTCAAGGCCATGGCACTGCTGGACGCCTCCAACACCGGACGCTACGGCAATCCGGAACCAACCCAAGTATTCCTCGGTGTCAAGCCTGGCAAGGGCATTTTGGTCAGCGGTCATGACCTGCCCGACCTGGAAGAACTGCTCATTCAGACCGAAGGCACTGGTATCAACATCTACACCCACGGCGAAATGCTGCCAACCAACGCTTATCCTGAATTGAAGAAATACAAGCACCTGGTTGGGAATTACGGCGGCTCCTGGTGGAAACAGGCTGAGGAATTCGACGCTTTTGGCGGCCCGATCCTGATGACCACCAACTGCATCATCCCAGTGCGCGACGGCTACCGCGATCGCATCTTCACCACCGGTATGGCGGGTTATCCGGACGTGCAGCACATCGCTGACCGCCCGGAAGGCGGACACAAGGACTTCTCTGCAGTGATTGAACGCGCTAAAACTTGCGCTGAACCGAAAGAACTCGAGAAAGGCACCATTCCGATCGGTTTCGCGCATCACACCGTCTTGAGCGTAGCGGATAAGGTCATTGAGGCTGTCAAGAGCGGCGCGATCTCGCGCTTTGTGGTGATGGGCGGCTGCGATGGACGGCACAAGAACCGCGAATATTTCACAGATGTTGCCCTGGCATTGCCGAAAGACGCAATTATTCTGACTGCTGGCTGCGCCAAGTATCGCTACAACAAGCTTGGTTTGGGCGAAATTGGCGGCATTCCACGCGTTTTGGACGCCGGACAATGCAACGACAGCTACTCACTGGTGTTGATCGCACAAGCACTGGCTGGGGCTTTCAATTGCTCCGTCAACGACCTGCCGCTTTCCTTTGACATTGCCTGGTACGAGCAGAAGGCGGTGATTGTGCTGTTGGCGCTGCTCAGCCTGGGGGTCAAGAAGATCCGTGTAGGACCCACGCTGCCCGCGTTCCTTTCCCCGAACGTGGCCAGGGTTATTGTGGAAGCCTTCGACCTGAAGCCAACTGATACTGCTGAAGTTGATGTCGCGGCCATGATGGCCGGGGCGTAGACAGCAAAACATATCACAGTTAAGTTGCTAAGCTAATTCTTAGCAGCTTTTTATTTTGATTTATCTGGATTTCCTGGATTGGTTAGGAGGTTTAGAACCAATTTAATGACAGAATCCTTTTCCGAAGGATCTGAAGCAGCCATCAGGACAACGACTGCGACCAGTACATTCTGGTCTGGCATTACACTGGCTTCATTTAATAAAGTTTTGTTCTTCTGCAAGAAGTATAGAAAAATGGCTGACCCAATTCTTTTATTGCCATCCACGAATGGATGATTTTTGACCAGGAAATATAGCAAGTGAGCTGCCTTCTCTTCTACGGTAGGATATACTTCGCATCCATCAACGGTTTGGACACAGCACCGATGCTTGCTTCAAGACCGTGATTTCGTTCTCTACCAAATAGATCGCTCTCAACATAAAACATCATCGAATTAATAAGCTCTTTGCATTCCTGATAGGTTATTGGAATTCCGCCAATATTTCCAACTGGCTTCTCCATTGTTTTGTGATCATATTGATCCAACAAATTGAGAGCATAAGCATATGATTCTATGACATTCAGAACAGAAGTTGATTGCAGTAAATTCGCATACCTTTTCAACACCTGTATGCTTTTGCCTAATGAAGACAGACGTTCTATATTTACAGAATAGCCTTCGATTATATGTTGTCGTAAAACACCTGTAGCCCACTTCCTGAATAGTACGCCTTCTTTTGAGTGAACACGATATCCAACTGAAATGATTACATCCAGATTGTAAGATGGAACTTGGCGAACAACTTCACGATCTCCTTCGATCTGAACTTGTGCAAATTTTGCACAAGTTGAATACTCAGGAACCTCCTCCTGATTATAAATACTTCTTATATGCCTTTGGATGACACTTCGATCCCTTTTATAGAGTGATGAAATCTGATCTACGTTCAACCAAACAGTGTCTTCTGCGACATTCACATCCAAGCGTATTTGATTGTCCGGAGATTGGTAAATAGCTAGTGAAGATGATGAAGATTTGTTCGCGTCCACGAATCTCATTATACCCATAACTAGCAATGATTCATAAAAATTCACAAAGGGAGGAGCTGTTTGATATTTTAAGAAACCTATTACTTATGAGAATATAACTTCTCGATAGTTATAATAGGGGTTTTTAATGGGTAATGAGCGTTTGTTCTAGAAGCAGACTTCGTTTCTGACGGATCTTACATTATTGTAAGTCAGGTTTCACATCTGTGATCGTGCCAGTCTCTTGCGAAACACCCCAGCGCTGAAAGCGCGTGTGGGCAGATCGCGCACTAGAGGTGACCGAAGATCTCAAAAGGTATCGGACGCCAAAGGCGAGCTGCTGTGCTCGGGCTGCCCGCACCTGGCTCCGCCGGCGGGGTGCTTCGTAAGCCCGGCACAATCATAAGATGAAAGGCAGATCGCCACGTCGCTGCGCTCCTCNNGTATTTTTGCGGGGTTCAACCTGACCTACGTTCTATTTATAAATCAATTTCAAATCAGAAAAAAACTTGCGAGCCGCATTCGCCAGGTTTTCAGCGGCATGGGCCTCTCGAATCCAAAGCTATCGTCGTGCCTTTGTTTTGTTGGATTTAAAGCACGCAAAATCACACAGGCTTGATGTATGTTCAACCTCGGATTACGAAAAATGCCTTCGCCCTCTGCAGTTAATAACCGTTTGCCTCTACGCCAAATATTGCCTGCTCGGTTGTGAAACCCTCAAATTCTAATTGCGAGATCAGACCGTCGCGTGAAAACTGAGAGTAAGATAAATACAATTCAGCTGATTTTGCAGCTTGTTCAAACCAATCAGCACCACAATTATCTACGCCATGAGTGGCTTGTCCTGTGGTGAATCCTTCATATTCTAATTGCTCAATGAGACCAGTATAAGAAAAAGCAGAGTAATCCAGGTAGGAATTTGCAGATTTAATCGCTTGTTCAAACCAATCAGCACCACAATTATCTACAGCATATACTGCGTCTTCGTTTGAATACTTCTCATACTCCAATTGTTCTATCAAACCTTCACGTGAAAAAGCCATAAAATTTAGGTATGACTTGGCTGCACCAAGCGCGTTCATTTGACCAATCGTCAAGTTTGTTTCTGGAGTGGTTGCATCCTCTACCGGCAAAGCGACTGTTGGTGTTTCTGGAGTGGTTACATTCTCTATCGGCAAAGCGACTGTTGGCGATTCTGAATCGATATTCATCGATGGACTGTAACTTCCACATGCCCACAATGATGTGAGCATTCCTAATACAAACAACAGAGTGAAAATTTTTTTCATGATCCCCTTCCTTTCAACCATAGCTTGAGTAAAAATTATTCTACCATTATTTTCAACAATCGCAGTTCGACAAAAACATCCCTCAGTCTACATCTCCCCGGGCAAACTCAGCGGCTGGACTAAAGCCCAGCCCTACGGAAGAAGTTTCCTCCCCTTTATAGTTTCGCCAGGTAGTTAAAAGCCGCTTTCTCCAGGTTTTCAGCAGCATATGCCAAAGCTTCCTCCAACGGCTGCCCTTCAGGGGTGGCCTGAACGAGATCATCCACGCCCAACTCAAGCATTTTCTCCGCCCCCTCCCCTAACGCCCCAGAAATTACGGCTACGCGCACGCCGGCTGCCCGGGCACGCCTGGCAAGCGCCGAAATTGCCTTTCCCATCGCGCTTTGAGTGTCTGTGCGCCCTTCTCCTGTAATTAACAGGTCTGCGCCGACCAATTTTTCATCGAATTTCAGCAAATCGAGCACGAAATCGATGCCGCCGCGGAGCTCGGCCCCCATAAACACCACGAATGGCAGCGCGAATCCTCCTGCCGCCCCCATCCCTGGCATCTCTTTCGGATTCAAGCCGACTTCCTGTTCAATCAAATCCGCTAAATTCCACAGTCCCTGATCCAGAAGCTTAACCTGCTCCGGAGTAGCGCCCTTCTGAGGTCCAAAGATTTCCGCAGCGCCATTTGGACCGCAAAGGGGATTATTGACATCCGTCAGGAAAACAAGCTGACCGGAATAATCCAACAGCCGCGGCGTGTTGATCTCAATCCTGTGGATCTGCCCCAGACCCCCACCGCTGGTAACCCTTTCTCCAAATGAACCAAAAAAGCGCATCCCCAGTGCGGTTGCCGCCCCGGTGCCACCGTCGACCGTCGCGCTGCCGCCCAGGCCAATATAGATGGGATCCGCGCCAGCCTTGATGGCATCCAAGATCACCAACCCCACCCCGAAAGTACTGGCGCGTAATGGGTCATATTCGCCAAGGTTCAGCAGGGTAAGCCCCCCTGCCCCAGCCATCTCGATCAGTGCCGCACCGTCCGCCAACTGAAGGTAGAAAACAGAAACCTCCCGCCCCAGTGGATCGTAGGTCTGGACCAGTTTGCATTCGCCTCCAAGTGTGCTATTGACAATCTCAACCAGCCCCTCTCCCCCATCAGAAACGGGCAGCTGTAATATCTCGGCTTGAGGGAAGACTCTTTCAGCCTGCCTGGCGATAATGCGAGAGGCTTCCGGAGCACTTAGCGAGCCTTTAAATGAGACGGTCGCAATAATCATCTTATTCATGATGAGATAAGTTTATCAGATTGGTTCATAGCTCATAGAAAAATTTGTAGGCCAGGTAAAACAACGCAATCTAACCTACGCCAAGATCTCAGCCTACGGCACGCTAACAATTAAGAAGCCGGATTGAACCCCACAATCCGGCCTACGAAAAGATGGCTACGCTGCTTATCCGAGTAGATTTCATCAAAATCGACCGGGAGAGTAAATCAAAAGTAAATAAGATGATATATACTTAACACTATCAGGTTTTTTGCCTGGTCAGCTATGCGACTTGCAGCGAAATTGGGACTAACCTTGTTGGAGGTGAAAATGTCCAAAGAAAAGAAACTTACCATCCTGTTTGTTGTTCTGATTTTTTCCTATCTTTTGTACCTAACTGCCTGTCTTAGAGAAGTGGAAGAACCGGCAGGTACTCAAGAGCCTGCAACTTCGACGGTTACCGATGAAGTCTGGGTTTCAAGCTCAACCTCAACCTCTATTCCTACCACAAGTGCGACAGGAGCAGAAGCAACTGAGGAAATGATACGATTGGCATTGAATCCCGCTCCGGGGGGTCCGTTTTCCAGTTTTCAGACGGATGATTTCACCGGTCCGAGCGTTTGCGCAACCTGCCATATTGGGCTGATCGATCAAAGCGGTAAGGACGTCTCGATGCCGAGTGACTGGCGGTCCACCATGATGGCGCACGCAGGTATCGATCCGGTCTGGCAGGCAAAGGTAAGCTCCGAGGTGGCCAGAAATCCTGAACTTCAGGAAGTGATCGAGCAAAAATGTGTTACCTGTCACATGCCCATGGCCACCACTCAGTCTCTTGTTGAGGGCATGCCGGTGGCGGGGTTGGATAACGGTTTTTATAGCCCGGAACATCCCTACCATGCCGCTGGCATTGATGGGGTCTCCTGCACTTTGTGTCATCAGGTCACCAATGAAAATCTGGGCACGATGGAAGGGTTCAGCGGCCATTACGTCATTGACACTTCCACCATTGCGCCAAACCGTATGATTTACGGTCCTTATACTAACCCGGTCACCAACCAAATGCAAAATCAATCTGGTTACACGCCAGCCTATGGTGAACACATGCTCAGCGCTGAGCACTGCGGTACCTGCCACAACCTCTATACCCCCTTTGTTGACAGCCAAGGCACCATATTGGGCGAGTTCCCGGAGCAAACCCCATACACAGAATGGCAGTATTCCGAATTCGGTGCTCAAACAGAATCTTGCCAGAGCTGTCATATGCCTCTTGCAGATGGGGCTGTAAAAATTTCACAAACTCCGGGGCGACTGGCAGCGCGGGAGCCTTTCTTCCAGCACTATTTCGTAGGTGGAAACACTTTTATGCTCGAAATCCTGGCAAACTGGGGTGGAGATTTGGAAGTGAGCGCAAGCCAGGAAGAATTCAATGAAACAATTGCCCGGATTGAGGAACAACTAAGCGAGAATACCGCAGCCCTAACCCTAAAAGAACTAACATTAACGGATGGGGGCATTGAAGCAGAAATCCAGATCGAGGTCTTTACCGGGCACAAATTTCCCACCAGTATTCCAACCAGAAGAGCCTGGCTGCATTTCGTTGTGAGCGATTCGAGCGGTCAAATTATTTTTGAGTCGGGTAAACAAAACCCGGACGGCTCGATCCAGGGGAACGCGGCTGATACGGACCCGCTGGCTTATGAACCGCATTACGAGCTGATAACCCAGCCAGACCAGGTGCAAATCTACGAAGGCATCATGCAAAACAGCGATAAAGAGGTCACCTACACCCTGCTTAGAGCAGGGAGTTTTGCCAAGGATAACCGCTTGCTGCCGGTGGGAGCTGATAAGGAAAATCTTCCCGCAGATATTGCTGTCTATGGTTTGGCGGCCCAGGATGCGAACTTTGTCGGCGGGAGCGATCTGGTGCGTTATGAAGTAGACACAAGTGGATATGAAGGACCCTTTACAGTTACCGTCGAGCTGCTGTACGAGACGCTTTCCTACCGATTTGTGCAGGACCTGCTCCTGGATGAAACTGAGCTGACGGAACGCTTTGGCGCATATTACAACAGCTCGGATAAAACTGCTTCATTGATTGACAGCCTGGTAATCAGCACACAAAACTGATAGTGGGAATTACGGAGGAAAAAGCCCGCAAGTAAAATCTTGCGGGCTTTGGCTTTAAGCAGGGATTCGGAATGAATTTCAGGCTTGTTCGTTCAATTCCAAAGCGTCAATTGCCGGAAGTTCATCAAGAAGCAAGGGCTTAAGATAGCCGTCGCTCATCTGCATGACCTCATCTGCCACCCGGGTGATTCCCAAATCATGCGTCACAACAATGACCAGGTAATTATCATCATGCGCAAGATGCCAGAGCAAATCGACAATCTTCTCTCCGTTAGCCACATCCAGGTTGCCAGTAGGTTCATCCGCAAGGATGACCTTCGCGCCTGACGCGAGGGCACGGGCGATGGCTACGCGCTGTTTTTCTCCCCCGGAAATCATGCTCGGAAATCTTTTATAAACTGATTCTGGCAGATTCACATGCGCGATCTGCTCCCTGGCAACCACAGCCGCTTCTTTCGGCGATTTGCCCAGCAACTCCAGCGGGAAACAGACATTCTCCAGGCAGGTCATCAGTGGGAAAAGGTTAAAACTCTGATAAACCACGGTCACATTCTGGCGCCGGTACGCGTCCAGGTTGACTTCGTCGGTTGGGGTACCGCGATAGATCACCTGACCTTCCGTGGGCAGTGTCAAGCCAGCCATAAGGGAAAGCAGGGTGGACTTGCCTGAACCAGACTTTCCAATGATGGCGTACATTTTTCCTTCATGGAAATCGGTGTTGACTTCTTTGACCGCATCGACCGACTGGTACTTATTGCTATACTGGTAGCTTACATTATCAAGCTTCAGGATGGGTTCTGGTAATGACATCTGATCCATAAACTTCTATTCCTTGGTGAACAAAATATCGATTACTTTGGAGCGCCCCATCAGCCCGATGGCAATGAGGATGCCCAAAGTGTAGACAGCTAAGAATAAGTACAGGTTTCGCCCTACCGCCAGCAGCCAGCTCGGCTGAGACAGCAAAATCACTGCGACCGGCAAAACCCCGATTAACAACAGGAAAAATTGCTCGAGGAAAAAGGCCAGATAGACCTGGAGCTTTTTGGCACCCACGCTGCGCATGACTGCAAACTCAGGCAGGCGATTACGCGTGAGCAAGTAGGACAAAATAAAACCCATCAATCCGGACAATAACAGCATGATCGGGATAATAAAGTTCAGAAAGGACAGATGCTGCTGGATTGAAAGCAAACCATCCGCAAGGGCTTTGTCCTCTATGACCACCGCGAGGCGATTGCTGCGGATTATGCCGACCTGGCTGTAACGATTTTCTTCCAGGTAATCCCGCAAACTGTCAAGATCGCGTGGGTCCTGTGGAATGATCGTGGCAGAATCGACTGACCCGGCCAGATATTCATTTGGCAAACCCGCGACCATGGGTGATTCCGGATCTTCAGGATTTTCAGGCAGCAAAATTTCCAGATCAGTGCCCATTTTGATTTGGGTCAGCAGATTCCAGGGAACATAGAGAACCGGGGAACGGCTGCCCTGGAAATAACTGCCAACAACCTTGAAGTCAAAAGCTTCAACCAGCACGCCAAAGTTCTCATCCGGTTCGAACACGCCCAATCTGATGACGTCCCCAAACTCCACCCCCTGCTCGCTCATTAAGCGATCGGGCAAGACAACAATGTGCTCCGGTTTGAGGAAATCTTCATCGGTATATCCTTCCAGCCATTGCACCTGTGACTCGCGGAATTTTACGGCTTCACTGGTTCGGGTAACACTATCGGTCAGAGCCAAAATCGGCATCCGTTTTACCTGCCGTTCAAGCAGGTTGATTCCCAGCTGGGAGGCAATGGCGGATTGGTGACGGTCTACTATGGGTCTTTCGGGCAGGTCGGGTGTGCCAGGGCTGCCATCTGCACGCTCAACCAATCCCATATATTCGTAATGCATATACCTGGTAAGCAAAAACTCTTTAATGACCGGGTTTGTCTCCTCAAGCTCAGTTCTTACAGCCTGGATCTGTTCACCGGTGGCAGGATACTCGAACATCCTCCAAGTCTGCCTGCCTTGAAAAGTGTTATCCAGCATTCGAAAGACATCACTCTGGAGCTGGATGGGGAATTGCCTGTGGCGGCCTAAGATCGTGGTGAGGTAAGCAGTTGTGGGAACTCGGTCATAAATTGTTTCAGCTGCTTGCTCCTGGTCGGCAACCGAGACGCCGATGATCAGAATAAATGCAACCAGCAGAGCCACCGTTATGGGCACAATCAGGCTGCGTGAAAAATTCCGCAGAATCGAACGAAGGGCAAAACGCAAACTCAAACCCGGCACACCAGCAAAAGTCATTGCGCGACCGCTCTCCGACTTGGGAGCAATGATCACCTTTGCCTTCCTGCGCCTGGGCTTCCGAAGCGCAACGAATGAGGCGACCAGGGTGATCACAAAAACCAACATGACCACAAGCGCGGAGGTAAGCCAGCGCACCCAGCCAGCAGTAACCAACTCAGGCGCGAATGCCACCTGCATTCCCAGGGCTCGCTCGCTAAAACGAAGATCCTGCATGATGCCGCCCTGCAAAACGCCCCAAACGGCCTGGGTTAAGCTCTGATCCACCAGGCTGGCAATATAAGTACCTGCCAAACCTGCCAGGATGGCGACAATCATGATACCGATGATCAAGTAAGCGATCGTCTTTGCGCGACCTGTGCCCAGTTTCATCATGACATCCGCGGTTTCCCGCTGGCGAACGATGAACAGATAAGCAAACAGGCTAATTACGGCTACCCCCGCCGCTACGCTGGCAACGGTCATATAAAGCGAACGCTCGCGAAGCTTGAGAATGGGGATGACGGCATTGCTATAGCCCTGGTCTTCCACCTGGAGCTCGACCATCTCGGGCAGGTAGGCATTGACATAATCCAGGTAACCTTCAACCTGAGGGTTATCTACCCGTACGCGCAAAAAATCGTAACTATCGGGAGCTTTTTTCAGCCACTCAGGATAGGGGATCAGAATAGTATAGGTAAGATCCGCGGTGATCTGGAAAATCCCTGCGATCTGGCAGTCTTCTTCGTAAGTGAAGCCTCTCCCAGCAGAGTAAGAAAATGCGGGGTCGCCCTTGGGATCATAATGGTAGGCAAGATGCCAACGATCACCAACCTCAAGTTCAAGTAACCCCGCCAGACGCTCGCTGATGTAGCAGGTTCCAGCCTGGGACTCAAAATTACCACTTGTTAGCCAGATCTGCTTCATGTGGAAAGGAATCATGCTTTGGATATCGGACGAGGCGATGACCTGGAAAGAGTTATCAATGATATTGAGTGTATCAGCCAGCTCAAGCCAGGCTTTTCCCTCTTCACTTTCAAAGTAATCAGGACGCCCCGTGATGTCGGTCAGTTCAGCAAAACGCTCAAGGCTTTCACTTGGATTTTGGACCAGTTGCGCTGGTTTTATTGGGGTCAGGGTCAGCCCGCTGCTTGCCCCAGTCTGTGCGTAGGCAGCCAGCAGGAATGTGCGGTCGGGCTGAAGTTGATTGCTGATGTCTGCCCCTGAGAAGCTTATGGGGTTTACCCTCAGGAAGACCGTGCCGCTTACCTTCCGCCCAAAAATGGTATCGTAAGTCAGAGCAGTCCAGCTGCCATCATCCTGCGGTGCGAGCAGCCGTATGGTGACGATGACATGGTTTTTTAACGGAGAAGTGTTTTGCCAGACTCCGGTGTCATCGCCTGCGTAAGCAGAGATGGTGCGTTCCTGATCCGCTGCGATAACTGCTGAGTGTCTGGATATAGCCGGAAAATCGATGGCGGACATGTTTTTTTGGAAATTTTCATCAGCCCAGGCGCCATCCAGATCGTGTAAATCGCCGTATTTAAAAGCAACAACCGTGTCGAAGTGTTCATTGGCTTGCTCAAGCATGCGGTTGGCAGAGTAATTCATGCTGCTGCCCAGGTTGACAAAGACAATTGAAGCGGTTAACAGCACCAGGAAAAGGAATGTTTTCCCGGGTGAGCGGATAATGCTATTAAAACTGTGCTTAAAGATCATATGCTTACGGCCTCTATTAACCTGCCAAGTATAACGTTGAAGCTCCAAAGCTGCCAGTTTGCATGACAAAATTTAGCTACAGATTACTCCTACAACATAGAGAGCAATGCAAGCGTGTCATCCCGCCATTCAAAAGACAATAGGATTGGTTTCCTCGGGAGCACAGGTTTGCTCGCTCGGTTTCCAATGACTATTGGAGACCTCCGGTCACATCGTGTGCACGGACTGGAGACCAGCACGATCAAGTCGCAGGACAGGATTAGCAACTGGAAATGATTCAATCGTACGGAGGGGGCTTGCTCCCTCCGCGTATGTCTTAGCAGGCAAACACAGCGGCTGGACTAAAGCCCAGCCCTACTAAAAGCGTTATATGCCAGCACTCGTGATGTCAGGTTGAACCCCGCCAAAAAAACACGGGGCAGGCTGCGCAACCTGACCTATACTTATTCGGTGTCTAATCGCTATTGGAGACCTCCGGTCACATCGCGTGCACGGTCTCCAGACCGTGCATGATCAAGTCGTAGGACAGGCTTAGAGGCTGGGATTGGTTCAGTCGTACGGAGGGGGCTTGCTCCCTCCGCGTATGTCTTAGCAGGCATACACAGCGGCTGGACTAAAGCCCAGCCCTACTAAAAGCGTTATATGCCAGCACTCGTGATGTCAGGTTGAACCCCGCCAAAAAAGCACGGGGCAGGCTGCGCAACCTGAGCTACACTTACTCGGTGTCTATTGCCTATTGGAGACCTCCGGTCACATCGCGGGCACGGTCTGGAGACCGGCACGATCAAGTCGTAGGACAGGCTTAGAGGCTGGGATTGGTTCAGTCGTACGGAGGGGGCTTGCTCCCTCCGCGTATGTCTTAGCAGGCAAACACAGCGGCTGGACTAAAGCCCAGCCCTACGAAAGACATTATCCACATTGAGGATTGCCACGCTGTTCCCCTCACCCATGATGAAGCAGAAAAGAGATCAAAAGAATGTTTGAATATTGATATAATTACTTTTGAGAATAATAATCCCGCAAGGAATACTATGGCAAAGCATAGAGAAAACAAACTGCATATTCTTAACCCGGACCAACTCCAATCCAGCGAGGACCTGCCCTCCCCCGCTCTGGCTTATCTGAATACCCTCAGCCCGAGTGGCAAACGAACGCAGGCTACCGCTCTCAATAATCTCGCTTACATCTTCTCGGATGGTAAAAGGTCCGACGCGCTCACCTTCCCCTGGCACCTACTGCGCTACGAAAACACCAGTGGTCTGAGCGCGCATATGGTGGAGATTGGGTACGCGAAGGCGACTATCAACAAACACCTGGTTGCCTTGCGCCGCGTGCTTGAAGAAGCCTATCGGCTGGGCCTTTATTCTGACCACAATGATTACTATCGTGCTGCCGGGGTACGGTCCTTGCGGGTGGAGTCGCTGCCCCGCGGGCGTTCGCTGGCGATGCAGGAACTGGAGGAGCTCGTAAATGCCTGCCAATCTGACCAAAGCAATCCTCACCTGGGCATCCGCGACACTGCCATCATCTCGCTGATGTACGCTTGCGGTTTGCGCCGCCAGGAAACCGTGGACCTGAACCTGGCTGATCTTGACCTCGACAGTCAGAAGATCCGCATCCTCGGCAAGGGCAGCAAACAACGCTTCGTCTATCTCTCCCAGGATGCCATCCCTGCCATTGAAGCCTGGCTCCAAATCCGGGGGCGGCAGCTTGGGCCGCTCTTTACGCGCGTCAGCAAGGGGGGCAAAGTCAGCCTGAAGCGTTTATCCCCCCAGGCGATCTATTACATCCTCAAATCCCGGCAGAAGCAAGCCGGTGTGGCATCCTTCAGTCCACACGACCTGCGCAGAACCACTATAACTGATATGCTGGAAGCGGATATTGATGTGTTGACGGTCTCTGCGATCGCCGGGCATGCCAGCGCTGATACCACCCGCCGCTACGACAAGCGACCGGAGGACACAAAACGCGCTGCCGCCGAAAAATTAGGTTCCCCCTTCAAGCCAAACGAAGAACAGGCAAAGCCCCCTGATCTGCCTTGAACTACTTTATTAATCAAAGAGATTGCTGATCTCGTCCCCAATAGAGCGGAAAGTTTCTTTCACGTCCTCGCCGAATTTTTTGACTTTCGGGTCATTCTTGCCTTCACGATAGGCTTCCTGGAGGGCATCCCGAATTTGTTCAAGCCCAGCGACAATTTCTTTCTTTGCCTTGTCTGTCCAATCGGGTTCAGGCTCAGGGTCCATTCCAGCCCGCTTTTTTTCCAGTTCCTCGCTGAGATCTTTGCGTAAAAGGTCGTCACAATCGCTCACCAGCGGATCGGGATGATCCTGGGAAACACAATCCGGACCATCGTCGCGCTTGGCATCAAGTGGGTGAGCTTGAGATTGCGCTGGCTGTGCGCCAGTTTGTGAGTATTCATTCCAGTTAGACTGATCGCTCATAGAAAAGCTCCTTTTGTTGTCAAATAAAAGTTAATAGGATCTCTGTCTGGATGTGACTTCCGGTTCTCACCAGTTTGCCAAAGACAAGGATCTAATTTTCAGGTCAATAAAGCAAATCCAGCAGCCCTGTAGTGGTCAGATTTACAAAATAATCATTCACATCCATATCACTGAGCCGCTCGAGGATGGCTGAAGGCTCATAGCGGCAGCCTGCCAGGGCTGCTTCCAATTCAGCAACATCCCGCTGACCGAAAAAGTCACCGTAAAACTTGACCTGGTTGATGACGCCTCCACGGCTGACATCCAGCCAGGCTTCGACGCAACCGCCCCCATAGCGAATCTCGCGCTGGATACCGAAAGCCGGCGACTTGCCAAAATTCCATTCCCAGGTTTGATAGCGTTCTTGCGAAAGCTGGTGAATGTTCTCCCAGTCAGTTTCAGTAAGAACATATTCCTCGAGAGGGTTTTCGCTGTGCACGCCATCGATGATCATTTGGCGGAAGGTCATGATATCGGGAGGATTTTCGGGCAAAAACTCGGTGATGTTTGCCACGCGCGCACGCACTGATTTAATCCCCTTGGATTCAATCTTGGCTTGTTTCACGCGCAAGGCTTCGCCAACCACCGAAAGATCTGTGTTCCACAGCAGCGTGCCATGACTGACCATGCGCGGACCGGAAACATACTGGGCATTTCCGGATATCTTTTTACCGTCAACAAGGATATCATTTCGACCAGAAAGATCGGCAGGCACCCCCATTTTCATTAAAACTTTGATCACAGGCTGGGTGAATTTACGGAAATTGTGGAAATTTCCAGGGGAATTTGGTGCGATAAATGAGAAATTGAGGTTCCCAAGGTCGTGATAGACCGCTCCACCGCCCGATAGCCGACGGACAACAATGATATCGTTGGCTTTGACATAATCCACGTTGATTTCCTGGATCGTGTTTTGGTTGCGCCCGATAATGATTGAAGGTTTGTTGATGTAGAACATCAGGATTTCTTCCTTCGGGGCGATACTCTTAATCAGATATTCTTCGATTGCGAGGTTTATCCGCGGGTCTTTGTTGGGTTCATTTTCGACGAACAGCATAATAGCTCCTGACTTTTCTTAACCGTCATTATACCGTTGCGTTTTTGCGTTTTCATCAATAGTATAGACCTGTAACTGATCATTTTACAAGATAGTGTACTTCAAGGAACACTCAAGAGCTTTCTCCATAATTTGAAACCTTTGTGACTGGTCTTTATATCCTGATAGCCTTTGGTTTAGATCCCTGGTGATGCAGGAGTCAGCATAAACAGGCTTAAGCCACTATAATCATTTCACAGTTCAATACAGGAGATCCAGTATGAGAGAGAAACTTAAAGAACAATTAGATCAACTGAAAGCCAAAGGCGCACACTATGTTGACGCCCGATGGTACCCACGGGAAGACAGCAACTTCCTCTTCATGTGGAATGGCAACCTCAAAGAAAACAACGCTTCCAGCCAAAGTGGTTTGGGTGTGCGCGTGCTCTATAACGGGGCCTGGGGTTTTTCGGCTTCTTCGGACCTTTCCAACCCGAGCGCGATTTTTGACAGAGCCTTCGACAACGCGCGAATCGCCTCCGAACGCGTGACCTTCCCCATCCGCCTGGCGGAAAAGGAAGCCATCGTCGACAGCTTTAACAGCCCTAATCAGATTGACCCCTTCAGCGTAGGTCTGGATGAAAAAGTGGCCTTCCTGCAAAAAATGGACGCGGCGCTCAACCAGCCAGGTGTTGTGCAACGCTTCGGAATGCTCGAGTTTGTGCGCAAGCAGATTATTTTCCTGGATTCTGAAGGCTCGGAGATTGAGAAAAACATCATCGAAGTCTTTCCTTCTATCCACGCGATGGGCGTTGATAAGGACGGCGGAATGCAGCGCCGGAAGTATCTGCCAGGACGCACCGGCGCGACTCGTGGTTGGGAAAGCATCAATGAAACAGATTTCCTCGCCAACGCAGAACGCATCGTGAGCGAGTTGAACCAGGTTCTGGTCGCTGATGACGCCCCCAACGGCAAGATGTCCGTCATCCTGCTGAACGGCATCATGTTCCTGCAAACCCACGAAACCATTGGGCACGCGCTGGAGTTGGACCGCATCCTCGGTTATGAACTCTCATTTGCCGGCGGTTCCTTTGTGCGGTTGGAGGACTTTGGCAAGCTGCGTTATGGTTCCGAAAAGCTGACAGCCCGCGCGAATGCGCTCGAGCCCAACAGCCCGGGCAGCTTTGGTTTTGATGATGACAGCGTGCCTGCCCAGGACAATTTGCTGATTGACAAGGGTATCCTGGTGGGCGCGATCACTGGACGCCAGATGGTGGAAGAAGCCAACGCAAAGGCAAAAAAGCAGATCTTCGACGGCTCCAGCGGCGCTAACCGCGCCACATCCTTCTACCGTGTGCCAATCGAACGCATGACCAATATCAACATCGATCCCGGTACAGATGGTAGCCTGGATGACATCATCGCCAATACCAAGTATGGTTTGGTGCTGGATGGCGACAAAAGCTGGTCGATTGGTTCCAACCGGGAACAATTCCACTTTGCCTGTGACATTGGCTGGCTGGTGGAAGACGGAAAGAAGAAACAGGTGGTCAAGAACCCGACTTATCGCGGTGAAACCCTGCCATTCTACAATTCGCTTACAGCTGTTGGTAATGAAAGCACATGGCAAGTTTATTATGTTGAGAATTGCGGCAAAGGCGCACCCAATCAGATCATGCAGCTCGGGCACGGCGTCCCGATCTGCCGCTTCGATAACGTACAGGTAGGAGAGTAAGATGAGCAACCAGGTTATTGACTTATTACAAAAACTACGACAGGCAGCTATCAACAAGGGGCTGCAAGCATTGATCTCCTACCATGAAGAAGACAGCTACCTGATGCGTTTTGCCAACTCGGCAATTTCGCTCAACACCAATGAACACCTGATCTCGCTGGACTTCATCGCTTTTGACGGTCGCAAAAAAGTCAGCTACAGCATGATTGCCGATCCCTCCGAGATTGAAAGTATGGAAAAAGGTTTGGACATCCTGGTAGAAATGCTGCCGCACGCCCAGGCGCTCAACTATGACCCCACCTTCCCAGTTTACGAAAAAGATGTGGTCGATGAGCGCTCCTATGATCCGACTTTAGCCGCTTTGACCAACGAAGAGCGCCTGGCTTACTTCAACACACTTGCTGCGGGACTGGAAAGCGAGGATGTAAAACTGAGTGGCATCTTCAGCAGCGGCACAACCATCACTGCTCAAATCAGCACGGCCACCGAGCACAGCCAATATTTCCGCTCCACAGACGCGCAAGTTAGCGCTGTTTTGTCCTCCGAGAGTCTGAAATGGGAGGTTAACGCTGAGCAAAGCGCGCAAAAGAAGAGCGATCTGGATGCGGAAGGTTTGCACAAAGACCTTGCCTTACTCGTGAAACATTACCAGGAAGACGAGGCGGTCCAGTTGCCTGTGGGCAAGTACACCGTTGTGCTTGGTCCGGCAGCGACTGCTGAACTTAGCAACATTATGGCTTACTACGGCATGACTGGCGGCGCCCTGATGCAGGGGTATTCTTTCCTGAAGGAAGAAGACCAGGGCAAAAACCTGTTTTCCGAAAAAATTAATCTCGTGGATGACCCGCGCGAAGTGGAAATCTACGCTCAACAGGCTGACCGCTTTGGTTTGGAAAGAAAACCCTTCCCACTGATTACCGAAGGACGATTCCAGGCCTTCATGTGGGACCAGGATTCTGCGGATGAATTCAAGAAGAATCCCACAGCGCATGACGTCAGCCATGCCAGCCTGGTGATGGATGGCGGAGAGAAATCTGTCGCGACGCTGAAAGACTTGCTCGAAATGCCGCGCGAAGAAGACATCCTCTACGTGCCCTACATTCATTACATGAACGTGGTCAACCCGACCCAGGGTATGGTGACCGGCTCCAGCCGCTTTGGCGCGCTGTTTCTGAGGAAAGACGGCAGCGTGCAAGTGCCCTACAATGTGCGCCTGACCCAGAAGTTCAGCGATTTCTTTGGCGAACGGGTACAGTGGATGAGCAAGGAGCAGGTTGCGTATAACGTTTCCAGCAGTTACGGCCGCCGCAACCCCACCGCCTTGAAAGTGCCGCGCTTTATTTGCGTGAAGGAGATTGAAATCTCCCACTCCAACCCGTCGTATTAGTGTTTTTTTGGGGGTTTGGGGGATAAAAGGAATTTTATTGCGGAGGGTGTTTAAGCCCTCCGCAATTTGTTTCAGTGGATAGGTTGGATATTTTCCAAACGGAGGAGGTCATGATGCAGGTATCAAAGCGGAAAGACTTGCTCCCTCCGAAGAAGGCTGATGTGGAATCGGAAGCTTATCCGATCATTGCGACCGGACCGTCGTGGCAGACCAGCCAGCCCCCTGGCAATCCAAGCTGTAGGCAGAGGTCTTCGGGCAGCTCACACGAGCCGCAGAGCCCCACGCCGCAGCGCATCAAGGCCTCAAACGACAGCTGCGCGGGTAAGCTCCTTTGCTTGCATAAATCCGCCAGCGCCAGGAGCATGCCGGTCGGACCGCAGGCATACAGGCAATCGGGTTGAAAAGCGTCAATCGCCTCCCCTACCAGTTCCGTGACCAATCCTTGACGACCCTCTGAGCCATCTTCAGTGGCTACACGCAACTCACGTCCCTGTCTTTTCAATCTTTCCACCAGGATCAGGTCTGCCTTTGTCTTCGCTCCCAGGCACACAAGCGCCTGCCCGCCTTGCCTAAAAACCTCTTGTGCCAGGAATGAGAGTGGTGCCGCCCCATAACCCCCACCCACAAGCAGGTGTTTGGAGCCCTTCAGTTCAAAACCATTCCCCAATGGACCCCGAATCCAGACCCGGTCTTGCACTTGCAAACTGACCATGGCATGACTGACCGGACCGACATCGCAAATTGTGAGTGCCAGCGGGATTTTTGCATGGATGCTGAAAGGCTTCTCCCCTACCTCGGGCAGCCATGCCATCACAAATTGTCCGGCTTTCGCTTTCGGGAGTCTGCCACTGAGTAATAAAGTGTGCGTGCTTTCATTTTCGTGCAGGATGTTTGCCACCCTGAATGGGCGCATCACCCCACCCTGGAAACGGTGTTTTTCATTCATTTTGGGGAAGCGCCTTTCCGCGCATGCTTGCCAGATCAGGATAAGCTTCCTGGAGCATGAAAGCCTCAAGTTCAGTGTTGATGCGGCTGAAAACTGCCGGTCCCTCCAGCGCGACAGCCGACCCCACCCCCACCAGTGTCGCGCCTGCCATGATCATCTCGGCCGCATCCAGGCCGCAGCGGATGCCGCCCGTGCCAATGATGGGAACACTGACCATCTGCGCAATTTCCCAGACGGCTTTGAGTGCCACCGGCTTAATTGCTGCACCACTCAAGCCACCAGTCGCGTTTTTGAGCACAGGCTTACCAGCATAGGCATCGATCAGCATCGCGGGCACGGTGTTGATTGCCGTGATCGCATCCGCCCCTGCCTCCACCACCGCCCGCGCGATCCTGCCAATCTCGGGCACATTTGGCGCAAGTTTGATGCTGATGGGCAGGCTGACTGCTTTGCGTACCACTGCCGTCACTTCTGCCGCGCTTTTTGCGGTAGCCGAAAACGGGGTGCCAAATTCACTGCCAACGTTCGGGCAGGAGATGTTGATTTCGATGAGATCTGGCTCTGCCTCCGCAATGATTCGCACCACCTCACCAAAGGCTTCGATGGTCGGCGCAAACAGGGATGCAAACAGGGGTACGCCCAAAGCTTTCAAGCGCTCATGGGTTTCACGCAAGAGCAGTACTTCCTCCCGGCAGCCCGGGTTGGTAAGACCAATAGCATTGATTACTCCCCCGTTCCAAGCCAGCGTCACCGGGTTGGCATGTCCGGCGCGCGGTTCTGGGCTGGCGCTTTTGCTGGTAACCGCGCCAGCGCCTTCGCGAGCGCAGCGTTCCATAATGCTGGCGGAAGTTCCAAGGATGCCGCTGGCGAGCACCAGGGGATTTTTCATCTGGATACCCAGGAAATCAACTGCGAGCGAAGCTTCCATCCTACCCTTCTCTCAGGTAAGTTTTAACCATGAGATGAATTTCAGAGCTGATCTTGCCGCCCTGATGCAGCCGGTCGAGAATCTGGCTAAACGTCAGCACCGGATGCACCGTAATACCCTTTTCTGCCAGGCTGGCAACGCCACCCTGCTCGCGGTCCACCAGAACAACGGCCTGATCCGCCACCAAACCTGCCGCAAATAAAGCATCGGCTGCTGCCAGGAGGCTGCCGCCGCTGGTGATCACATCTTCTACCAGGACTGCCTTCTGACCAGATTCAAACACGCCTTCCACCTGCTGATTTGTTCCGTGGGTTTTGACTTCCTTACGTGAATAAACCATCGGCTGTTTCAACTTCGAAGCGGCAATTGAAGCGATCGGCAAAGCGGCATAGGGTACGCCGGCAATGTAATCGTATTCGAGCTTCAAGAGGGCATCAATGTAAGCTTCCACTGCCAGTTCCAGCAAGGAAGGAAATGAAACCAGCCGGCGCAAATCGAGGTAAACAGGGCTTTGTTTGCCGCTTGCCAGGGTGAAATTGCCGAATTTCACACACCCAGTTTCAAAGAGGCCATCAATCAGTTCCTTATGTGGCTCTTCCAGAGCGCCATCCCCAGCTTCAAGTGGAATTGTCTCCAACCTGGTGGCTGCTACTTCCTGACGGATCTGGTTGATCTCATCGCGCAGGGCAGCAGCAGCCGCTCTGGGGTCAGGCGCGTTCATGACTGAGCGCGAAACTGGAATAATCATCCCCAGTCCATCCTCGCGCAGGCCGGCTTGCAGCGCCAGCCTCAGGTCACCACCCTGTGCCCCCACCCCAGGCGCAAGGATCCACGCCTCCGGGCAAATTTCCCTCACGCGTGCCAGAGCTTCCGGCTTGGTTGCCCCAACCACCAAACCTATCTGCCCCGGATTACCCCAGGTCTGGGAGATGCGCGCTACCAACTCAAACAAGGGCGGGTTGCCGTGCTGTTGCACTTCTGCCGCACTGGGGTTCGAAGTCTGCACCAGCACAAAAACTGCTTTTTCGGGGTTCGCAACGAAGGGTTGGATGGCGTCCCTGCCAAGGTAAGGCGAAAGCGTGACCGCGTCGGCCTTGAACCAGCGGTGGCAGGCTTTAGCGTAGGCCTCTGCCGTCGAGCCGATGTCTCCCCGCTTCGCATCCAGCAACAGGGGGATGTCCTCCGGGATCTCACGGACGATGTCCTGGAAAACACGCATTCCTTTAGGACCAAATTGCTCATAAAAAGCAATATTGGGCTTGTAGCAGCAGACCAGGTCTTTGGTCTGCGCAATCAGATCGCGCGCCCAGTTGAGCAGGCGGCTGTAAAGGTCTTCACCCGCAGGCAGGACTGCCTCGGTTGGATCCATACCCACGCACAATAAACTGTTATTTCGCTCGATTGCCTGGTTTAGTTTGGTGATAAAGCCCATCTCGCCTCCGTTGTCCTGCTTTAATCAATTGTAAACGACCCTGCTTTAGTGGTCTGCTTCAGGCTTGCCCAAGCACAGCTGCCAGGAGCGCCATGCGGATAAAGAGCCCATTTTGCACCTGACGGAAATAAGCTGCCCGCGGATCTTTATCGATCGCATAGGCAATTTCTCCCACGCGGGGCAAGGGGTGCATCACAATCATCTTCTCTTTTGCTTTTTGCATCAGATCTAAGTCGATGTTGAAGTAAGCCTTGACCTCGTCATATTGTGCCAGGTCGGTAAAGCGTTCTTTTTGGATGCGTGTCACATACAGTACATCCGCCTTATCGATAACATCTTCCACGCGGCTGAATTCGCGCACGTCCATCTTTTTGTCGATCAGCATGTTCATCAATTCCAGGGGCAAACGCAGGGTGTCTGGCGAAACATAGCGTAGCGAGACATCATATTTAGTGAGCAGTTTGGTCAGAGAGTGCACGGTGCGACCGTAACGCAGATCACCTACCATCGCGATGCGCAGCCCGTCGATGGTGCCAAGCTCGCTTTTGATCGTGTATAGATCCAGCAGTGCCTGGGTGGGGTGTTCCCCAGCGCCATCGCCGGCGTTGATGATAGGCGCCTTGACATACTTGGCAGCTGTTGAGCTGGAGCCAATTTCGGGGTGGCGCAGCACGATCACATCGCAATATTGTTCCAGGGTGATCATGCTGTCAATCAGACTTTCACCTTTTGATACAGAAGAGTATTGGATACCCTCTGTGATCGGGATCACCTTGCCGCCCAGGCGTTCCATGGCAGCGATAAAGGAGGAGCTGGTGCGGGTGGAAGGCTCATAAAAGACGCAGGCCAGGGTGTAGCCCTTGAGCAGATCGCAGGTACCCCATTTTCTGGTCATGGCTTGCATTTCGTCCGCACGGGTAAAGATATAGTCAAGGTCAGCCTTGCTGAATTGGTCCACCGAGAGAACATCCCGCTGGAAGAAACCATTGGTAAAGCGCGGTTTTCGCTCAAAAGTATCCAGATTGAAGAGAGGTGTGTTGTTACCGTTTTCCATATTTACTCCGTATCAATAATCTATGAATTCGGCGGGTCAATGACCTTGCCGTTAGATACAACTTCTTTGCCGCGTAAAACGACCTGGCGGATAGCACCGGTCATCCGTATGCCCTCAAAAGGCGACCAGGCGCACTTGGTATAAAGAGGATGGTCGGGAAAAGTGTAGCTTTGCCCCAGGTCCACTTCCACCCAGGTGTCAGGCTGAGCCGGCAGATGAAAAATCCGCGAGGGGTTCGTGTGGAGCAGTTTGATAAGCTTTTCGAGGCTCAAGCGCTTCTGTGAAACTGCGGTCAGCATTAATGGCAGCGTGGATTCCAGCCCCGGGATACCCGGTGGGACGGGGTTTGAGCCGGTCTTTCCCGGATTCTCGTGCCACTCGGCGTCCGTTCGGTAGCCTTGCTTCTCCCAGTGCGTATGCGGAGCATGATCGGATGCGATGCAGTCGATCGTGCTGCCCAGGTGCTGCCAGAGGGCGTCTGCGTCTGCCTGGCTTGCCAATCGTGGACGCATGTCGGCATAGGCGCCCAACCTTTCGGTGTCTGCCTCAGTCAGAAAGAGGTGATGCGGGGTCACTTCGCATGTAACCGGCAGCCCCTCAGCTTTGGCTTTCGCGATCATTTCGATTTCGTCCTTGCGGGAAACGTGACAAAAATGGATCGGCTTATGGTAGAGCGCTGCAAGCGCCACACCCACAGCGATCGATTCCTGCTCGGCGTGCAGGCAAATGGGTTTGCTGGCTGGCCAGAATTGCATGATTTTCTGGAGAGTCTCCAAACCCTGGACACGCAAAGGACCATAGGTTTGATCGAGATACAGTTTGAGGGCAATGGCTGAACCAGAGAGAGCCGGCAGTTCGGCGATATGCTCTGCCGAGCCGCCTGCATACAAAAAAACATCGCACAGGCTGTGGCTTTTTGCCAACTGCTGGGCGATGCTCCAGTTTTCCGCGGTGACCAGCGGTGGGGTTGTGTTGGGCATTGCGAGAAGGGTCGTAAAACCTCCTGCCAATGCCGCCATTGACCCCGTTCGAAAATCTTCCTTGTGCTCCCCTCCAGGCGTACGGAGGTGGACGTGCGCGTCAACCAGACCCGGTAATCTCATCAGTGAGTCCTTCTGTGCTGGAATTTAGATCTATTAATTGTATGCCCCTTTCTTTAAAACCGTCAAGGTTTTTGCTTTCATTCAGGGTTAATTGCGTATTTTAGAGGTTTCCGAATATAGCAGAGCAAAAAACAAGGCTCGCAAAAAAGCAAAAATAAACCAGGAGCCAAGACAGGCCCCTGGTTTTGGATTGTGCGCGTGTTTGCGCTATTTCAATGGAATGTCAGGTGGAAAATTCTTGGGAATATCGGTTCTATAAATCGGTCCGCCCTCAACCGCTGTTTTGGGATGTGTTTTTTGAGTTTGTACTGAATCCGCACAGGGATCAGGTGGGTATAGTTGTGGATCTTCTTCACGTTTTGGGATGTGCTTTTTCATGGTCAACTCCTATCTCATTCACCATAAAATGAATTTTAACAGAAGTATTTCGACATTTATAATCTTTGCACAACCTTTATTGCGTGCGCCGCTCTGCCAGGACCATGTTCAACCGTTCCGTGCTGAAGGTCAGCATTAATGCCAGCAGCAGCAGACCCAATGGATAGAGCTGCAGACCAAAGCGATCAACGATCAATCCCAACAGCGGCGGCATCAGCGTCAGTCCGCAGTAGGCAACTGCCATCTGCAGCCCCATCAGGCTGGCTGAGTTTTCCGCGCCAAAGCGGCGCGGGGTTTCGTGCAGCAGGGTTGGATAAATTGGCGCGCAACCCAAACCAATGATCATCAGACCCGCAAGGCTCAAAATCGGAAAAGGAAGGAACATCAAACCGACTCCAAGCAAGATCATTGCCTGCCCACCCCGCACCAGGTTTTTTGCGTCAAAACGGGAGGACAGAAAACCGTTGAGGAATCTTCCCAGGGTGATCCCCAGATAGTAAGCCGAAGCTCCTCCAGCCGCCAAAACACTGCTGAGCCCGCGCTTTTCCACCAGGAAACTGGCTGCCCACAGCCCGGTGCTGGCTTCCACCGCACAATACGCAAAGAATGCCACCAGATTTGGGGTCATCCCAGGGATCCTCCCTCTCCCACCCCCACTTGTAGCTGTCTGCGGCGAGGGCGGCTTGGGAAATCGCTGCCACAAGGGTAACGAGAGCGCGAGTATTGCTACCAATGTGAACTGGACGATTGCGACGGTACGGTAGCCCATCTGCCAGCGACCGGTTTGGCTGAGCATGAAAGCCATGATCAAGGGACCGGTTGTGGCGCCCACACCCCAGAAGCTGTGAAGCCAGTTCATGTGCCGCGCTGCAAAGTTGCGCGCCACAAAATCATTTAGCGCCGCATCCACCGCGCCTGCTCCCAATCCAAGCGGGACCGCAATAATGCAAAGCCAAAGATAATTCTGGCTGAAAGAATATCCAAGCAGTGCCAGGGCGGTCATCAACACGCTGATTAGCGTCAGCTTGCCCGTCCCCAGCCGGCGGATCAACACACCGCTAAACAGATTTGAGACGATGGTGCTGCCTGAAACAATCATCGAGACCAGTCCTGCCCCTGCCAGAGGCAGCCCGAGCTGGACTTGCATCACTGGCCAGGCAGCTCCAAGCATTGAATCGGGCAGTCCAAGGCTGATGAAAGCAATGTAGATGATGATAAGCAGCAATGTAGTCATGGAAAAACTCCCCCTGATTTTACCGCGTTAAACTCGCGGATTGATTAACTTAGCCAAAAAAGACCCCGGCTAAGCCAGGGTCTTTTGGTTGATGGGTTACTACTTGATCGTGGAAAGGTAGAAGGGCAGTGTCATCTGGTCAATCTGGCCGATTTGCTCTTCAAAGAATTCCACATGTTCTTCTTCATCCGACAGAATCTTTTCCAGGATTTTTTTGGTTTGGTTATCTTTTTCAGAAATCACCAGTTTTATCGCTTCGTTGTACATTCTAACGGCATCAGTCTCCAGGATGAGGTCATTTTTGAGCATTTCGTCCACAGTCTTGCCGATGCGAATGGCATCCAGCTCACTGACAATCGGACGACCTTCCAGGAACAGAATTCGTTCAATCAGGGTCTCTGCATGCTTCATTTCCTCAATGGCGCGATGTTCTTCAGCTTCACCGAGTTTTTCATAACCCCAATCCTCGTACATCTCAGCATGGACCATATACTGGCTGATAGCAGTTAGCTCTTCACGCAGCAAACCATTTAATGTTTCAATTACTTTTTCAGTGCCTTTCATGTTTCCTCCGCTTACTTCACTGTGGTCAGATACTGCTCAAGACCCATTTGCCCGATTTGCTCAAGCTGTGCCTCGATGTAATCAATATGCTCTTCTTCATCCCTCAGGATTCCTTCAAGTAGTTCCTTGGTGCCGTTATCCAATAATTCTGTTGCCAGCTTGATGGCGCCGTTGTAATCCTTGATCGCGTCTTCTTCAGCTTTTTTGTCGTTTTCAAGCATACCCGGGACGTTATCAGCGATGTGGATCTTGTTGAGCTTATCAACTACTGGCGTGCCGCCAAGGAAGAGGATTCGCGAAATCAGTTTCTCAGCATGCTTCATCTCACCGATTGAGCGTTTTTCGATGCTTTCGTGCAGTACTTCATAACCCCAGTCCCCACATTCCTCTGCATGAACAAAATACTGGTTGACGGCTGTTAGCTCATCTGCCAGTAAATAGTTCAGTTTTTCAATAATTTCAGGTTTACCTTTCATTCAAAACTCCTTTCGTATTTTCAGTAATTTATTATAACCCCAACTAAAGCATGTTTTCCCTTGGTATAACCAAAAAATGCTCTTTTATGCGGTTTGATCTGGCACAAATTTGGTATTTCTAAGAGTATTTTTCACTTTCATCCTCGAATTGTCCGCATCTAAATTCTCCCTTCATAGCAGAAAACATCCACATCGGGTAAAATACTTGTGAAATTAAAGATTTGTAACTTTTTCAGAGTTTACAGGTTAATACTTACATATTCTGGGTCTCCGGAGTGGTGACGGCGAACCCTTTACGGAGAGTTTAATGATGGGTACTTTTACCGACAATGTAATGGGGAACTACAACCAGAAGCTGGCCAATACAAAAATGGCCGACTTCCCGCGCTATGATTTCTTCAAAGAAGTCAAGCCCCAGGCCAGATACCTGATGCCGCTAACCTGGCTCCTCAGTTATCCTGATGTCTGGAAGCATAAAACGCACTTTTACCGCGATTTGCAGGGCGTAAAACCTCCTTACCTGTTGATGTGCAACCATAACAGTTTTTTCGACTTTAAAGTCATGACCGCTGCCATCTTCCCAAAGCGTGCCAACTACGTTGTTGCGCTGGACGGCTTCATCGGGCGTGAGTGGATCATGCGTGAAGTTGGCTGTATTGCCAAACGCAAATTCGTCAACGATCTCGAGTTGATCCGGCAGACCGTCAAACTGCTAAAACAGAACCAGATCGTTGCCTATTACCCTGAAGCCCGTTATTCGCTGATCGGCACGGACGCGATATTGCCGGAATCTCTGGGCAAAATGATCCGCTTTCTAAAAGTTCCGGTCGTAACCTTGATTTCACACGGACATCACATCAACGAACCCTCTTGGAATCAAACCAACCGCGGCATTCCAACCTCCACAGAACTAAAACTTCTGCTTACCCAGGAGGAAGTGGAAAAGCTCGACGCAAAAACCATCCAGCAGCGGGTTGAAGCAGGTTTTGAATACGACGATTTTGCCTGGCAATTCGAAAATAAAATCGTTCAGGACGCCCCTGACCGCGCTGAAGGGTTGCATCGCGTGCTTTACCAGTGCCCCCATTGCCAGACGGAATACCGCATGAACAGCCAGGGTAGCGAAATTTTCTGCGAAGCTTGCGGCAAACGCTGGCAATTGACTGAGTACGGTCAGCTCCAGGCTATTGAAGGCGACACAGAATTCCCCCACCCCCCTGACTGGTATGAATGGGAACGGGCTAATGTTCGGCGCGAGGTCGAAGCCGGCACCTATGCCTTGGAATGTGAGGTATTGGTGGATTCATTGCCCAACAGCGATGGTTTTGTTCAGATGGGTAAGGGCTGGTTCAAGCACGACATGGACGGGATCATCCTGCGCGGAGAATATTTGGGTGACAAGTTCGAAGTCGTGAAGATGGTCCCCTCTTTGTATTCGATCCATACTGAATACAACTACATTGACAAAAAAATGGACTGCATCGACGTCAGCACGCTGGAGGACACCTACTTTGTCTATCCCACCACGCGCGATGCTTCGGTAACCAAAGTTGCGCTGGCAGTGGAGGAACTCTACAAAATCAAGGTACTTGAAGCGCGATAGAGGCAATAATAACGGTATGTCTGCGTAAGCAGCCTCAGCAAATAGTGCCCACACCAAAGAGAGTCTTTGATCTAGGCACTATTTATTTAAGGAAAAGTTAGATGGAGCCAGGTTTCGTTTGCCCTCACTCAAAAAGCTCAGGCACTGCGAATTATCAAGCCAGATCCTGACGACCAAGTTCTTTGAGATGCTCGACTAAAGCCTTTACCTCTCCGGCGTGAGCCATATCACACACCAGGAGCGCGTCTGGCGTATCGACAACAATTAGGTTTTGCAGCCCGATCGCTGCCACCAGTCGCTTTCCGCCAATCACCATCGAATTTTCTGAGTCCTGAATGACTACTTCGCCACTGATACTGTTGCCCTTCTCATCCGAGCTAAGCACCGTCTTGAGGCTGTTCCAGGTTCCCACATCCAGCCAATCCATATCTGCCGGCAACACAATCACTCGTTTGGCATTTTCCATGATGCCGTAGTCAATCGTCTGTTTGGCAATTCCTGGCCACAATTCGCGCAGAACAGCTTCATACTGCTCAGTGCCGATTGTTTCGGCTATGCGCATCAGACGCGCGTATAAATCGGGCATTTGCCACTTGAACTCCCCCATAATGCGATCTACCTGCCAGATGAACATGCCGCTATTCCAGGAGTATTTCCCCAGGTTAACCATCCGCTGGGCATTCTGGGCAATTGGCTTTTCCACAAAGCGCTCCGCCCTGTATGCCTTGAAACCAAGTTTCTCGCCCAGAAGTTCTCCCTGCTCTATATATCCATAGGAGGTCGACGGCCAGGTAGGTTTGATGCCAAGAGTAACCAGATATTCTTCTTTGGCAAAAGCTAGGGCAGAGCTGATAACTGACCTGAAGACCTCTGGTTTGCCAATGACGTGATCAGCTGTCAGGACCGCCATGGTTGCTTCGGGATCACGCGCTTCCAGGTGGATTGCTGCCAATCCAATTGCCGGTGCCGTTCCCCGACCTTCCGGCTCAACAATAAAGTTGGCTTCGGGGATGGATGAGACTTGCTCATGCAAAACCCGGTTGTGATCTGCGCTGGCTACTACCAGGATCTGTTCCGGGGAAAACAAAGGCAAAAGCCTTTCAACTGCAATTTCAAACATACTTTTATCGCCATAAAGACGAAGGGCGGGTTTGGGGAGATGTTCACGGCTCAGCGGCCACAAACGAGTACCGGCTCCGCCTGCCATAATCAAGGCATAATCCATTAAAAGCCTCCAGTATTTTTGTGATGCACTGATTATACCCTTGCCCAAAGGCGGTCATGGGAATGCATTCTCCCGGTAATCGTGATGGGTATTCAGCTAAGAGCATCTCCCTCAGTTTATGCAAAAAATCAGGTCAAATTTACAAATCAACTTTCGGGGGAAGCCTCGGCCTTAAAGCCTTCATGGAAAGCAACGGTACCCTGGGGATATTGCCCATCAAAAGAGATAGCAAAGAATAATTCCTGGGGTACTCCTTCATACGAAAATCCATTCGGGTGGATGAACCCGACTTTGCCGTAATACTCCGGGTGACCCACAAGGCAGCAGCCGCTTGCGCCCATGGCTTTGAGCCGCTCGAGACCTGCCCAGATCAGGGCTCTGCCAATTCCCTGCCGCTGATACTCAGGCAGCACAGACACTGGTCCAAGCGCATACCAACCTGGGGTTCCATCGGAAATGATTGCGGGAGAAAACGCGATATGACCGATCACGTGATGATCAATCTCAGCGACCAGTGAGATCGTGAGCGCGTCAGCTTCCCGCAGCGCTTCAATGATGAAGGGCTCGTTGAGTGTGTCGAAGCCCAGAGGGCGAAATGACTGAGCGGTCACATCGCTAATCACGGCATAATCGTCGGGGATTTCATTTCTGATGATGAATGTAGATGTGGACACTTCGACCTCTCTATACAGATTTATGATTACACAATATTATAAGCAGAACCAGGAACGGCTTGATCAAAAAGAACTTCAATCCTGCAATATTTCCTTATTTCATCCTTCCAAATTATTGGTGCTTTAAATTAATCACCCAAGCGAACAGAATCCATTCCTCACCCACCCCACTAAATTACCTTCCAAAAATCTAGCTTAAGGCTATACGCAAGACTATTCTTTTTATGAGTGCGTAATGATCGATTTCCACCTCCCCTTCTCTATTCCAGCACAATATTCACTTTTGTTCTAATGGCTACGCGCATCATAAGGGCTCAAATATCCTTTGTCTTTACCTCACTCGTGAGAGCTCCCCTCATTCGTACACTCACCTACAAATTTCTATGTTGTGGCTATACGCATATTTTTAGTCTTCAAGCTCAAAAACCCCGCGTTACTCAAACACGCCTCACCAGATCTTCACTTCTGGCAAGCCACCAGTCAATAATCCTGGGAACCCCTCCCCTATTTCAGCCAGGAAAGGAAACTTCAATCCGGCCTTCCAATAAATTCTCCTGATTCGGACAGGGGTCTTAACCCTCAAAACCCGCACGGGTTGGCGAAAAATATTAAACATCAAAAGCGGGGCAGGCTTCCAAACGCAGGGGGCTTGCCAGAAGGCGAAGCAGCTGCAAGCGCTGCTGGCTAAACCTTCAATGCCTGCTCAGGGCAGGCACAAAAATGGTCAATGTCAAAAAAGGGGTCAGGCTTCCAAGCCCAGGGCATCTACCAGGCGGCGAAGCAGCTTCAGGCGTTGCTGTCTATCCGGGGTTGATTGCAGTAGGGATTCCAGGTCCTCGCTTGCCGCACCGTTATTCATCACTGGACCCAGGTAATTTTGCTTAATCCTGCTGATGGTTTTCTTTAGTAATTTGCTCAGTTCATCTGCTGGCAGCTCAGCCAGGAGGACGGCTGGCGGGACCGGGTGTTGCTGGTTTTCAAGCGTCACGGCAATTGCAAAACTTAGAGGACTGTGGATATCTGCGTTCAGGCTCCCGGCAATCAGCCAGGCCAGGAATTTCTTTTCAGCTCCCAATTTTTGGATCTTATTCCGCAATCCGAGGTTGATTCCACCCATCAGTTTCTCGTAATCCCAGTCCTTCTCCGAATTTTCAGAAGATCCATCGAAGTTCTCAAAAATCCAACCGCCCAGCTGTGGGGTTATTTTGGTTGGAATGATTTTTTGCTTGAAGAAGGGGGCATATTTAAGCTTATTAAGTATATTAATTATCGTGTCAAACTGACAAATTTCTGCCTCAACGAGAGTCTCAAAATAATAATTTAATCCATCCACTAAGGTATCAAAGTGACAAATTTGCTCGGGAGTTAAGGTCTCATTCTGACATATTCCTGCTTTTACTAATGTCTCAAAATGACATAATTGCAAAGGATTGGCTTCAGCGTTTCTCAATAAAAGACGCTGCCATTGCTCGTTGGAGGCATAATCACTGAGCAATTCCGGGCTGACCGGGTCGGGAGGGGCAAACAGGAAGGCATAAAGCGCTTGTTTCAAGGATTCGTCAGCTGCTGTAAGTTGAACATCAGAAACCTTCAGCTGCCAGTCGGTGCCGTTTTCACTGCTTCGGGTGTCCAGCCGGCAGAGGTATTGGCTGGCGAGGTCGCGATTTGACTGCCGCCACTGCCTGGTGTAGGCGGAGTCGGGGTTGACTTGATTGGATTTCGGGCGACCGCGTTTACTCGGTTTGGAGAGGGGAATGCGTTTGGGGAGGGTTTCCGAGCGGATCCAGCCTTGCAGGGTAGGCAGACCGCCAGGCACCCAAAAGGTGTTGCGGTCTTTCCCGCGAGCCCAATCCACATAGCAACAGCTTTTGCACATCAGGTAAAGCACCCCTAGGTCATCTCCCAATTCGGGCAAAACCCGCTGGAACCAGTACCATGGAACTGCTAAAAAGCTTTCAGGGCGTATCAAATGACTTGCTAAACGGTCGCACAATCCGGCCAAAGTGGGGTCCAAAGTTTTAGGCGCAAGGGCACGGCTGACAACCTGGTGCACGCTGGCTGGCTCGGTGAAGAGGGCAGACTCGTTTTCAGACGGCAGGCGATAAGGGAAGGTAAGAATTTGGTCCCGGGGGATGGTGATGGCTTTGGAAAGCACTGCCAATGGATCAAGCAAGATGCCTTCAGCAAGCAGCCACTCGTAGAGGTCCTGTGCGTCACCAGGGGTAAGGACCAATCCCCGATAGAGATAAGTGTTGGGTTCGCGCTGGATGCGCCCATTAGCGACGCGGTGTTTTGGTTCAGCCCTTTGCACAAACCAATCCATATCACCTTGCTGAAAGATCCGGAAAAATTTTGCCCTGCTGAAAACATTTCCCAGAGTTTTCAACAGAGACTGGACATTGATCGTGACCCTGTCATCCTGGCGTGGATAAAGTTGATCAGCACCGTGCTCGCGTGAGGCTCGATAGAACGCCTGGCGCAGGGCGGTGGCGATCAACACCGCTGAGGAACCAAAGTAGGGGACAAAACGCAGCAGATAAGAGGGAACGGCAGCGATCGAATCCGGTTTCAGGATCGCATCCGTCACGTTAGCGGCAGCGATTTCGACTTGTATAGAGGTCGAATCTGTGCCCGTGGGCACACTTTTTTCCAGATTCAGGAGTAAATGTTTCCCGGTTTTATCCTGAACAAGTGTTTCGATCAGGGGATAGTACTGACACAGACTTGAATAAACGGATTCTTCTGCCTTTATGATAAAGTTGCCGTCGTAACTGAGATTGCAAGAATCTAATAACCCCTGAAGCTGATCATTTTCCAGCCCAGCCAAGGATTCTAAGATCTCAGTCCAGCCGTTTTCTTTCATTTTTATTTTACCGGTCATCTCCGGTCAAAAAACGCTAATCCTACTCACCAGCACCTGGGCGGAACGGGAAACCACCCATTTGCAGACTGCCTTTTTGATCTTCGAGCAGTTTCTCCAAATGTTCACTGCCAAGGCGAAGAGCTTCACTCAGCGAGCCATGTGATTCCTCAGCCAGGCTAAACATAGTTTCCTGTGGGATCAACTTCAGCGGATCTGGATGTCCGGCGGACATCATGCGTGCATAGAGCAGGGAGGCAACTTCGATTACTTCAGGTGCACGGAAGGGCACGTACAAACCCAGGAATTGGTTTAGGGAACCAATGTTGCTGGTGTTGTTGTTGATATCCTGCAAGAAGATGATGGTTTTGATTTTTTTGTTGTGTTCTACCGACCAGGCCAGCATCTGGTTGAGGTAATCCTGGTCAATCGGTGGACCGTCCAGCACGATCAAGAGCTGGTCATTGCTATTTTCCAGCCGCTCAAAAATACTTTCAATCCGATTGGCGTTGGACCTAGAAGAAGGGAGAGACAATGTTTCGATCACGGCCATCAGGAAGTGACGCGGTTCGGTAAGGGTGTTGGTGTTCATATAGAGCCCCAACACTTGCCCTCTCTGGTCGAAGGTGAAGTGAGTTTCCGCCAGCTTCATTGCCAGCATACTTTTTCCACCTCCGCTTGGCCCGGCGATCACGCCCAGGTTTTTGGAGGGGTCTTTTTGGTCTGCAATGAAACCATGAGCCACCTCGAGCACCTTGCGCTGTTCAGCCAGGTTTGGGTAAAAGAAACGCGTGTCACTGTGACGCCTGAAAGGGTTTTCAAGGAATTGAGCATGCAAAAAATCAGAGCTGGTTAACATCTTCACCACCGTATTATTTGTTGCTTGTAGCTTAGCACTTGCGCAGAGTTAAGTCAAGTACTTAAATATTATAGCTTAGTTCAGTAAAGTGGAGGATAAAAAAGATTCACAAAGCAAGACCAACTTGAAAAATTGCAAAACTAAGGTAAAATGAAAAGGTGCAGGATTATTACAAGAATCGGATGAGGGTCAAATGGCTATTATATCTCTGATCAATCGCAAGGGTGGGGTTGGCAAGTCCACTATTAGTGTAAATCTGGCTGCTGGTCTGGCTACCCACGGTTCCCGAAAGCCGGGCAACAAACCAGTCCTGCTGATCGACATGGACGACCAGCTTTCGGCCACGATAACTGCCATGGGCGGTGGTTTTGATGACAGGTTCATCCCCATTATCACAGCAGAGAATAACTATCCCCAGGCACTGGAGCAAGGCTACGGAGCCAGCGAATCACTGATAGTTGATTCCCTTCTCCCGCGTAAACGCAGTGAGAAGGTAAAACTTTTCCGCACCAACAAGGCCAGGATGGAGGGCTTGGAAGCCGCTCTTAAAGGACGTGAAGACCCCGACTTCCAACTGACTTATTTTCTTGAACCCATCCGCGATGATTACTCACACATCATTATCGATAATCCCCCTTCAGCCGGTATGTTGCCCATGAATTCCCTGGTTGCCAGCAGTCACGTTTTGATCCCTATTGAGCCGGATGGACTCAGTTTGATCGGGTTGGCAGACATCCTGCGCATGGTCGAAAATGTGCGCAAAACCACTAACCCAGACCTTGAAGTGCTCGGCATTATCCCTTCGCGTTTCAGGATGATCCGGCGGCAATCGCGCGATGTGATCGAAGACATGGAACGCATGTATGGGCCAATTCTCTTGCCCTACATCAAAGACCTGGCGGATATTTCTGCTGCTACCACAGCCGGCTATGACGTGTTTTCATACTGTCCGGAGAAATCACAGGCGTATCGCTGCCTATCCAATCTGGTCGACGCAGTTTTGGGCAAACTCGGGGCAGCCTGATGTGCCCATGGGCACATCTTGCCACTTTAACCGGATCCGGAAAAAACTTGAGGAGAAACCATGGCAAAAACTGAAAAACCCCGCTTCGACAACCTGATAAGCGCTACTTCTGATGCTTTTAACGCCAGTGCTGAAACGCAAGAGGATTACAACCCAAACACCCCCAAGATGGTCAATCACCGTCAGAGTGTTTATCGCGTCCCACTGTCGATGGTCCGCCCTGATCGCTTCCAGGCGCGCCTGATTCTTCCTCTTACGCTCCGCAAGGATTTTTATGCTGGCAAGACAAGCTGGAATGAAGTGGTCCGCAATTGGTTTGAATTAGCGCGCAACGATCGCCTGATCGCACAGGAAATCAGTGAACTTACCATGCTGGGTGATTCTCTGCACGATACGGGTCAAATTAAACCAGTCACCGGGCAGGTCGTAAACGAAAATGGGCACGATGTTTTCAGGATGCTGACTGGTGAACGACGCTTCTGGGCAACCGCAATTAAGGCTGTACTTGAGGGTCAGGTCACCGAGCCATACGTACTGGCATTGATTGATAATCAACCAACGATTGAAAAACAAATCGCTGAAAACATGGCCTACAAGGCCCTGACTCCGGTCGGCAAAGCCCGGGCAGCTGCCCGCCTGGTGCTTGAATCGCACCAGATCCAACCGGGTGAGACGGAATCTGAGAGCGCTTTCTTCCGTCGTGTTGCAGATGTGCGTCTTGATGACGAAACCAGGGATCTGCTGCAGAGAACCCTTCAGATGGAACGCACGTATTATGGCAGGCTGATGAAATATTTTGAGCTGGATGAAAAAGAACTCGAGCTTGCTGATAAATCCGAAATGCCAGAACGGGTCTTACGCGAAATCATGCAATATGATCGCGCGCTTTGGTCTGATGCGGTTGCGTTTTATGCCAATCATGAGGGGCGCACCTACCAGGATGTGCATGCCTTCCTGGAGCGCCAATCCGGGCAAGAGATTGGCCGCAAGGTGCGGATACCTCTGGACCCCACCACCAAATCCGCCCGCAGTCTGCGCCGCTTGCTTAATGGTATTGAAGACCTGCCTGCGGATGACAAACCTGGATCAATTGCAGACGCCCTCTTGGGGGACGTAGACCGCGAAGAAGCCCGCCAGCTGGTCGCCCGCATGGAGACCCTGACCGCCGCTTTGAAGCAGCGCCTGGAAAGCCTGAAGTAGTACGAGGGAACCGAAGTACAAAATAAAACCAGCCGTTCCAACGGCTGGTTTTTCGTCCTCTATCTAAGGTGCGTAGCTGATTGGGCTCTTCAGGAGTTTAATCCGCAATGCTGTCCAGCCGGGTTAGATCATTCAGGTATTATCCGTGGTGATTGTTTACAGCCTTCAGGGCAAACACAACCTTTAGTTGCCAAAAGATAATTGCAAGGAACAGGCAGGTCAGTTCTACAACTGCTTAGTTGCTGTCTGCATCATTGCTACCGGATGATCTTGTCAGGTCGAGGCACCCCGCAAGCTAAGGCTTTGCAGGGTCATCGACTTCGCACCAAATGTTGGTGAAATATGGTTCCCCAGACCAGAGCAGACCCGACGGTCAAAACACTCAGGCGATCTGGAGACCGATGAGAACAGGAGGCTGGATTACCCATCCCGACCTCGACCCTGACCGCTTAAGGTCGGGTTTTGCTTTTCAAGCTGAGCAGGATACCTCCCAGGCCATTCACCCACTTGAATTAATTGCCTTAAATCACAAAACGGTTCGCTCGAGCTCATAAAATGTCTGGCCGCCCAATGGGTTCCCGTAAGTGCCCAGGTTGGTGCGGTTCCCCCTTGATGAAGGCCAGAAAAATTAGTTAGCACCAGGCAGCTTGTTTACTCGCGTTGATCCCACCAGAAAAGCACAATAGGGAGGCTTAAGGATCTTCACATCTTTGAAGGAGAACACCAACTTCCAACCGTGACAGCACCAGAACTGTGCCCATGGGCACAATTATTCCCCGGAATGCTTTGACAAGCGGCCAAAGCAACCGCCTATTAATGCGTATAGCTATAAGTACTTATAACGATAGTCTCAAAATGACAAAATGGCTTTGTATTGCTGTTTTGAATTCGAACAGAAGCAGATGTGGAATGCATGAAACATCAGGTAAAGGTTTTCAACCCAATTATCGACATCGAAAAGGAGATCAGAAATCCGGATAAGGAAGCAAGAATTCCCAGGGGGAGGGAATAGTGGATGGGTGTACTAATTGTATTGCCCTCCAGCGTCAAAAAATCAAGCCAAAATTCAGATTACCCCGAATTTCTGTATCCTCTTTGCATAGTTCAGTGAAGAGGTCAATTAAATGGCTTTCTTAGCAATAGCTCAAGGAAAAAAAAGACCGCGAATTTTCGCGGTCTTTTTGACTAAAAGTTATCTTATGCCATTTCAAAGTTTTCGATTTGAACCTGGCTTGACTGAATACCAAAGTACATGTTGTGTTTTGCAATCCCAAGATTGACAAAATTCTTTTCCATAGCCCTTAGCATTGGCGCCGGTCCACAAACAAAGAAGAAGTAATCCTTGTAATTTTCTGGAAGAACACTGGCCATCAGGTCGGATGTGATGTAACCGGGGTAGGGGTGGGCCTCACTCAGCGGTTTTTCGAGCACTGTGAAGAGTTTCAGATCGATCTTCTCTGCGGCTGCGGCAAACTCGTCCTGATAGAGTACGGTATCCTCATTGTAATCCCCATAAAACACAAACACGGGACGCTGATCATTGGTGTCTGCCAGAGTGTTGACGATCGACATGACTGGCGCCACGCCAATACCACCCGCGATTAATACAACGCCTTTCTTAGTGTTGTCCTTGTTCAGATCGAATTGTCCGTAAGGAGCATCCACGAATACACGGTCTCCTGGTTTGAGGTCTTTAATGGAGCTGGTAAAGTCACCGGCTTCTTTGATCGCAAACCGTAAGCGACCACCTGGGGCGACATCAGAACCCGCAAAGCTGAAAGGATTGCGGCTCAAGACCCATGGGCTTTTCCCGGTGCTGATCCAGGCAATTTGACCGGCCTTGAAGGGAATGCCATCGTGTCCATCGGGCAGTAGATTGAGCGTGTAAACAGCGTTGGGTTCCGCTTCCACCGACTCGACTTTGAAAGGTTTTTTACCCACTTCCATTGGGTGAATTACGCGGATATAGATGATCAACAAAATCCAAATCGCTATTTCCAGGAACCAGACCCACTTCACGAGCGGGAGCTGCATGTAGTAGCTGACCTTGAACATGTGCCAGAGGCCAAACACCAAAATTGCTGCTGTCAACAGATTGTGGATTCCCAGCCAGCTTACATAGCCCAGCTTGATCTGTTTGCGGAGGGCAGATGTCAGACCGATCAGGACCAATCCAGCCAGACCGATCCAACCTGAATTGAGGGTAAAACCGGTGCGAAAGACTTTGTCTGTAATTAACAGAATTGCCGGGTGAAGCAGCACCAGTACAATAGCAAATATCGACAGAATGTGATGCGAGATGTAGACCCCGTCCATATCCAGTGCGTCGGCCAGCCAGTTCATCTTGGCAATGGGGATCAACTGAAGACCAGCCAGTGCCATACCGATGAAGCCCAGCAGAACGGAAATATTGACGATTAAGTCGCGGGGGATCCAGACAATCAACATCGCAACTGCCGGTAGAAGCAGCAAGACGAAGAATGTTATGTAAAAAATGACCCTTTTTGTTGCAGATTTCATGGGATTATCCATTTTCCTTTCGGCTGCCTAAGGTCTTGTCAGACCGTCTGTGGTCACGCCGCTTACCGCAGAAAGATCTTCGATCGAGTCAAACATCAATTGCAGGACGTACTTACCGTTGTGAATGTAGGCACCTGGTTCTTTGACAGTAAACATGTAGTTGTAAGCAGCCTTCAGCAGACGAGGTGTGAACAATTTGTACTGGTTCGGGAATATGCCCTCATCTTCAGAAATTTGTCCGTCTTTGTTGGTATCGATGAAGGCATAAGGATACGCCTCTCCGTAGAAACCAAACATGGTTCCATCGCCAACGTTGGCTGAATACTGGCTCATAGCCTGATGCAGCACAACTTTCATACCTTCAATTTCATCGTATATGCTCTCAACAGCTCCATCGCCATCGTAATCAACCTTGGACATGGTGACAGTCTTGTAATCCTGATAACCAGCCACTTCAGAGTGACAGGTCTGGCAAAGATTTGTGTCAGAATTCTCGGGTTTGCGAGTATGCAGCGTGTGCGGATCATGGCAGGTGGCACAGCTTTCTACACCAGGAGCGTGAGTGAAGGTGCCAACGTAAGTTTGGTCTTCGTACTCAAAGCCATTGCCGCCATCAGAGCCAGCACGCACAGCAGCAGCTGCGAAATAGTGGTTACCCATAATCGCCTGGTCGCCAATTGGTTCATCTTCCGGCAGTCCGTCTGTTACATTTGCAACTGCCACGCCTGATCCCATGCCACCGTGGCAAGTCATGCAGGCTGAGGATGAGCCGGTTCCAGATATTTCTACACCGGAGGGGAATGCCACCGAATCCATTTCGTGCGCGGCTGTACTATGGCAGGCGGTGCAGCTGACAGGATCCTGAATTTTTCCAGCCATCTCAACTGAGCCAGCTGCAGAGCCATCAGCCCCCACATAATCACGGAAACCGGAGGTGCTATGACACTTTGCGCAATTAGCAGGAACTTCAGCTGGATCATCTTCATTCCAATGATTGAAGGCTTCGGAAGTCATGTCGGCGTGACCTGACCCTTCCCACTTGGCGGTAACGTCTTCAATTGAAGCGCTTGCGACATCAGTAGTTTGTAATGTCGCGCAACCTACCCACACTAAAAGCGCCGCTGCAAACACAGCAATCAGTAAAAAAAAACTTTTTTTCTTCATTTGGTAATCTCCTCAAAAATTGTTCGTCACGATACATCGTAAAATAATAATACTAAGATTATTATATATGTATCTGGTGGGCTGTCAATGTGTGAAAAAAATAACAATCTTTACACCAAGGTTTTTTATGCCGGATCTATTATTTGAAAACAAAAACCCACTGCAGGTGGAATCAAGACCGTTAATTAATACGTTAGAATAGATAAAAACAGAGGATTTTCTTTGAAAAAAACAAATCGTAAAACTATTATTGCTGTGCTGGTGATTGCGGTCGCCCTGATTGCTCTGCTGATTGCCACGACTCGTTCCAGTACGCAATATTTTTTGACAGTTTCCGAGCTCCGGTCTGGAGAAGTCGATATGACCGGTCGTAACGTTCGCATGTCGGGTGTGGTGCTGGGTGATAGTATCGTCTATGACCCCAAAACCCTCGATCTGACTTTTGAGGTAGCCCAGATCCCCGGTGATCATAGGATTATCAAGGAGATGGGAGGAATGGCCTTGGTGCTGGAAAAAGCAGCTGCAGATCCTTCCCTTCCTCGGATTACCATCCACTATAACGGCGTCAAGCCAGACCTCCTGAAGCATGAAGCCCAGGCAATCGTCTCGGGCTCTCTCGACGCCAACGGCATTTTCCAGGCAAAAGAGCTGCTGCTTAAATGCCCCTCAAAATACGAGTCCGACCTGCCAAACCAGGTCGGCAACTAATCCGTCTGAAAAGGTTAATATGTTCTACCTTGGTCTAATTTCCTTTGCCGCTTCCATGCTGGCGATGCTCGTTGCTCTGATACTCACCATTTTCCAGCTCATCAAACGCCAGACTGTTCTGACAGAATCAATTGTTACTCTGGCAAGCGTTTCATTCGGACTGCATACCCTTAGTGTTCTTACCCTGATGGCGATGCAAGTGCTGCAGGATTACACCATCTCTTATGTTGTTTCTGTGGTGAATTCAGTCATGCCTACCATCCTTAAAATGACAGCAATCTGGGGTGGTCAGGCCGGGTCACTCTTTTTCTGGGGCTGGACCCTCAACCTGGTCCTCTTCCTTTCGCTGCATGTTCGCCGTCAGATCCAGGATGGCTGGTCCTTTCTGTTCACTGCTTTGAACCTGCTATTCTTTGGCGCACTTTCGCTCTTTGCTGAAAATCCATTCAGCCGGGTCTGGCTGACCGAATCAGGCAACATCCTCGAAGGGGTTTTTTCACCTGCTGCGGGTGCGAGCGTTTACGGCGGAATTTCCGGCTTTGGGCTGAATCCTCTCTTGCGTCACTGGGGCATGGTCATACACCCGCCCATCCTTTACTTTGGGTTTGCCCTCTTCCTGGTACCCTTTTGCGTTGCCATCTCTTACCTGATAAGAGGTGAATCTGGGGAGGGTCTACTCGGCGAGACCCGTCTTTGGCTGCTTTCTGCCTGGATCCTGCTGACCGCTGGGATCGTTTTGGGCAGCTGGTGGTCCTATGATGTACTCGGTTGGGGTGGCTACTGGGCTTGGGACCCGGTTGAAACCGCCTCATTGATTCCCTGGTTCACCAGCACCGGTTTGCTGCACAGCCTTTTGCTGCAGAAGCAGCGCAAAATCTTCAAACGCTTCAACTTTGTCCTTATCCTTCTGACTTATATCCTGATCATTTTCAGTATTCTCATCACCCGTGCCGGCTTGCTCAGTTCTGTGCATGCCTTTGGAGAGAGCAATATTTCCCTTCATCTCACGCTTCTGACCCTGACCCTGTTTATGGTCTCGGTTGCCCTGCTTGCCTGGCGCTGGCGTCGGCTCCAGTCAGGCTGGGAGCTCACTTCACTGGTCACCCGCGATGCAGCCTTCCTCTACACTAACGTTGTCCTGATCGCTCTCACGATTGTGTGTTTCTACGGTCTGGTTTACCCCCTCATCACTGGCGTGCTCACTGGCACTCAGATCGGGCTTGACAGGACATTTTTCGATAAAGCCGCCACACCACTTTTCATTCTTCTGGCGACCTTGATGGCAGTCTGTCCGCTTAGTGCCTGGACGATTAACGCGATCAGGCAACTGGGAAAATCAGCTGTCATCCCCCTGATCCTGTCTATTCTCCTGACAGTCACGTCATTTTTCTTCCTGATAAAATCCTGGCTGGCGCTGCTGGTGCTCTTCGTGGTTGCTTTTGGCCTGCTGCTTATGCTGGCTCTTAGCCTGCGGGATTGCAAAACTCCGCGCGAGGCAGGCAAACGTTGGTGGGGTCTGCGCGCGCGCCATGGTGCCTGGTTTGTCCATGCTGGTGTTCTGCTGATTGCCCTCGGTATCGTGGGAATGGAAGGTCTCTCAGGAAGTATCCAGGGTACTATGATCCCCGGCGATAAAATGCCTCTGCGTTCCTATCATGTGGAATTCGTCCAACTCACCACGGAGTACGAAAACCCCGAATACCTGACGATTGAGGCCGAACTTGTCCTATGGAAGGATGGCAAAGCTGTCGCCAAGCTCTATCCCGGGCAGCACCTTTACGAAAGCCGCGGTCAATACATCAGTATTCCCGATAAGCAATCCACTTTACGAGGGGATTTCTACACCCTCCTTTTGGATTACAACAGCATGATGGGCTATGTCACCATCCAGGCTTCTGATAATCCCCTGGTCAACTTTATGTGGATTGGCGCGCTTTTGATGGTTCTGGGTGCGGCTCTGGCAGCCAGTTTGCCCTGGAAATCGCTTCAACTTGGCGACGACGAACAGTATGAGACGGAGTTATCCTGTTCATGAGCCTCGCGATTCGACAGGTATCCAAATCGTTTGGTCAGCACCACGTCCTGAATTCGCTTGACCTGGAACTGAAACCGGGCGAGCTGCTCTGCCTGCTTGGCCGTAACGGCGCAGGTAAAACCACCCTGTTGAGGATCCTTACCGGACTACTCAGACCCGAAGCCGGTTCTGTCTGGCTGGAGAATCAGCAGATTGACTATGCTGAACCTCATGCACGTCATGATATTGGTCTGGTCATGCATCAGCCCTTCCTCTATGAACATCTCACGGGCATTGAAAACCTGCGCTTCTATGCCCGTCTCTACCAGGTGGCAGATGACAAAACTGCTCTCGAAGCCGCATCGGCGCGGGTCGGAATGCAACGTTTCGCGCACAAACCGGTCAGAGCCTACTCCCGCGGCATGAAACAGCGCCTTACTATCGCCCGGGCGCTGCTCCACTCCCCACGCATCCTGCTCCTGGACGAGCCCTACACCGGTCTTGACCTGCAAGGCAGCCAGACTTTCAATCAGCTTATGCTTGAACAAAAACAACAGGGTCGCATCATTCTCATGACCACCCACGATCTCTCGCATGCCCTGCCGATCAGCAGCCGCTTTGCGTTTCTTGCCAGGGGGAGGGTTTCTGATGAACTCACAAACCAAAATCTCTCGCTCGAAAACATTGAGACATGGCTTGCGCAGAAGCTTGCCAAGCCTGTGTCCGCGCAAAAGGGGGCAGCGGCATGAAAGACTGGTTGCATTCAGTCCGCGCCCTGGTCTGGAAAGATCTTCTGCAGGAATGGCGCAGCAAAGACATGCTCACTGCCATGTTTGCTTTTGCCATCCTGACTCTCTTTATCTTCAACTATGCTATTGAACTCTCGCCCGTCAATCGCGCTGAAATTGCCTCTGGTATCATCTGGGTTGTGATTGTCTTTGCCGGCACGCTCGGCCTCAATCGCTCCTTTACGTCCGAACAGGACCAGGGCTGTTTTGACGCGCTGGTCATGGCCGTGCCGGACGTCTCAGCGATTTACTTTGGCAAGATGCTCACCAACTGGCTCGTGATGCTCTTCGTCAGCCTTCTGATCCTGCCCATCTACTCCCTGCTCTATAACCAGTCCCTTTTTAATGCAGGCTTCATCCTGGTTTTGGTGCTGGGCGCTTGGTGCTACAGCGCGGCTGGCACACTGATTGCCGGGATGACCGTGCAGACCCGCATGCGCGACCTGCTCTTGCCCATCTTGCTCTTCCCCATCCTGATGCCCGTCAACATGGCAGTCGTCAAAGCGGCGGGCGGCATTCTCGCCGGCGCGCCGCTGGTGAATGTGCAGGCCTGGTTGGTTTTGCTGGCGGCTTACGGTATCATTGTCACCACAGTATCTATTTTGGTGTTTGAATATGTTATTCGCGAATAAAAATCTAAAACTTCTCAGCTTTTTAGCCCTCCTGCTGATTCTGGCTGCTTTTGCCATGGTGCTCTTTTATGCACCCATCGAGCTGAACATGGGCATCGTACAGAAAGTGTTCTACTTCCATGTCAGTGCCGCCTGGATTGGCATGCTGGCTTTTTTGGTTGCGGCGGTTTGCGGCATCGTTTACCTCAACAAAAAGCAACTTAAATTCGACCACATTGCGTTTTCAGCGGTGGAAATCGGCTTACTTTTCACTGCAATCGCCAACTTCACTGGCATGATCTGGGCCAAACCCATTTGGAACACCTGGTGGACCTGGGATCCGCGCCTGACTACCATGACAATCATGGCTTTCACTTACATTGGCTATTTGCTCTTGCGGCGCGGGGTGGACAACCCGGAAAAACGTGCTCGTTTTGGCTCCGTTTATGCCATTATTGGCTTTGCCAGTGTGCCGCTTACCTTCTTTTCATCGCGCTTGCTTCGCACCATTCACCCTACCATCTTTGGTGCTGACACGGGCGACATGGCCATGATCCCCGCAATGTACCAGACCATGGGGGTCAGTATCATTGCCTTTACTTTCCTGTTTGCAGCCTTGCTTTGGCATCGCTCCATTCTGGCAGCGCGCGAATCCGAACTTGACACCCTCAGGGCGCAGACCGAAGCCTTGGAATTTGGGGAGGTGCTTGATGACTAATCTTTCTTACTTTATCGCTAGCTATCTGGTGATCTTTGGGCTCATTGGAGCTTATATCCTGAATCTTGTTACTCTCAAGAAACGCCTAGAAAGAGAAAACAAAGAGCTTTCAGAGCAGAATTGATCGTTCAATGATTACGCCGGCGTCCCCAGTGCGAAGCCTCGCTGTGGAACACTGCGCGGAAGAAGCAAGCTATTTGCATAACCCATTCACTTCGGAAACCACACCGTAGGGCTGGGCTTTAGTCCAGCCGCTTTATCAACTAAAAAACTTAGGCAGCGGGAGCAAGTACTGCTTGCTTCCTTCCCAGCAGCATGACCCCCTCGTACTATTTACCAAATATTCGAATTATGGTTCAGTGGGGTAGCCGGCAGCGATCAGCGCTTCATAGCCACCAAGCACAGCTTCAACCTTGCGATAGTCATCTTTCAACATAATGAACGCCGCACCGGCGCTCGTGTTTTCAGCCGGTCAGGTGCAGTAGGTGATGTGCCAGGCTTCTTTGTCAAGGGTCTCAAGCCAGGATTCGATTTCAATGAAGGGCATGCTGATACTTCCCCAAGCGTGGCTGGCTTCATATTGAGAAGTGGTACGGGTATCTACCAAAATTGCCCCCTGCTCCCTGACAGCCACGATTGCATCGGCTGCGCTGATGCGCGGCACGTCGGATGCGGACAGGAGAATTGGGTTCCCAGTCTCCTTGCGGATGCCACGATAGATCATAAAATTAACCACCAGTACTACAAAAGCTCCAACAAGATAGACAGGCAATAATTTATTTCTCTTTTGCTGAGGAATTCTGCGTTTCATGTAATGGATTATTCCACGAGGCAGTTGGTGTGTCGAGGGTATGTATAAGGTGCTTTGGGTTTACAAAAGCACCGTTTTTACATTCTTTTGCACAAGTCCTTTATAATATTGTCAAACTCACCTGAGAGGGCAATATGCTGGAAATCAACGTTAACGGCCTTAGCTATTCATTAGATGAAGTACCGGGCGAAAAACTTAGCGATTTACTGCGCCTGAGACTGGGCTTGACGGGCACAAAAATCGGCTGTGGTGAAGGACGCTGCGGCTCATGCACGGTGCTGATGGATGGCAAGCCGGTGCGATCCTGCATCACTCGCGCGATCAAAGCCCATGGAAAATCAATTCTCACAATCGAAGGTTTGCGTGCACTGAGACCGGTTGAACGCCATGATGAACGTGAAGACCTGCGCGCTCTGCATCCATTGCAGGAAGCTTTCATTACCCACGGCGCGATCCAATGCGGCTTTTGCACGCCAGGACAACTGATGCGTGCCCACGCGTTACTGCTCGAAAATCCTGACCCCAGTGTAAGTGAGATACGCGAAGCGATGAACGACGTGGTCTGCCGTTGCGGCAGTTACGAAGCCATCGTCTCGGCAATCCAGGCGGCAGCCAGTTCACTGCGAACAGGAGCGGCGGTGCAACCGAGAACGGTCTCTCTGGGAAAGCAGGACCTGACCTATGTGGGCAAAACGATAATTCGACCAGACTCAGTGGCGAAGGCGATCGGCGGAGCAAAATTCACGGACGATTTTCAATTCGAAGGCATGCTTTTTGCGCGTGTCCTGCGGGCGGACACTCCCTCTGGTATTTTGAAAGAATTGGATGTGAGTGAAGCAACCCGGCTGGAAGGGGTCAGAGCGGTATTGACTGCGGCTGATCTAAAACATGAACGCCTGCATGGGATCTATACAAAAGACTGGTCGATCTTGATAGGTATTGATGGGCGCGTCAGATATATGGGGGATGCCATTGCAATTGTGGCGGCTGATACGCAGGCAATTGCGGATGAAGCGATAACACTTATCAAGATGAGCATTGAACCCCGACCAGTGATAAGTAACCCGATGCAGGCGGCTCAGCCGGACGCGGAACAATTACACAATAAGGGTAATCTGCTGAAGAAGATCAAGGTGGGTAAGGGCGATCTGGATGCTGGTTTCGCACAGGCTGATACGATCATTGAACACAATTTCTACACACCTTTCATGGATCATCTTTTCATGGAACCGGAGTGTTCCATCGCGGTGCCCCGTGAAGATGGGGGCATGGACCTTTATGTAGGCTCTCAAATCCCTTATGAGGATCGCCGGCAGGTTGCTGAAGCCCTGGGCCTGGCAACTGGGCAGGTGCGCGTCAGGGGTCAGAAAGTTGGCGGCGGCTTTGGCGGGAAGGAAGATATCGCCGGGCAAATCCATGCGGCTTTGTTAGCAGAAGCAACCGGCAAGCCGGTCAAGTTGCTGTTCACACGTCGGGAAAGCCTGAAGGTACACCCAAAGCGCCACGCGACTTGGATCAAGGTGAAACTGGGTGCAAGGAAAAATGGGGAGTTGCTTGCTGCCAGGACTGAAATATACGGTGACACTGGAGCCTATGCCTCTTTAGGGGAAGTAGTGATGACGAGGGCAACAACCCATTCGTGCGGTCCATACATCATCCCCAATACACTTTCGGAATGTTATGCCATGTATACCAATAACCCTCCCGCAGGGGCTTTCAGAGGCTTTGGTGCCCTTCAGGCGATGTTTGGTATTGAATCAGCCATGGACATGCTGGCTGAGAAGCTCGGGATGGACCCGTTGGCTTTGCGCAAGATAAATGCACTGCGCAAGGGAAGCGAAACGAATACCGGGGACCGCCTGGAAGAAAGTGTTGGGCTGCCCGAGTGTCTCGAAGCCGTTGGGAATCGCCTTGAAGAACTTGGAATATTTGCCCCCTGGACACCACAGGAAGAGGATATTGATGGGCGGAGAATGGTAACTTGCTGGGGGATGGCAGCTGGTTTCAAGAATACCGGCTTGGGAACTGGCGCAGATGACGGCAGCGGCGCAATCCTCCGGCTCCTACCGGCAGGCAGGCTGCAGGTCATGACGGCAGCGTCGGAAATTGGGCAGGGGATGAATACCACGCTGCAGTTAATCACCGCGGAAGTGCTGGGAATAGCGCCCGAGAATATCAACGTGTACTTGATGGATACAGATCTTACTCCGGATGGCGGACCAACAACTGCCAGCCGTCAGACCTATGTAACCGGCAATGCGGTGAAAAAAGCCGCGATCGAATTGAAGGAACGCATAGAAACTTTGCTGATTGAAAAGTTTGAATGTGAACCTTGCCAGTTTGTGTTTAATGCTGAAGCTATTACTGTAGACGAAAAGCAAATTGGCTGGCAGGAAGTCTATGACTTGCTGGAAAAAAGCTCTGAGGGAACCTCTGTCGAGGTGCGTTATACTGCGCCTCAAACTTACTCCTTGGAACAAGGGGGGAAAATACATGTGGCGTATGGGTTTGCAGCTCAGGCTTTGAAGGTTGGCATCGACCTGGAAAACGGAGATGTGAAAATTCTGCAGGTGATCGCGGCGAATGACGCCGGCAGGGTGATTAATCCACTTGGTTTCCAGTCCCAGGTGGAGGGGGGCGTTGTGATGGGGGTGGGGCATGGCGTGATGGAAGAATTTAAAGTGGAAAACGGCATCATTCTGAGCGACCGAATCGCAAGATATGAAATTCCACGCATGAAGGACAGCCCAACGGTAGAATCGCTGATCGTGGAAGATCCGACCTCTGAAGGGCCTTTTGGGGCGAAGGGCAGCGGAGAGTTGGTCTCTGTACCTACCCCGCCGGCAATCGCTAACGCTGTTTATAAAGCAATTGGTTTGCGGGTGGACAGTCTGCCGGTCAGTAAAGCGAAAGTCAAAGCCTGGTTGGAAGAACGCAAATAGGAACCACTGCCACCTACGAGCAGCTACTAACTTCCAACTATCAATCAGCCTGGAGTCTGTCATCGCGAGGAACGAGCAATCCAAACTTTCCAACTCAGGAACTGCTGACCGTTATCGATACAAGCCAAACTTAGTGTGATTTTGCTTATATCAGCGTTCTTTAATCTGTCATCGCGAGGAACGAAGCGATCTAAACTCCTATTCCGAAGGCCTGTTGGTGATTCGCGGCAATTGCTGAAGAGAGCTTGATTCACTTTCTTCCATCAGACTTGCACTGAGCAGAGTTTAGATTGCTTACGAAATAGTACACTTCGTGTCCCAAAAGACGTCCGCAATGACAAAAAATCACACAGTGACAACTCTTCAGGTCACTAATAAGAGAGACCCAGGTTCCGTTCTTTTTTACCTACCAGCTATACACACCCTCCCCATCACCTATCAGCCACAACCTATTACATGATACCAGCTGGCATTCATATTGCAACTATTGAGTTGACGGTTCTCGTTAAACGAGGAGGTCTGACCATAGCAGGAGGCAGTATGAGCAGAGCATTTGGAATCGATATCAGCAAGTACCAGTCCAGTCAGGATGGCAGCAAAAAGATGGACTTCACCGCCGTGCAAAATCACACGGAGGAAGTCACTTTTGTAGCGGCAAGGGCGGGTATTTCCTGGGGATACACCGACCCGATGTTCAGGTATTACTGGGAGGAGATGAAGCGCATAAATGTAATGCGTGTGGCGTACCACGTGTTGTATTTTGGAGAAAGCGCCCTGGCACAGATGGATTCACTCTTCAAAATGCTGGATGGCAGGGCAAATTTTGCTCACGATCGCATTGCGCTTGATCTGGAAGTAGCGGGGATCAACCCGAGAAGCAGAATTACAGCCACCACCCAAAAATGCCTGGATATTTGCAAGGCCAGAACTGGATTTTTTCCAATTGTTTATTCGCGGGCAAGTTGGGTAAATGCTTATCTATCAGTAAGCGATTTGCCAACACTGGATTGGTGGCTGGCGACTTATCGAAAACCCCTGCTTGCGCCTTTTTATACCCAGGAACACGATGGTCCGCCCTACCTTCCAAAGGGTGTTAGCACCTACCTGATCCACCAGACTGGTGATAAGTGCAAATCGATCGGCGGTGTGAGCCATTACATGGATTACAACCGCTGGAACGGCGAAAAAGCGGATGTTATACGCTATTTTGGAAATCCAACCGGGGATATTCTTCCACCCGAGAACAAGGTTTTGTTCACGGCGAAGTGCATCGTGAGCGCGCTTTACAAGCGCAATGGTCCAGGACCTGCCTTCAAGGTCGTGGGACACCTGAATTTGGGGGACATCGTGTCCGTTTATGAGGTAAAGGATGGCTGGTATCGGGTGGATCCAAGCGCGCAGTTGTGGTGTTCGGGTAAAAGCACTTATCTGCAGCGTCTAAATGATTACGCGCCAACAGAAAACGTTCTTTTCAAGGCTCAATGTGTTGTCACAGCATTATTCAAACGGGAAGGACCAGGAAGAAACTGGAAGATCATTGGCAATCTGATCAGGGATGATGTGGTGTCCGTCTATGAAGTGAAGAATGATTGGTATCGCATCGAATCGGGTCAGGATGTCTGGTGTTCGGGCTCCAGCCAGTACATGCGCACGATTTAATGCCCAAAATTGAACAATAGCACCACTCCAATATTATTCAACTTCATGATCTGGCAAACCGGGTCATTAAACCCGCTCACTTGCCGAAACATCAAGGTTGGACGATTAATTTAGCTTTGGCAAAATAGCCTATAATTATTGTGAGTCTCTTGACAATTAAAATTATGGCGTTAAAATAGTTGATGTGTACACTACGCTCTCAGGGCGATCAATGATGCAACAAACCAAATTCGAGCTGTATAAATCGCTGAAGTCGATTTTTCTTCATATCGACAATCACGAGAAGGCCTTTCTCGGGCGATTTGGCTTGAATGTTCCGCGTTTTTACGTACTCATGCATGTTGAAAATAATCCTGGAATAAATTACATAGACCTTAGTGATTTACTGCTCTGCACCAAGAGCAATACCACGCGCGTCGTCAGGGGCATGCAGAAAGATGGTATGATTAATCGTGAAGTAGATCAGAATGACCGGCGCAGCTATCGGCTCACCCTGACAAAAACAGGGCACGATTTGTTTAACCGCGTCTACCCCGACTACAAATTGCTAGTTGATGGGTTAATGTCCAAGCTTGATAAGGCAAAACTTGAAGATTACCTTAAAGCAAGCTCAGAAATTGAAAACACCCTGACCCCCAACCGGGCGGAACCGACCCCAGGCTAACCTTACCAGGCAGGAGCTCAGGATGGAATATAAAAACCATGGCAATAATGCCAAACCAGTTCTATCGTTTCAATTCAAAAGGAGAAAGAAATGAAGAAAAGCTATTTATTGATTGCAATCGCCCTGATTGCGACTCTGTTGCTCGGTGCCTGCGGCACTCCAACAGAGGTCCCTGTTGTCGAAACGGAAGCTCCCGTAGTTGAAGAGCCCGTTGTCGAAGAACCCACCGAAGAGCCAGTAGTTGAAGAGCCTGTGGTGGAAGAACCCATTGCCACCCTGCGTATTTGGGCTGACGAACAGCGCGCTCCCGTTCTGACCGAACTCGGCGCTGAGTTCCAGGCGGAATACGGTGTGGAAGTGGTTGTTGAGAATATCTCTGGCATCCGCGATCAATTCCTCGTGGCTGCCCCCGCTGGCGAAGGTCCCGACATCATCGTCCTTGCCCACGATCAACTGCCTGCCCTGACCGAATCCGGCCTGATCGCCGAACTCGACTTGGGTGCCAAAGCCGCCGAGTTCACTGACCAGGCTCTTAAAGCCTTCAGCTACGAAGGCAAACTCTATGGTATGCCCTACGCAACTGAAAACCTGGGTTTCTTCTACAACAAAGATGTTGTTGAGACTGTTCCCACCACCTGGCAAGAAGTTTATGACCTTTCCAGAACCCTGATCGACGAAGGTAAAGTTCAATACGGTATCGTATTGGGCGGTACATCTTACGATGCCTATCCCTGGATGACCT
>DIWN01000052.1:174-43257 GCA_002423495.1 Anaerolineaceae bacterium UBA6105 | reverse complement strand
ACAACACATCGAGAGCACAAAAAGGTCTGGGTTATCTGAGCCCGCTGATGTACCTGAAAAAATGCCAGGCAGAATATGCCATGAGTGTCCCTTAGTAGATTGTCCGAAAAACTGTTGACGACCCCTTGATCATCTTGGGGGAATGATTGGGTGTGGAAAGCGCGTCTCATTTGAGTGTTTAGATTATAACACCGTCTTTTACAGATTTGAGAAAATTGGTACTTTTTGGGGAAATTTTTAAGATTCGCTTAGTTCAACAACAGATACGTATTGGGATGTTTTTCGGAGCACCGAAGTTGCCGTAGGCCGGACATCGTGCCCTCAGGGTATTCCGTAGCACCTGCCCCTGAGCGTAGCGAATGGGGTTGAATCCGGCTTCTGTTGTCTTTCACTAATATTGCCGGATTGAAAGAACAATCCGGCCTACAAAATACACACTCAGTTCTCGCCGGTCTCCTGAGTGCAAAGCCTCCCTGTGGGACCGTGCGAGGTAGTTGACCGTCAGGTCTCCAACCAATACATTGAAAAGCAGATTGCCACGTCGCGTCGCTCCTCGCAAAGACGGACCCTTGCCATCGCGAGTAGCACCGCAAGTGCAGTAGGGCGGAATGGTGTTCGGTTCACCACTCCGCCGAGTCTCGTTGCATTTGAGGATCTTGATATTTCGTAGGCCGGACATCGTGCCCTCAGGGTATTCCGCAGCACCTGCCCCTGAGCGTAGCGAATGGGGTTGAATCCGGCTTCTGTTGTCTTTCACTAATATTGCCGGATTGAAAGAACAATCCGGCCTACGAAATACACACTCGGTTCTCGCCGGTCTCCTGAGTGCAAAGCCTCCCTGTGGGACCGTGCGAGGTAGTTGACCGTCAGGTCTCCAACAATTAAAACTGCAGATTGCCACGTCGCTTCGCTCCTCGCAAAGACGGACTCTTGCCATCGCGAGTAGCACCGCAGGTGCAGTAGGGCGGAATGGTGTTCGGTTCACCACTCCGCCGAGTCTCGTTGCATTTGAGGATCTTGATATTTCGTAGGCCGAACATCGTGCCCTCAGGGTATTCCGCAGCACCTGCCCCTGAGCGTAGCGAATGGGTTGAATCCGGCTTCTGTTGTCTTTCACTAATATTGCCGGAGTGAAAGAACAATCCGGCCTACGAAATACACACTCGGTTCTCGCCGGTCTCCTGAGTGCAAAGCCTCCCTGTGGGACCGTGCGAGGTAGTTGACCGTCAGGTCTCCAACAATTAATACTGCAGATTGCCACGTTGCGTCGCTCCTCGCAAAGACAGACTCTTGTTCTCGCGAGTAGCACCGCAGATGCCGTAGGCCGGATTGCGGGGTCCAATCCGGCATGATTTTGCTTACAATCATGTTCGCGGCTGGACTAAAGCCCAGCCCTACCGAGCGGGTCATAATGCTGGGAGCAACGCGACCAGTACTTGCCTTCCTCCACATTGATCGTGCGGACCTCTGGACCGCGCACGCATACTGACCGTCAGGTCTCCAACTGATGCTTTTTTTGCCTCCTGCGCCAAAACCGGTGCAGCCGTGCAGAGCGCCGCAAGCAAGACAAAACTGATCGCTGAGTAATTTTTTGTGTAAATCTGATCTATTCCCCAATTTAAGAATTGGTTTTCCGGACAGAGTAAACAAAAGCGGCTGCGCCAATCGCAAGCAAGCCGGCTATAAATAAAACCACTCCAAGCGTGCTGGGACTCCCATCAGAGCTTTTTCTGAGGATATACCCTCCCCCACCCTCATCGTTGGAGGAGCCGCCCTGCCCTGGCGCTCCAGATGTCATCTGGTTGCTTTCAATCTCCGCCTGCGTAGGCTCAGGCTCCGTCAAATCTGACGTTGGCTCGCCCGTCCCGCCAACAGGCGCGGTCGCCTCACCAGCAGTGCCAGTGGCAGCGGGTGTTGCGCCTGCCCCCTCGGAAGTGCGAGTGGGAGCGGGGCTTTCAGTTTGCGCCTGTGTTGCGGCAGAAGTTGCCGTTAGGGTCGCGATGGCTGTTTGTGTCGCCGTAGGCGTCGCTGATGGTACCAGCATGGCAGTCGCCGTCGGAGCGAACGTCGCGGTCGCAGTCGCGGTCGCGGTCGCAGTTGGCGTGCGCGTGGCGGTAGCCGTCGGTTGGGCTGGGATGATGGTCATGCTGCCGTGCTCCAGCTCCGGCAGGCTCAGCCCGCCTTCCGAGCGGGCAAACTCCGCCTTGGTGATGGTGATCGCGCTGCTGCCCACCTGCTCGCCCCTGAAGAACAGCCTGAGCAACACGCCGTCCCCACTCACGCCCGGCGTTGCCAGTTGCGTTGCCACCAGCCTGAAGCTGCCGGGCAGATCGTCTCGCTTCACCACCGCCAAATTCGAGAGCAAATCGCCAAATTCCCACTTTGCCAGGCTCAGCAGCGCAGGGTCATACTCCACCTGCACGTCAAAGGCATTCAGGTTGTCCGCGCCAGTCACCAAAAGATGAATTTCGCTCTGCCCGTTCAATTCCACACTTGATTGCGCCGGATCCACCGCCAAAACGGTGCCGCTCTGCGCCAAAACTGGCAGGGGCAGGCCCGCCCAAAGCAGGCTGACCAGAAGCATAAGCGCCAACGCCAGGCGGGTTCTCATCACCGCTGCGTCTCCTTGCCCTGCCCCGGGGTTTCAGAGGTCAGCTTCAAGAGCACGCAAAAGGACCAGGCAATAAGGATTGATCGTTTATTAAGCTCGTGTTTATCAACTCTTGATATGCGCATTACTTAGCCACCAACTCCCTTATTTTACCTGCTAAAACAGATCCCAACAGAGAACCGAAAAGACTGTAAGTTAAATAGATAACCTGCTGGCCTTTAAAGCCAGCAGGTTGATGTTGTTAAGCACGGTCACTTTTGCATAATAGGCACAAATACTTGAAAACCTGCTAATTGTGATACTGGACCATGGCGGGATGTCTGCCCTCCAAAATCGACCACGTCAAGCCAATAAGTGTAGGGCTGACCAAATTCTACTTCCGCATCGGTATAGGAGTACAGATAACCCTCCATACTGCCAGGTTGATTAACCGGCAGCATTTCAATGTTAATCTTGACAGGATTAAGGGAGATTTCATCTGAGCGATAGACATTAAAGCCCATTATATCGGCATCGCTGTTAGTCTCCCAGGATAATTCAACTGATGCTGTTTCCAGATCAAAGCTGGATGCGAAATTTGACAAGATAACTGCGGTCGGACCCAAAGGTTCACTATGACAACCGCCGAACCCAATACCGTCAGTACCTGCTTTAATAACGAGGTACCAACTCTGCAATGTCGTATCATCATGATAAGTAACATAAGTTGAAGGTCCCATAGTGACACTTGTCAAGTATAAATATCTTCCATTGCTGGCACCATTGTTTGCGTCTGACGAGTTTTGGCTTCGGTAAATATAATAAAGTTGACCTGGTGTACCAGCAAAACCGATGTCGTATCCTGATCCTGTTTGACCAACAACATCAATTGAGGGGCAGTATCCTTGTTCTGAGACAGGAATTTCTCCATGATTAGTTGGGTCAATATCAGGATTCGTACTGGAATTCCAATTGAAATTATAATAGTATAAATCCCCTGCACTTTCACCAATAGTGCCAAAAACCATTCTTACTTCTTCTCCATTGTTCGCTTGAGTGAGATTTTCTACTTGGAGTAACCAATAATAGGTGCCTATACCATCGTACAAATATCCCTGATCCTCACCCCCATTATTATTGGTGTTATCCTCTGTGATTATCTCGTTAGGAATCGTAGTGTTTGGAACTAAATCTGAAGGTAACCACGCAGTCCAATTGGCTTGCGGTGGATTATTCTCTAAAGTCCCGTAATCAATTGTTCCACCAGCAATTACCGTACCCACAAATAGCGCCAACAAAATTCCAGTCAGTAAGAAAGATATATGAATTTTTTTCATCTCGCATCCTTTTATAAAGAAATATTTCCGATACTAATCATAATGTGGATAGGTGACAGAATTCATATTATCATCAATGACGTTTATTGATATTCTGTATGGGTATCCAAATCGTGTAGCAAAGTTATTTGCAAATGGTAAGGAAGTATTGAAAGTAATAAAACTCTGACTCAAACCAGAATAATAACTCACAGATGGAACTGATACAGCCCCACTTGAATTGTTAACCACATCACTTGCCAAACCAGCTGCTTTACTAATTCCCGTTCTATCCAGAGGTTGAAGTATCCAGTTAAATGATGTTGTGGCTGTTTCATAAAGAGTATAAGTATCCTGTTCAATCACCGGAAGCCTGCCAACCTGTGCCCAGATAATAGTGGATTGTTCAATACCAGCTCCTGGAGCAATATCGATAACAATCCGATAGGCTGACTTAAGATCCACATCAAAGTTATTCGTAGGGAAGGGTATAAAAATACTCGTTGAATAACCTTGTGATTGAGGCAACCACTGGCTCACCGATCTTACCGAAACCGGTAAACCAAGTGAATTTACACTGTTATTTTGAATATGCTGCGCAAGTGCTGCAGCTTTGGTCCAGTCTGGCTCAACATCCAGGACCAAACCTATCCAATTAAAATCATTCGTCGCTGTTTCCCATAGTTCATATTCAAACTTCCCCACCTGCCAGGCATAAGGGCTTTCCAAGCCTGAATCGCAGGTGATCTGCATGGTGTAGAAGTAATTATCCACCACGTTGCCCAATACCGGGTCATTGTAGGTTGCGACAGTGCCGTTATTTGCAATGGTCTGATAAATTGTGCTTGCGTCCGGCGTGAAGTAAGGCAGCGTCGAGCGGTGCAGGGTAAAGGTCTCTACCTCATCCGTAATCTGTGCAGGCCAGTTCAATTGCACAGTGCTGGCGTCCAACCGCGTGATCCCCAGGTCCAACCCGCCGGCTGCGGTGAATTGGGTGGTGACGGGATACTCTACTGGTGCAGTCAAAGGCAAGCCCACCAGGTAGCCGTCGCGGTCGGAGAGTTCCATGCCGGTGATGGAGAGCATGCTCTCACCCAGATCTTTAGCTCTCAAGCGGATGGTAGCCACGTCCAGGCTGCCGGTGATTGGAGCTTCAGTGTTCAGCAGCGAAGCAATAAAGCGGATGGTGCCTGCGCCATTGTCTGCAAGATTGCTCACCGTATAAGCAGTCGCGGGACTATCCCACGGCGCAAGCGGCTGCAGGTTGATTCCAGGGTTAGCAATTTCGTCGGTTAAACGATCCACTACTTCCACAAAGTTCGGATCAAAAGTCAAACTCAAATCGACAGCGTAGAGATTATAAACATTCTCTAGATGAATAGTGACATCCACATAACCGCAGCCGTCAATCACAATCGGAGTGCCAGGCTGCTCAACGTCGATATATGGAACAAGTTCCACCCCATCCTTCCAAAGCGAAGGCGTGACCGCGCGGGTATAGGTGATTCCGATAACCAAATACTGAGTGTTGGAATCAACATCCTCCACTTGTCCGCCAAAGTTATAAGTGTGCAACGGATAATCACCACTCACCCTGGCAGGCATAACTAATTCTTGCGTTTGCCAGGCTAAACCGTCAATCAGTTGGCTTCCAGTGCTGCTGACTCGCAGGTAAAATATGGGCAAATCGCCATTGATGATCTGCCACATTACGCCTTGCCAACTTGTAGCGCCATCAACCACCCCCTGACCTTCCCAATAGGTCCAAAATTCAGCCGGCACGCGTACCGGGTCCAGGTAGAAAGGATAATCGCCAGGCTTTAGATCGGGAGAAGCAGTCAAACTTTCGACATCCAGGTAAACGATTTCGTCTGCTGTTCCTGAAAGCAGCATGGTATAGCCGCTGGTCATATTCCCATAAACGCTCGTCCAGGATCCCTCATCTTCAGGAGTCAAAGATTCCTTCAAAGTCAGGGCTGTTAGGCTCTGGATCCCCGCGTCCGCTTGAAAGGTCGATCTGCTATCCAATTTTTCCGGCCGGTCCCCTTTAGCCATAGCCGAGCTGGAAAACAAACTCCCCAGCAGCAAGGTCATCATAAAAAGACTGAAAAATTGCTTGCTCTTTTTTCTCATACCCATCCTTTCAACTCAACCATAATGCTCACAAATGAGTCCTCAGCGTCCACGCTCAGCCAAGCGGCGGGGCTGTTTGATCAGTTTCATTCTCAAGGGCTTCATCCCCACCATCATCAGTCCCGGGTGTGGTCGCCTGCGCGTCTGTCAGCCCAGCATCCCCCGGCTTACCTCTCAGCCGTAAATAAACCGCCACGCCAGCCCCCGCCAGACCCACCAGCAGCAAAATCCACCAGATGCCTGCCATCACGGAGCCCTCTTCTTCCTGCTCGCCTCCAGAACCCACCACGGGGAAAGTTACCACGTTGGTCGGTTCCCCGCCCGCGATTTCTTCGGCGACCACCTCGGCAGGAACCTCCGTTGGAACTGCCGCGGACACAGATGTCGCCGTCGGCACAGGTGTCGCCGTAGGCACGGCCGTCGGCAGGGGCGTATTGGTCGCCGCCAGGGTCGGAACAACAATCACACCAGTCGGCTCCTGCACCGGCACACTGGTACTGGTCACCACCGGGGCATCTTCTGCAACGGTAATCATGGCTCCCACGCCGCTGGAAGGCAATTCGTTCCCCATCCGGTCTGAAAGCGTAACGCTGTTGACTGTCAAAAAGCTCTCGCCGGCCGTCTTGCCCACAAGATACAACACCAACAGGATGCCATCGCCCGATTTCGGTTCGCTGGGGTTCACCTGGCTCATCACAAAGCGTACAATGCCTGTTTCAAGATCGATGTTATTGAAAAGCAAGAGCCCGGCGTCCAAAAAGGTGCCTAATGCGGGTTGGACGCCATCCATCGAAGGGTCAGCATCTTCCGCGCTTAACATTGCCGGGTCAAATGACAGCTCAATATCAATCGCATACAGGTCCACCGCCCCACGGATCTCAATCGGCACCTCCACGCGAGCGCCAGGTGCCAGCAGCTGTTCATCAAACACTCCCACCTGCCCGCCGGATTGCGCCAGGGCCAGGCTGAGAGGCAGCACGCACAAACACAACGCCAGGCTTAAAGTGAGTAGTCGTTTCATATAAGTCATAATCCATCCTGCTTCAAATTTTTATTAGCTCTGCCCCTGAATTGCGCAAGGCAGAAGGTCTCATTCTATCAAACACTGCTTTCTCACCCGGGTGAGAAGTGAAATTCCCGCCAGGTAAAGCCGTCAGTCCTTGCTCAGATTGTCCAATCAGCGGTAGAAAAAGTCTGAATGGTTCGCCTGCCCCCACAGTCACCTGCGAGCTGACCACATCAGCCATAATTTCATTACCATCACGATCTGTCAGGGTCAGGTCGCTGAAGGTCAGTGGGCTGATGCCATCCTTTAGCCCGCGGAAAAGCACCGTGAAGAGCGTGCCGCTGCCCGAGACAGGTTCGCTCGGATTGATCAGCACCACCACCACCTGCGCGGTTCCCTCTGTTAGATCAACCGAATTGATAAAAACCATACCCCCCGACAGAAAAGAACCCATCAGCACCTGCACTCCCGGGCTGGAAGGGTCCGCGTCGTCCACGGAAAGCAGCGTCGGGTCAAAATGCAGCGTCATTTCGTAACCGAAGAGGTTTTCAACATTATGCACCTCCACGTCCACCGCCACCTGCGCCCCAATCTCAACAGACGCGGGAGCATAAACCCCCACAGAAGTAACTTCCTGCGCGAAAACAGACAAAACAGGCAAGGCGAGCATAATAATTATCGCAATAATGCCAAAAAGAGCCAAAACAGCCCTGCCATTGAATAAACGCGCTTTCATCACGGCAGCCACCCCGCGTACGCCGTCTCAGAAGTCTGCCCGAAGTTCCCCGCCACCAGCGCCAGGTCGCGCGCGTTGACGATGCCGTCAGAATTCACATCCCCCGCCAGTGCCTCCCCGATTTGTCCAAACGAACCCGCCACTACGGCAAGGTCCAAAACGCCGATCTCCCCATCCCCATCCAGATCCCCCGCTAATAGTTCCAGAGCGGGCAATACCAGTGGGCTGCGTGAGAGTGCGACCACTTTGTTGTCACTGGCGTCCAGGTTGAGATAGCGTGGTTGCTGCGTGGTGAGCTGGTACGCATCCATAGCCACATCCGCAAACAACCAATTGTCTTCCAACTTGTCATCTGTGAGGGCCGAGAGAGGCCCCTGCCCCACGTAAAGCCCCGGCTGGAGCGTCACAGGCACATTTCCCCGCCTGTTTTGCCCCTGCAGGCTGAAACTGCCTGACAGATCAGTGGGGATAACCACACCGGGGGTGTAGGTGTAGAGCGTGCCATTTTCCAATGCCGGGTAAACCTTGTCAGGAGGAACATCACCCGTGGAGAGAACAGCCTTAGTGAAAGTAATCGGTGTCCAGCCGTAGTCCAGCCCTGTGAAAGTCAACTTTAACAGTACACCATCGCCATAAACTCCCGGCTGAGTCTGTTGGGTACAAACCAGACGTAAATAACCTGGAGTATTCGTATTGATTAAGCAGGTGGGAGAAACTAAAAATCCGCCGTGTGCCCAGCTTGTTATCTGCGCGATTTGCGCATCATAGGTCAGAATAATGTCAAAAGCGTTGATATTTTCAGCGTCCTGAATGAGTAAATCCACAACCACGCTGTTAGAACCTGTCATAACTAGAGAAGCGGGATCGGGGGAGAAGAAGAGAGTGGTAGACTGGGCCTTTACAGGCTCTAAACCAAAAAAAAGGCTCATCGCCATAACCAATAAAAGCCACAATAGTACCGGAGGGTACCTTCTCATGCTCATCCCAAATGCCACACCTTACATAACTTGGTTTTGCAGGCTGGGTTGCGTTAGCACCCAGCCTGCATTTTGTATAAATAATCCTACTGAATCGACCAGATGTTGCTTCCAACACCATAAGCTGATTCAGAGGTTTCGTCGAAGTTGCCACCCACGAGGGCCAGATCCTGCACATTGACTTTGCCGTCAAAGTTGCAGTCGCCATCTAACAGGGATAGTTCATTTACACCCGTTACACCGCCGTACTGTGTACCCACGACACTGGCATCATCAACATCGATTTCATTGTCAGTGTAATCGGCATTACCGCCCAGAAGCTGCAGAGCGTTCAGGGTTTCATTGCCGTCCACCATGAAGATCTTGTCGTTATCGGCAATCACGTTCAGGTAGCGGGCTTGGTTGGTAGTCAGCAGCCAGTTTCCACCATTCACGTCTGTAATAGACAGGTTGTAGCTGATCTGATTGATTGTGGTCCCGGTCTTGTCAGTATATGCGACCAGGTCTTGGTAGTCCAACGTCACCGGTATGCCAGCACGTGTTGAACGGCCTTGCATCGAGAAGGTGCCCGTGATAGTGAAGTTGCCCAGCAGATCAAAGGTTTCAGAGGTAGTTGCGAGCTGGAAGTCAGTCGCCGGTGCAAGATCCATCAGCGCCACAGAAATGGTACCGGTGGGCGGCTCGGCAAAAATCACGCGGAACAGGGGCAGCGGGTCAACAAAGGCTTCACCTTCCGGAGCCAGAGTGCCGATGTCCATTGGATCAATTACTGTTTCCCAGCTGTCACCATCCCAGTACTGTAATAAAGCACCTGTTGGGAGAGTAAAGTCGAGGTTCAGGTCAGTGAAGTTACCTCCATCCACATTAGTAACCGTGATGTTGAATTCAATCGGCAGACCAGCCGTATAGGGCCCGGGTTGAGGTACAACTGGAACGATATCAATCACGGGCAAGTCAATCACGTTGACAGTGCTGTCCAAAAGCGCGACAGCGTAAATATTGGTTGAAGAACCCACACCTTCCATGCCAAACACATCGCTTAGCTCATCCAGGTTCATTGGGAGATTCAAGCCTGGAGTTCCGCCTGCAAAGGTGACTGTGAAAAGTTCCACATCGCCAGTAACAGGCAAATAACCATCAATTCCAGATGGTGCCATGCCGTGGAACCAGATCGTATTAGCCGGGGCAAGTGGATCAAATTCCGCAAAAGATGGGAAAGCTGTGGCAGTCAAATTGGGTATCGCCGAAATCAAGTTGGTTGGGTAAGCAAGTTTGACGTCCACTGTCAGAGCGTTGACCACATGCGCCATCACCTTGAAGGTGATCGTCTCACCTGAAACCACTTGGTTGAGTGGGATGTCCGTCCAGGGTGTGCCAGAGGCCACCAGGTAAACGTCCACATGAGTATAGGGAGTCGCTGTTACGTTCGGGCCAACACCGTCGCCGGCTGCGGGTCCAGCCACATCGCCCCAGGAGTTGTAAGTTGCGTCGATTGCAGCAGTGCCGTTCGGGTTGGTCACGCCAACACCGCCATTGTTCTGGAACAGGTTGCCGTGAATGTCGATTGCGCCGGTAGTCTGAGCCACTGGCTGAGCGCCAAAGAACACGCCGTCGCCATCCAGGTCATGGATGAAGTTGTCGCGGAGCACCAGGTCAGTAATGGCGCCGGCAAAGGCTATGCCATCAGGATATACACCAGCAGTCGGAACCTGATCGGAACCGTCAATTTCCAGCCCTTCGATGATGATGTTCGTCAGGCCGCCTGCCACATCAATGCCGTTGGAATCGTCTGTGGGCACACACACCGCGCCGTTACCGGTGATGGTGGTGTAGCTGGCGGTAATATCAAAGCAGGGCGAACTGTTCTGAATGACCGTTCCGTCAGACAAGGTAATGGTGATGTGCGGCGTGTTGATCTCAAAAGCGCCCACCTGACCATATTCACCCGCGGGGATGATGATTGTCGATCCCTCAGGCGCGTTGTTGATCGCTGTCTGAATTTCTTCAGGAGCCAAAGGCTCCCCTACTGGCGGTGTAAGGTCAATCTCGCCCTCTTCATTGGGCATCAGGTTTGCGGGAGTACAACTTGCATCACCGCACCAGGGGATGTAAGTTACATCACCTACGATTTGCCCCGCGGCAGGTCCAGCTGCGCTGCCCCACCAGTTGGGTGAAGCATCAACGGAAGTTGCAGTTTGATTACGCAGAGCTTGCCCTGTAATGTTAACGAAAGCATTCTCCTCAATTATCACTGTTCCTGTGAAGCTTCCAACATTAATAAAATCAAAGTCAGTACCGTCTATAGTATTGCCAGTGATGGTTACATTAGCAGCATCCCAAAACTCCACCGGGCGAATACTGTCCTTAATTGTATTATTTGTCAGTTCTAAACTTCCACCATTGATTTGCACACCACGGAACGATGGGGCATTTGTTTGACCAATTGTGTTATGGTCTACAGTGGTTATTCCCGAGTTACCATCAATTTGGATAGCGCTCGCGGAACCATCTATATTGTTGTATTGGATAACATTGTTGCTTGCGCCCACGCCTGTCAGATAGATGGCGCGCGGTAAATGAGCCCCTCCTTCTAGTGTAGTTGATTGCGACATAGTAATACTATTCGGTTGTTCCTCTGTGCCTATCGTGTTGTCACCGGAATCGCTGCCAATGACAATCCCATCCAAGGTATCGGGGCCACTCATTGTGACCGTATTACCTTTAACAACATTGCTATCACTATTTTGCTGGATCACGATGGACCTGTAAGAGTTATCAACAAAAGCGTTATTTTCAATAGTTGATCCATTTACACCCGCGAGTAGCAAGCCAATTTTATTGTTAGAGCTTTCACACGAGGATATAACCGTATTGCTAACCCCAAAAAGATAGATGCCAACACCAGCGTCAGCATCTGCATTTACGAACTTCATGCCACTGATAGTAACATCGCCTGCAGTGACTTGAACAACTTTTCCTTTCAAGTTACCATCAACAGTCGGTAAACCTGTGCCAATCAGCGAAATGGGTTTATCAATTTTCAGGGCAAGGTCCGAGCTATAACTCTCAGCGTACGTCCCCGCCGCCACGTTGATCGTGTCGCCAGCGCTGGCGTCATCAATCGCATCCTGGATGCTGCTGTATATAACATGATCACCATCAATGGTAACTGCGTTGTCAAAGGTGTTTGCTGAAAGGACAGCAGGGACATTTATTAAAGCACCAGCATGACCAAATACTTGATAGGTTTCATTGTCACTAAATGTATTTCCAGTAATAGATGCATTTGTGACTGTCGCTGATTCATCCGAGAACCGGATACCCGATCCATACAGCGGCCCGTCGTCATCCAACAGATCATCATAATTCGATTGGATAGTATTGTTAGTTACAGTGACACCATCTAGGGTTACTTTTTGAACATTTATTCCCCATGTGTTCTCATTTATTATATTGTTGTTAATTATTACATTTTCAACAACATAAGCAGAACTTGCCGCGCTTATCCTTATGCCATCCCCTGCATTTGTCACAATATTTTGTTCAATAGTTACATTGCTTGTTAGTGCGCTATAGTTCATTACATTAATACCAATATCAGGATTTGTTGCATCTTCAATGTCTTGTTGAACTGTATTTCCTTTTACAACAACATTGTTTGCATTAATAACACCAATACCTGTACTGGCCCATTCATCGGTTAGCGGTGCTCCATAAACGATATTACCAAAAACAGTAGAGCCATCCCCAGAAACCTGTAAACCATTTCGCAAATAACCGTTAGATGGATCAACAAAGTTATTTAGTACATGGAATGCTGTATCTATCCGTTGTGTGTAGCTTTGCACAATGCCATTTTGAGTAAAGTTTTCAACGGTAAAGCCATCAAAGGTTACATCACCTAAGTTCGCCAACGCCCATACCCCAGATGTTGCTCCACCAGCATCAACGGTTGTTACATCTCTACCTTCAGTAGATTTCACGGTTATATTGGATACATTCAACTCTAAAGCATAGGCATCCCCAGATGCACCTTCCACATACGTCCCTGGATAAACATTGACTGTTCCACCAGCAGTGACAGTATCGATACCTTTCTGGATGGTTTTCATTGGTAATTCTGCAGTGCCCGGGAATGTATCATCTCCGTTTACCGCATCGACATAGCATTCAGTCGTGCAGGTTGCTTCACCTGAAGTCGCCTTGATTTGGAAAGGAACATTTCCATATTCCCCCCATCCCACAGTATCTTCTCGGAAGGTTCCTGTGGCTCCACCATCTGCGTACTGAGAAGATGTCAAGGAATTGAAGAAGACCTTATCTGCATTTCCATCAACACCAACAGTAACATTTGCCTGGGCAGCAGCAGCCACATTCAGAGAATTGTATGGCCCACTCACACCGGTCGGGGTGTAACCGTAATGCTCAGTGTTAAACGCAACCCCCAACACAACACCGTCAGGTAATGTAATCCCCATTGTGGAGAAGTCAAAGGTGATGTTGTAGGCATACCCATTGTAGCAATTCCCATCAGATGCTCTCCATGGAAGGTTAGGATAACCGGAAGATGGACAGGTTGGATCCGCTACAGGACGCCAGGGATGATGGAAAACCTGAGACTTTGAGGCGATCAAAGTACCTAATGCATTAGGATCGCCTGGGGTAACATTGTAAATATTCAACGTTATCGGGTGATCCCAACCAGTTGGGTCAGTCATAGTTGGGTATTCTGACTGGAGTGCCCAAATGCTCATTGTGACGGTTATGGTTTTTAATTCTCTGGCTGTACCAGCTAATTGAACATAATCGCCAAATTCTCTTCCTTGGCAACACTCAAAACCTTGACTGGCATAATTCGGCGCTAAAGGATCAGGAATCGAATTATAGACAACTCCTGAAGCTGCCTGTGCCTGCCCTGCCGGCAGCGCTGCAATCAGCAGCGCGGCGATCAGCAAAACGCCAAAAGATTTAATAAAACTGGTTTTTACTTTCATTTCTAAATTCCTCCAAGCTCCAAATCTAAAAAATATATTTGATTGTGTTCCGGTCCATAGACACCGGCTTCCGCACTAACGAAAAATGGTTGAACTTCCTGGCTATTTCTCAATAATCCTCCCCGAATTAAAAGTTTTTTTAGTCTTGTTTGATTTCTGGAATAAAAAACCCGCGTGGTAGGTTTGCCCTGCGTGGGGTAACAACGTGAAGAATTTCTTGCGGCGCATGGCGCACTTAAAGCAGATAAGGCAGCTTTGCGGCTGACTGATAGGGTCAACCGGGGTTGAAAAACAGCCCCACACTGATCTGGCGCGATCGCTATCAACACAACACCTTTCGTTTCGCAAAAAATCATGCGTCTAAGCAAGTATTTTGCACTACTACGGTCATGTTCTATTCATTGCTTGCTTAAGCCTCCCCGGGGTTTCCCCCAGGGCTTCTCTTGCCATTGATCAATCGCTCCCCCACCGGTGGTCAGACCCACTTTGCCGGCGCGGATGCGTTTAGTCCCCATTTGCGTACCTGAGGCACTTGCTTACTTGTGGTACCTGCGGTACTTGCGGTACTTGCGTTCTCTCCGCCCCTCTCCCTCCGCGATTTTCGTATTATTTCTTGATCGTTGTGGGGAAAAGATTGGTTGTGGAGAACGCTGCTCGTTTGAGTATTTAGATTATAGCACCATTTTTCACAAATTCAATACATTTGATCCTTCTTGGGGAAATTTTTAAGATTCTGTTTGTGGGGGTACATCGGGGTTTTTGGATCGCCCCGCCCACATGTGGGGGTTTTTAATGCCACCCCCACCGATCGCTTCACTTCTCACATGGACGAAATAGTGCCGTAGGGCCGAAGGCCTGGTAGGGAGGGGGCTTGCCTCCCTCCGCGTTGATCGTGCCGACGTCCACGGTGCGACTGCTTGCGTCCCTTTTGGGAAGCCTCCCCGTGGGACCGTGCACGGGATCTGACCGTCAGGTCTCCAACTTATACATTGAAAAGCAGATTGCCACGTCGCTTCGCTCCTCGCAAAGACGGACTCTTGCCATCGCGAGTAGCACCGCAGGTGCAGTAGGGCGGAATGGTGTTCGGTTCACCACTCCGCCGAGTCTCGTTGCATTTGAGGATCTTGAAATTTCGTAGGCTGGACATCGTGCCCTCAGGGTATTCCGCAGCACCTGCCCCGTGTTTTTTTGCGGGGTTGAATCCGGCAGTGCTTGATCTTTTCGTAGGCCGAATTCCGTAGTTGAATCCGGCAGTGCTTGATCTTTTCGTAGGCCGAATTCCGTAGTTGAATCCGGCTCATTTAATCGGTGAGATTAAAAAATTCCCTCGTACAGAGGGGCATTGGTCCCTCCGCAATGATCGTGCCTTAAGGCCGAAGGCCTGGTAGGGAGGGGGCTTGCCTCCCTCCGCTATCAGTGCCGTAGGGCGGAATGCGCCTCATTTGCGCACTCCGCCGAATGAATCCATGTCGGAGTGAGCCCGCGATTGTTGGTTAGGAAGATGAGATCTCTGGGCAGTCTCATTACACAGCTACGCCGGTACTTCGTCCGGCCTACGAAAAATCCACCCCCTTTAATTCCCGCTCTCCCTTTTGCTGCGCTACACGGGTCTTCGATAAAGAGGGGTCCACGTTGCTTACCCCCTCCGAGGAGGGGGACGGTGAAACCGGGGGGTGGTCAGTACCATGCGCCTCACCTGCGCACTCCGCCGAATGATTGCGCTGATGCCGGAGTGAGCGTGTAGGCCGAATTGCGTCCTTCAATCCGGCTCTTTTCATCATCCCGATATTGCCCGCCATCGCAGCGAAAGAAACATCCCTCGTACGGAGGGGCCTTGGCCCCTCCCCCATCCCATGATCGTGCCGGCCTCCTGACCGTCAGCAATTAGCACCGAAGGTGCCGTAGGGCGGAATGCGCCTCATTTGCGCACTCCGCCGAATGATTGCGCTGATGCCGGAGTGAGCGTGTAGGCCGGACATCGTGCCCTCAGGGTATTGCGTCCTTCAATCCGGCTCTTTTCATCATCCCGATATTGCCCACCATCGCTGCGAAAGAAATATCCCTCGTACGGAGGGGCCTTGGTCCCTCCGCAATGATCGTGCCTTAAGGCCGAAGGCCTGGTAGGGAGGGGGCTTGCCTCCCTCCGCTATCAGTGCCGTAGGGCGGAATGCGCCTCAACCTGCCCTTGCGGCAGAGCTGCAAGGGTTCGCGCACTCCGCCGAATGAATCCATGTCGGAGTGAGCCCGCGATTGTTGGGTGCGAGAATGATATCTCTGGGCGGTCTCATTCCGACCTACGAAAGATTTACAAAAGAGCCGGATTCAACTGCGGAATCCAGCCTACAAAAAACCTCACCGCCACCGATCGCTACGCTCCCAGCCCCCTCAAAAGGCGAGGGTTATTACCCAAACTGATTTGCATAAACAGAACATTTGTGCTATTCTTTACCCGCGCAATTCTAATCGAAAATAAGCACCTTAACAAACAGGTTTTTCCACTCAAACCGCCCTTCTGCACTATCAAAAAACACTGGAAATAGTGGAAAAAGTGGAAAAACCTCAAATAGCGCCTTCCCAAACGGCAAGGGCTGCCACCGCAGGTGACGTGAGCCTGGGTGAGGATAAGGCAACATTCCCAGAGAAATAATTTGCAAAAATGCACCTTAAAAACCAGGATTTGCAATCAAACCACCCTCTTGCACTATCAAAAAACGCTGCAATTATTGCAATTTTTGCAAATTGAAGCAATGTAGGGCGGAATGCGCCTCAACCTGCCCTTGCGGCAGAGCTGCAAGGGTTCGCGCACTCCGCCGAATGATCGCTCTGATGCCGGAGTGAGCCCGCGGTTGTTGGTTGGAAGGATGAGATCTCCGGGCGGTCTCATTCCGGCCTACGGCACCTGCGGTGCTTGATCTTTTCGTAGGCCGGATTCCTCTTTTGAATCCGGCAGTGGAATAAAACCACGAAAAAAGCCGGATTGCGCAGGTCGATCCGCCTACGGGTATAATTACCCCATCCAATCATCCATCATCCCCAGGAGGCGCGCTGTGAAATCCGATAAATTGAAAACCTTCAACTACTCAGTCGGCATGTTCGGCACGTCCATCCCCATCAACCTGCTCAAAACCTTTGCCTTCGCTTATTACGTCGACACCCTCGGCGTGACCACCGCGCAATGGGCGTCAATCATGCTGATCTATACCTTCATCGACGCCGCCGACAACCTGATCTACGGCTTTCTCTCGGACCGCACCCGCACAAAATGGGGGCGGCGGCGCCCCTGGCTCGTGATCGGCACCCCGCTCCTCGTGCTCAGCCTGATCCTCTTCTACAGCACACCGGCAGGACTGGATGCGAACGCGCTCTACATCTACGCCATGCTCTTCTATATCCTGGCTGGCACACTCGACTCGGTCATCAACGCTAACTACGGCGCGCTTTTCCCCGAGCTCTTCACCACCGATGCCACCCGCGCCAAAGCCAACGCCCTGCGCCAGGCATTTCAGCTGGTGGCAATGATCATCAGCATCGCGCTGACCCCGATGGTTGTCGACGCGCTCGGCTGGTCCACCACCGCGATCGTGTATGGGTTGCTCGGCGGGGCGGTGATCCTGTATATGGCGCTCACCAGCCATGAGAAGCCCGTCACGGAAGAAGAAAAGAAACCCCAGCTGTGGGATAGCGTCAAAACGCTCCTGACGAACAAGAAGTTTTGGGTGGCGGGCATTACCAACGCCTTCTACAGCGCCGGCATGTCCTTGGTGATGGCGGGTCTGCCAATCTACGCCAAATACACGCTCGGCATCGGCAGTGGGCAGCAATCGCTGCTTTTTGGCGGGGTGCTGCTGGTGGCAATTGGCTCGGTGGCGGTTTGGGCCAACTGGGTGAAGAAATACGAACTGGTGAAGATCTGGCGCTTTGCCATTGGAGCGCTGGCGCTGGCGTACATCCCGCTCTACTTTGCCAACAGCTTCTATGTTGCGCTCGCGTGCGCCATGCTGGTCGGCTTTGGCTTCGCCGGGGTGATCACGACCATGGACCTGATCCACTCGCGCATCATGGACGAAGATCAGGCCAAGCACAACGTGCGCCGCGAGGGGATCATCAGCAACGCGCTGGGGTTCATGAATCGCCTGAACGGGCTTTTCACCAGCGCCGCCTACGCGCTCCTGGGCGTGCTGTTTGGCTACATCTCCGGCGAGGTGCCCGGCCCGCAGCCCGGCACCGCCGCACGCTTTTTGCTGACGGTCTTCCCGCTGGTGATGATGGTATTCAGCCTGTGCTTTTCCTTCCTCTCGGACTTCAAGCGCATCCCGCTGGATGCGAGGGAAGAAGAGGAGTAAGGATTGGTTGTTGCAGCCGTAGGGAGGAGGTCATGATGCTGGGAGCAGAGCGACCAGTACTCGCCCCCCTCCGCAATGATCATGCACTATGGGTGTTTCACTCCCAAAAAATGCGCGGGCAAGCGAACAGACAGACTCGCAAGAGAACCGCTCTTTAAATAGAAAGGACCTAACGTGACATTACTGCAAATCGATCATGTTTCTGAAAAAGTAGGCGTCAACCTGCCACTCAATCTCATCCTCCCCGACGACCTCACGCGCGACGGCAAAGCGCTGGAGGAACGCAAAGTGCTCTACCTGCTGCACGGCCTTTCCGACGACGCCTCCGCTTGGCAGCGCTACACCAACATCGAGATCCTGGCGCGCGAGCACGGATTGGTGGTGGTGATGCCCACGGCAGGGCGCAGTTTCTACGCCAACATGGCAAACGGTCAGGCTTACTTCAGCTACATCACCGAAGAACTGCCCGCCTGGCTCGCGACAGTGTTTCGCATCTCAAGCACACGCGAAAACACCTTTATCGCAGGTCTCTCGATGGGTGGCTATGGCGCGTTCAAAGCGGCCTTTCTCCGCCCAGACCTCTACTCTGCCGCCTGCAGTCTCTCGGGCGTGTTGGCGCTCAACATCTTTTTTGCCCCGCCGGATAAGGTTGAGAATCCCGCACTGATGCACGAGTTTGACATGCTCTTCGGCGGACTGGATAAGCTTTCGGGCAGTTTACACGACCCGATGACCTGGCTGAAGAACGCCGCCGCCAGTCCCGCCCCCCTGCCAAAGCTTTACGCTGCCTGCGGGTTGGAAGACGACCTGCTGCCGCTCAACCACCTGTTTGTGCACGCGGCAGCGCAGGTTGGCGTGCCGCTGAATTACCAGGAGGAACCCGGCGGGCATGAGTGGTTCTTCTGGCAGAGGCAGATAGAGAAGTTTATCTTAGCTCTTTGATCTGCCAGGAGCATTGCAGCGCAGTTTTAGGCGCAAAAGTCGCGTCTGACCTAAGGTTTTATTGCTTGATTTTGGAAAATATCGTGGAAAATGCCTTACAACGCTTGGATAATTGCTCTTTTTGGTTTACAATATATAAGGAGAAGAAAATATAGAAATCCACCAGTCGCTCCGAAAGAGGTTAATTCAAAGTGCCCCGTTTCTGGAGAGTATTGTTGATATCATTAGTTATCGTCCTCGTGCTTTACGGCATCTACTTCGCCCTGGGCAGACCAGTAATCCCCCTGCCAACCATCCCTTATAAAGTTTCTCCCGGACAGCCGCTTCACGCCATCATCACTTCTGATGGAGCTGATGAGCTTAAGCTGACGCTTAATACTGCTGGCGAAATTGAGATAACCTCAGCAGATCAATCTGTGGTCGCGCTGAACTACACGCCGGAAACTTTTGACAACACTCTCGACCTGGGCGAGAGATTCCTAATGGCACAAAAATCCCTCCAAAGTAACGAATATGTCCCTGAAAGTTCTCCTTTTTTGCGGAAGTTGGTCAACTGGGTCATTGCCTATTACTACCATATCATCCGTTTTCGCTTGTCCGTTTTACTAACAGCTTTACGATAAAAGCACAGTTCGGTAATTATTTAACAAGGAAGTAGAGGAAATAAACATGAACAAAACACCAACTTTCATTAAACTGCTACTGGCGGTCATTCTGGTCCTCGGCATTTTAATGGTGCAGCAACCCCCTCTTGCGACTGCCGAGATCGCCAAGCAAGAAGTCCCGACCAACCTGGTCCACATCGACATCACCTATGATCCCGGCACCAAGAGCTACAGCATGGGCGGCTTCTCAGCGGAAGAGCTGCGCCAGGTGGGTGCTCCCCAATTCCCGGATGAAATCTGGCAGGTGCTGAGTATGCTCGAAAACGTCACCCTCATGATCCAGGGTGATATGATCAACATTCTGACAGACGATCAGCAACTGTTTTCCCTCACTTGGGATGGACCCTCACGCGAGATTCTCTATTCGCTGCTGAATGCCTACATCGAGCTCGGGGATGTGGATATCGAACGCGCTGAAGCCTGGCTGGATAAAGCCGACATACAGATCACCCTGCGCAAATCCAAGGAACTCAGCAATCCGCTTCAGATCGAGCTCGCGACCCTTGTGCAAGTAAAGGTTGCAACGAACGGTGAGCTGAGCGTGGAAGGCTTCCCGACGGGAATGTCACTCACCCCTGAGACGGTGGCGCTGATCGAAGCGGCGAAGGTCGAGAACCTCAAACTGTGTTGGAACAAAGGCGTAATTGATCTGCAAGTGAATGGCCAGGAACTACCGCAGGCAACCCTGTACCAGGGTGGTTTGAGCGTGATTGATAAAGCGTTCGGGCTCAGCCTTGGCGATCTTACCCCGATCTTTGGCTCAAGTTTTGGCGCTGGCCTCGTTATCGGAGAAGCCGACCCGGTCACCGGCGAGTGCATGCCTTAGGATAGAAACTGTCACAAAAGAACTAAGACCTTTTTAATAGAAGGAGGGCTGACCCTGCAACGTTGCAGGGTCAGCCCTCCTTGTTTTTTATAAGTATGGAAAGTCACTTGCATTAACGCGATTGAAATTCACGTACAGATCTTAAGGAGTGCTTTCCCAGATAGCTTGCATCAATCTCCCTCACAGCAGCAAAATGGCTTTACAATCTATCTATCAACCCTGCCAAAGGATGCCGCATGACGAAAATAACCCTCCAACGCCATATCACCCCCGCCGAACAAGGCCTTTATCTCTTGCTGCCTTTCGAGATGCCCGCCAACACTGCCCGGCTCGACGTGCGCTACGAGTATAAGACCCATGCCAGCGAGCCTGTTGCCTTACCTGAGGGGCAATTTACCAGAACCAGACGTGCAAATATTGTTGACATTGGACTGATAGGGCCAGATGGCTCGCAGGTGGGAGCCAGTGGCTCGAGCCGCTCGGAGATTATGGTTTCTGAAGTCAGCGCGACGCCCGGCTATCAACCGCGCCCGCTTACACCGGGCAGCTGGCAAATCATTCTCGGCGCGTATGTGATTGCCCCGGAAGGGGTCAATGTCAGCATCAGGCTTGAATTCACTCCGAAGGTTCCCCGCTGGCTTTGCGGCGACCTCCATGTGCACACCCTGGCTTCAGATGGCAGTTTGCTGCTCGAACATCTGGCAGAGCATGCTCGCATCCATGAGCTGGACTTCGTCGCCATCACCGACCACAACCAGCCAGTCAAGCGAGCTTCTTTCCCCCAGGTGGAAGGGCTCACGATCATTCCGGGTCAGGAGTGGACGCACTATAAAGGTCACAGCAATTTCCTGGGGCTCGAGCAGCCCTACCAGGGCAGTTTCATCGCCAACAGCCTGGAACAAGTCCAGGCAATTTTCCGGGAAGCGCACCAAAACGGTGCTCTGATCGTGATTAATCATCCGTACGAAACGAATTTCGGCTTTCAATATGACCTGAATTCGCTGGATTACGATCTGATAGAGGTATGGAACGGTCCAATGCGCCCCGCCAACCTGGAAGCCATCGCCCGCTGGGATGCGATGCTCAAGGCTGGTCGTAAGCAGGTTGCCACCTGCGGCAGCGATTACCACGAAGACACCTTCTTCCAGCGCCTGGCAAGCCCCTGCATCTATGCACTTGCTGATTCCAACAGCGATACCGACATCCTAAAGGCTGTCAAAGCCGGCAGAAGTTACTTCACCTTCAGCCCCACCAGGCTCCAATTGCTGCTGGACGTCGAGGGGCATACCTACGGCGCCAGTCTTGCCTGGCGGGAAGGAATGCAAGCCTCACTGAAAGGAAAAACGCTGGAAAAAGGTGACGTCATTCGACTTGTCACACAAGAAGGAAATCAGGAAATCTTCACTGCCCCGGAAAAGGGAGATTTCGAGACCTTGCTGCCGGTGACAGATCCTGGCTACTGGCGTTTGGAAGTCTGGCGCACCTTCTTCAGTTTCCTGCCGCCCATGCCCGCCCTGGTCACGAACCCAATCTGGTTTGACAGGACAAAATAGGACTGGAATTTACCTTGTAAAGCCTTGCCATCAAAAACTAAATGAAATGATTTTTTGAAAGGCAAACGCCTTGGTGAATGGGCAATTCGAATTTCTTTAATTCGCGATCAGGAGCCCCCAATCGGCGGTAAAAAATTGTATACTAAAGGCAATCCACAACAGCCCAAGCCATAAAATTCATTTTGAGTTTTTAATCCAGTGTTGAAGAAAGGATGGATTGAAATGTCCGAAAAGATCAAGGGATTTGCCGCGTTGACCAGGGGCGCCACACTCACCCCATTTGCTTATGCCACGCTCCCACTAAAGGAAAATGAACTGCGCATCGACATCTCACATTGCGGAATCTGTGGGATAAGAGGGGGTTATTCTATCTCCCCAATCCGGTCCACATGGGAAAGAAAAGACGGAACATTTGGAAAAGTTCCGTCTTTTTCTCATATTCGGAATAAGTTTTACAACCCGCGTTCCCCTCGCTGATAGGGGGTGCCGAGAGCCGCGGGGGCGCCGATGCGCTTTTTGCGCGCCGCCGAGCTGCCCCAGATGAGGGCAATGACTGTCAGAATATAAGGGGTCATCTGAAGGAAGAAGACCAGGTTGGTATTGAAGAAAAACGGGTTAGCCAGACCGAACAGCAGCCGGGGTCCCTGCAGATCGAGCGTAAAGCGTCGCAGAATGCCAAACAAGTAACCGCCCAAGGCTGCCCGCCAGGGATTCCAATGGGCAAAAATCACCAGTGCCACTGCAATCCAGCCCTGTCCATTGACGGTCAGGTTCGAGTACCACCCCGGGGCAATGGCAACGCTGATGGCTGCCCCCGCCAAGCCGGCAAAACATCCCCCGATGAAGGTGTACAGGTAACGGGTGCGGTAGATATTGACGCCCAGGGTGTCAGCGGCAGCAGGGTTCTCCCCCACAGCGCGCAGATGCAGACCCGGGCGGGTTTTGTTGATGAAATATGTGACAATCGGCAGCAGCAAGTAGCCAAAATAGACCAACAGATTGTGATCAGTGAAGGCTATCTGACCCAGGTAAGGGATCTGCGAGAGCAGAGGAATGCTGGCGCGGGGAATTACAGGTCCGGTCTGACCGGTGAGCCCATCACCCAGCACCAATGCCAGCCCTGTGCCCAGAAAGGTGAGCGAAAGCCCGCTGACGGTTTGGTCAGCTTGAAAATGGATGGTGACAAGAGCGTGTGCGAGGCTGAGCAGCCCGCCGGCAGCGATGGCAGCCATCAAGCCCAGCCAGACATTGCCAGTGGTGAAGGCGATTTTGAAGCCAGCCATAGCTCCCACGAGCATCATGCCTTCAACACCGAGGTTTTGAATGCCCGCGCGTTCGGTCAGGATCTCGCCGATGGTAGCAATGAGCAAAACAGTGCCGGTGGAAATTCCAGAGCGGAAAATTTCAATCCAGTTCATTGGGCGGTCTCCTGTGCAGGGCGAACCCATTTGATTTCGTATTTGAGGAGGACATCACTGCTGATGACAAGGAAAAGGGTGATGCCCTGGATGAGGAATGAGATGCCCGAGGGTTGAATCTCGCGGCTGGCAACCAGCAGCGCGCCAAACAAGATCGAAACAACGATCACAGCAAAGGGGTGGAGCTTGGCGAGCCAGGCAACAATCACACCGGAAAAGCCATACGAAGTGGAGATGCGTTCCTGCAGACGGTGGACGACACCAGAGACCTCTGTCATACCGGCTAAACCTGCCAGGGCACCGGAAACCATGAAAACGAGGATAGTGTTGGCAGTGATATTGATGCCGGCATAGCGGGCAGCACGGCGGTTATCACCAATCAGGGTGATTTTGTAGCCCCATTTGCTGCGGTAGATAATCAGATAGACGATCACCGCAGCGAACAGCCCAAAGAGGATGCCCAAATGCAGGGTCATGCCCGAGAAGGCAGGTACCTGCTTGGCATAGTCCGCCAGGCGAGGCAGCCAGGCTGATTTTGGGAAGGTCTTAGTCATCTGAAAGCCGGATTCACTCCACTTACCGAAAATCCAGTAGTTGTTCCAGAGCACAGCAACGTAGTTGAGCATCAAGGTGGTGATGATCTCGTTGATGTTAAGTTTTGCCTTTAGGATGCCGGGCAGAAAGGCATAAAGCGCTCCGCCCAACATGCCAAGGACCGCCATAAGCGAGATGATAGCCCAACGCGGGGTAGTATCGAGGTTGACCAGCGGAACCATCACGACGGCGCTCGCCATGAATGCGCCGACAAAAAATTGCCCTTCAGCGCCGATGTTCCACAGGCGCATCCGGAAAGCCAGGCTGCAGCCCAAGCCGATCAGCAGAAGCGGAGTGGCTTTGACAATAACATCGGAAAAAGCACCCCAGGAGCCAAAAGAGGCTTTATATAAGTAAGAATAAATTTTAAACGGATTTGCACCAGTGGCAGCCAGCACGATGCCGGAGATGATGAAAGCGAGCAAGACCGCGCCAACAGATGTTACAACCGGCAGCCATTTGGGGGTATCTTCCGTGCGTTTGAGAAGAACAGGATAGGGAATTTTCATTCTTCATCTCCCTGTTTGTACTTTTCGCCCAGAACTTTTCGCAAGATGCGTTCCTTCTCAGTAAGGTTGAGCGGGGGCTCTTCAGTTGGAGTGGGAAGCTCTGGTTGCGGGGGGTCTTCTATCGGCTCCGCCCTTTCAGAGGAAGGTTTGGCTTTTGCAGGCTGTTCGGTTTGGGCAGATTCTTCATAATTGCGAAGGTCACCGAGGACGTCATCAAAGCTCGATGGTGTACCCAAGATGGGTGTTTCCTCCGCCTGCGCTTTTTCATGTAGAACCTGCGGAAGAGTGCCGGTCATCATCAGCCCGATCTGGGTGATGTCAAAGTCCTGGTTGCAAATGACCCCAACGACGTGCCCTTCATACATGACGGCAATGCGGTCGGAAAGCGAGAGAAGCTCGTCGAGATCCTCTGAGACAAGCAGGATGGCGCAGCCCTGTTCACGCTGGTTGAGAAGCAGCTGCTGAACGCTTTCGATCGCGCCAACATCCAACCCGCGGGTAGGCTGCATGGCAACAACCATGCGTGGGGTGCTGGAAAGTTCGCGCGCGAGGATCAGTTTTTGCAGGTTTCCGCCAGAAAGCTTACGCGCGTGGGTATGCACATTGGGAGCCTGGATATCGTACTCTGTTTTCAGACCATCGGCAAGGTTATCGGCAGCCACGTAGTTTAGCTGCCATTTTTGGCTGACTGGCTGCTGATCGTAGCGCTTCATGATGATATTGCTGGTGAGCGAAAGGTTGGGTGCACTGCCGACCCCGATGCGATCCTCTGGAATATGGGCAAGACCCTGGCTGATGGAGAAGGAAGGCGGCTTGTTGGCAATATCCTTGCCTTCCAGCCAAATCCGACCGGCACACGGACGCAAACCGGTGATAACTTCCACCAATTCGCTCTGCCCATTGCCAGCAACACCAGCAATGCCAAGGATTTCACCTTCATGCAGTGCCAGGTCAACATTGCGCAGGGCAGGCAGGTTCTTGTTATTTAGGGCAGAAACATCTTCCAGCCGCAAGACTTCACCCCCAGCTGTTTGTTCACACTTATGCAGATTAAAAATCACTTCGCGACCGACCATCAGCGAGGCAAGGCTCTCACGGGTATAGTCCTTCAAGTCCACACGCTCGGCGGTAGCGCGTCCGCGCCGCAAGACAGTTAATTTATCGGCAACGTGCTTAACCTCAGTGAGCTTGTGACTGATGAAGGCAATGGATTTGCCCTGGGCAGCCATGCCCTTGAGCGTTTCGATCAGTTCATCGGCTTCCTGGGGGGCAAGCACGGCGGTAGGCTCATCCATAATAAGGATATTTGCGCCCCGGTAAAGAATTTTCAGGATCTCAACACGCTGCTGCTCGCCAACCGAAAGTTGCCAGATTTTAGCAGTTGGGTCAATGTGGATGCCAAATTGCTCTGCCAGATCGCTGATTTCCTGATCATACTTTTTGAGATTAAGGGTAAAGCGGGGCGCGTCGAGACCGATGAGAATATTCTCGGTCACGGTTTGATTTTCGACCAGCATAAAATGTTGATGAACCATGCCAATCCCATTGGAAATTGCATCTCTTGGGGAATTAAAACTAACCTTTTTACCATGGATGCGGATTTCGCCAGACTGGGGTTTGTAGAGACCGGTGAGCACATTCATGAGGGAGCTTTTACCGGCACCGTTCTCCCCGAGGAGGGCATGGATCTCACCTGGGTAGAGTGTAAAGTTGACATGATCGTTGGCTAAAACACCAGGAAAACGCAGGACAATATCCTGCATTTCGACAGCGGGAACTGTACTTGTTTCTTCAGAAAAGGTCATGTGATTTTCTTTTATTTATAGGAGAGATGGCTCTGTTCGAGCCATCTCTCCGAAAGGTTTAGCTCAGGCTAAGGGAGTTCGGCAGTAACGTTCTCGTTCCACCAATACATACCCACGCCATCAGCGCAGGGAGCGCCTTCACCAACGAAGCAGTCCAGGTCCACCTGGCGCAGGGCTTCGCCTTCAGCGAGGACAAGGTTGCCCTGGTTATCGGTGATGGGGCCCTTGAAGACGTCGAAGCGGGTCATTTGACCGGAAAGGAACATGGCAAGTTCGTCGCGGACGAGCTGCAGATCTTCTGCGGGCAGGTCTTTGGCACCGGGCATCAATTCCTGGCCTTCCATAAAGCCGAACAGACCCAAACCGCCGGAATCCGCGTCAAAATAAACTGCTTCACCAGCGAAGGTGCCATCCATGGATTTCTGAACCTCAATAGCATAGAGAGGACCCCAGTTCCAGTACATGGTGGTGAGGCAGGTTTCGAGCGTGCAGTTGTTAATATAGTCATAGGTGATACCCCATTTGCCGGCAGGAGCGGCAATCGCGGGGGCGGGAGTATCTGCACCAGTCATTACGACCTGGGCACCGGCATCAAAGAGGGATTTGGCTGCTTCCTGTTCAATGGTTGGATCGTGCCAGGTAAAAATGAAGCGGACATCCAGGGTGCATTCGGGGCAGGTTTTTGCCATACCGAGCGCAAAAGCGTTGCCGAGGCGAAGCTCTTCAGGGATGGGGAAGGTAGCCATGTAGCCAACCTTGGTGTTGCCATCAACCTTGGCGCGGGAACCAGCCAGCATACCTGCGAGGTATTTGATGTCTTCCATAGCACCCATGATGTTTCCGAAGTTGGAACCATTGGACTTGTAACCGGAAACATGGAGAAAATCCTTGTCCGGAAATTCGCCGGCGACAGTTTCGGTGGCATCCATGAAGCCGAAGGAGGTTGTGATGACCATATCAAAACCTTTTCGTGCCAGGGAGCGGGTAACCTGCTCGGATTCCACACCTTCTGCAACGTTTTCAACATAGGCAGTATGAACACCAGGAACGTTATCCTGGACATAGAGCCGACCGACATCGTGAGATTGAGTCCAGCCACCATCATCGTGAGGTCCAACATAGACGAAAGCAACATTGAAGCAGCCCTCGATCGGAGCAGGCACCTGGTAGGCACCTTCAGCTTCAAGAGCAGATTCTGCTTTGCAGTCCACAGTTGGAGCGGGGGCATCTGTAGCTGGGGTAGCGGGTTCCTGTGTTTGGCAAGCAGCCAGGAACATACTTAAGACTAAGAAAATACTGACCAACGTTAACAACTTTTTATTCATTTTTTCTCCTTTTTTGGTGAATTTGGTGTCTGTCGGGAGTGTTATTGGCATTGTTTCCTCTCTACTCCTTTAAACGGCATGCTTTATTGTACAACAAAGCGCTGGATTGTGAGAATTTTCCTCCTTCAGCTAACGAGAAATTCATAAGACATGAAGTGGAAATCCCTCTGGCTTAGGCATATAATCAAATTAAGATTGGAGGTTAACATGTTTAACAAAGCAAACCAGGAAGTTTATGTGCCAGATGGCACCAATCCCGAAGAAGCTCTCAGCCGCACAACGCATTTAAGCATAGCAGCCCACCAGGATGACATCGAAATCATGGCAATCGATGGCATTCTGCAGGGGCTCAAGAATCCCGAAGTCTACTTTAGCGGTTGCGTCATCACGGATGGTCACGGTTCTCCCCGAGCAGGCAAGTTTGGGCACGTCAGTGATGATGACATGGCTCAGATCCGCATAGAAGAACAAAAAGCCGCCGCCCGCTTGGGAAAATACTCCGCCCAGGTTTTTCTCGGCTACTCAAGCGCGAGAGTGAAAAACCCTGCCGACCTTGCTGTGGTTGATGACCTCACCGCCCTGCTCCAGGCTGCCCAGCCTGAAGTCCTCTACACGCATAATCCAGCCGATAAACACACCACGCATGTAGCTGTGTTTCTGCGCGTGATCGAGGCTCTGCGCCGCCTTCCAAAGGAAATACGACCGAAGAAAGTCTATGGATGTGAGGTTTGGCGCAATCTCGATTGGCTGCCCGATGAAATAAAAACAGTCTTTGATGTTTCCGCAGAATCTGAGCTGCAGGCTGCCCTGATTGACGTTTTTGAATCGCAGGTTGAAGGCGGAAAAAACTACACTGAAGCCATTGTTGGACGGCGTATCGCCAACGCCACCTTCTTTGCCTCTCACGTTACCGATAAGGCCACCCGCCTGGCCTACGCTCTCGACCTGACACCGTTGATCGAAGATGATTCCCTCGACGTCATCACCTGGGTGCAGGGGAGAATCGCGGAGTTCAATACTGTCGTAACCGACACGCTTAAGACCTTTAGTTAAGAACATAACCCAACAGATCCCCCTTTTCGGAGGGGGATTTTTTCTCATTTCATTTGTTCAATTCAATTAAATAATCCGTACCACCACTGCGGTACCTGGAACAGGCGCATCCCTTGCCCATAAGCAAGGTACAGCACCACCAGCAGCATCACCACCCCGAAGCCGATCACCACGTAGTCCCACCAGTGGTACCTGAGCTCGTAGAGCCAGGTGCGCTTCTGCTGCCCAAATCCCCGCAGGTCCATCGCGTTGGCAATATCCTCGCTGGACACAATCGCATTCATCGTTACCGGGATGATCAACGGCGCGATGCGTTTGACTTTATTTAATATGCCGCCTTTTGTGGAGTCCAGTTCAAATCCGCGCGCCCGCTGAGCGTCCAGTGTTACTTGAAAATTGCGTGCCAGAGTCGGAATGAAGCGGAACGAGAGTTCCATCGTGTACGCAAGCCTGTCTGGCAGACCCAGTTTGCGAAATGTCACACCATATGCGCGTGAATCCATGGTGTATGGGATCATGATGAACACCAGGGAAATCGACAAAATGCGCATCAACTGCGCCACCGCGAACCACAAACGCTCCACGGTCAGCCCAAAAGTCATATGTCGCCCAAACAGGTTAAATCCCGCTGGCCAAACAAGCTGCCCGCCTTCCGGCACGACNNGTGATAATCGTGTTCACCACGATCATCGTGAACAGCAAGATGGATATCATCAGCCATCCGCGTTTGGTATCCTGCCAGGAAAGCTTCGCCAAGGCATACCATGTGATCGAAATCAAGAAAATGATTGCCAGTAAAAGTGGATGCCAGGTGCTGGTCGCAGCCAGCAGGACCGCAAACGAAAAGATGAATCGAGCCCGCGGGTCAATGCGGTCGATCAGGCTGTTGCGGTAGCGATAGTTCCAGGTGACAAGCATGGTCAGTTACAGTCCAGGCGGTCGGATTGACCGCCTGGACTCATCAAATCTGACTACCGACCACTTTGTGAGACAATCGCGGAATACGCGACCATCAACAACGGCAGCAACACCAGACCCCAAAGGATGTTAGTGAGGAAAGCGGGCAGGAAGTTCGCGAAGATGACAGTGTTCATGTCCGCGCCTGAAACCCACATTTCCGAGATGGCAGCCAGCCCCATCCCCAGCAGCGCGCCCAAAACCACCGAGATTTCAGCAAAAATGATCGAGCGTGAGGATTTGAAATCGAAGATCATGACCGAGAACAAACCGGGGATCAAGCCCATGATACCGTTCCCGAGATCCCACCAGACCCAAAAACCGTAACCGCTGAGCAGATCTGCAAGGATATTGCCCACAAAACCGGTGATGAACCCCACGATCGGACCAAAGGCAATACCGAAGAACATCGGAATGACCACTGCCGGGCGAATGCCCACATTACCCGCACCCGGGATCTGCCAAATATTGAATGCCCAGGTGACCACCGCATAAAGCGCGGCACCGATGGCAGCATACACTACTTCCTTGAATTATTGATTGATAAATTTTTAACCTGCCAGCTGGCTTAGAATTTCAGCTCGCAGGAACCGACCTGTGTGTGAAAACATCTTGCGGTTCAAATCGAGCAGCGAAGTTGGGAGCAAGCGCCACTTTCTCAACTGCTCATCATCCTCAAAAACATCATGCGGGCTCCCATCTGCCACTATCTGCCCGCCATACAGCACCACAACCCGATTGGCATAAGTTAATGCCAGATCCAGATCGTGAGTGATGAATAAAATCGCGTCAAATCCGGGGGTCTGGAGAATGGTGTCCATGAAGGACTGATAATTCCAATAATCCTGTCCTGCTGTGGGTTCGTCCATCATCAAAATGCGCGACTTCATTGAAAGCACCGAAGCAATTGACACGCGCTTTTGCTGCCCAAACGAAAGAGCCAGAGGGGGTGTGGGCAGTTCCTGCTCAAGATGGACGGTCTCAATTGCCCAGTCCACATTCTCCGTCACTTTTTCTTTGCTCATTCCCAGGTTTTTCGGACCGAAAGCGAGCTCTTCCCTCACTGTCGGGGCGAATAACATCTGGCTCGGACTCTGAAAGACATAACCTATTGTCCTTGCCGCATTCGCGACAGTGATTTTCTTTGTCTCCACTCCCTCAAGTAACACTCGTCCGCTGGTGGGCTTGAGCAGCCCCAAGGCCTGTTTTACTGTGGTGGTCTTGCCGGAGCCGTTATGCCCCAGGATCGCGATCACCTCTCCTGCCCGAACATCGAGGTTAATGCCATGCAAAACCTCCGGATACTCGGCTTTGTAACGAAAACTGACATCCTGAAAAGAAACCAACGGCTCACTGGTCGGGTCCAAAGCCGGCACAGCCAGGTTGGATGGCTTGTATGGCCTTCCCTTTGCCCGGCGCATAACTGTTTGAGCAGGTAACTTGATGCGGGTGTAATCGGCGGTTTCCAACAACCCATCCACATCCCCCTCGTAGGTGATGCGGCCATTATCCATGTAGATGACTTTTTCCGGATTGATCCGCAGCACATCCTCAACCCGATGCTCCACCAGCAGAATGGATAACCCTTCATCTGCTAATTCTCTGAAGGCCAGCAAGGCTTCCCTCGCTGATGCCGGGTCCAAGGATGCCAGCGGTTCATCCAACAGCAGAATGCTTGGTTCCATCGCCAACACACCCGCCAGGGCAACCTTCTGTTTCTCGCCACCCGATGTGTTATGGGTCTCTTTGTCTCTCAGGTGCAAAATATGCAGCCGCTCCAACGCTTTCTCTGCTCTTGGGATCATCTCTTCGCGGGGCATGCCCTGCGACTCGAGCCCAAAACAGACCTCGTTGATCACGTAGGTACCCAAAATCTGCCGCTCCGGGTCCTGCAGCAGGGTTCCCACGTGCCTGGAGATATCCGAAAGCCCCATGCCCTTGACCGATTTCCCATACAGCTCGATCTCACCCTGCATGTATCCACGATAGGTGTGCGGGATGAGCCCGTTCACGCAGCGCATCAGGGTCGTCTTTCCGCAGCCGGAAGACCCAGCCAGCAAAACCACCTGCCCGGGTTCCAACCTGAGGTTGACGTCCTCAATTGCAGGAGTCCTGCGTGAGTTATAACGGAAACCAAGGTCTCGAATAACCAGGGGTGGAGCTTGCAGCTCAGGCATCGAAACTGATCCTCACCTTATCATCCAACTTGATGCCATAAGTTTTAGCGGCACTGCTGTTCACCACGGCGACTTCAATAAAACCTTCGCTGTCTGTCACGGCGACAAGGTCACCGATCTTGGCATGACCGTAGGAAGGCAGAACCCCGTTGATGACCTGCCCTGCAATTGACAGGGAGGCTTTCCTGAGGTCAGGCACTTCTGAAACGCGGATATTGGATGAACAGTTGCCAAACACATCGATGACAACAATGCTGCCTTCAATCCCCTGCTCAGTCCTGACGGGTTTGGGCAAGGGCATGCGTACCGGGTCGGTGATAATCGTTCCAAGCTTCTCCAGTGGGACCCCGGCAGCCAGGTGTGCGCCAACCGGCGCAAAGATGTCGCGTCCGTGGAAGGTCGTATAAACCCGCCGCAGCCAGTATTCAGGCTTATCCAGGTCAACAATGTAAACTTCCAAGCCTGCGGCTTCAGCGTCATCGAGCATGGGAGTGATCAAACCATTATCCGGCATTACGAAAAATTGGTCGCCCAGTTTTGCTGCGATAGCCCGACGTTTAGTTCCTACGCCGGGATCGATCACAGCCACATGGACCGAACCCGCGGGAAAGTATGCCGCTGCACGCCAAAGGGCTATCGATCCCGTCCGAATATCCTGAGCTGGGATCTCATGGCTGATGTCAGCGATGTTAACATCCGGGGCAATCCCCCAGATTACCCCTTTCATCGTGCCGACAAAGCCGTTTTGGTTACCAAAGTCAGTTGTGATCGTGAGGATTGTCATGGCATTAGATTAACATCGAGTCGGGGTGTAGTCAAGTACTTGAATGGGTCTATTGGCTGAAATTATCGGTAAATTTACATTGCCGCATAGTATTTTTAACAGTAGGTTCAACCCCCCATGTAAACACAATGTGGGTTAAACAACCTGACCTACACCTCAACATTGAAACAACTTCCGTATACAGTTGTAGCGAAGTGATTATGCAATCTTTCCTCCATGGTACCGGGTTGGAGTAAACAACCCAGCATATGACTAATGTTTTCTTGAAAACCAGAGTGTACACTATGTGCTAACTCATACACAAAACCTCGTCTCACAATATTTTTGTAAAGGCATAAATAGTGTGCTAATATAATAACAAGGAGTAATATGGGAGGTACAGATGAAAAAGCGATTATTAATTGTTTTGGCAATGTTATCAATTCTTTCCATCCTATTTCTATATGCAAACGCTGAAACGAATGTAACGTATGTAATGAGTCAACAGTACCCGATCGGCGAAGACGCGCTTTTTGATATTTATCAAATTTATCCCATCACCACGCCGACCTTTCCTCCGCAACCCAAACAACCCACCTCAATTCCTACTGACAGACCTGTTTACATAACCAATCATGGGCAAATTATCACCCTTCCCGATGAATATCTGGGTGCCAGTGATAACCCCATAGAAGTTCAGCCCACTATTCCGGAATATTTACCCATTACCCCCGCAGGAATTATTCCACCAGACACTCGCTATCCAGTGGGAAGTAGTAATACAACCTTCCCTTATTCAGCAGTGGTCCACTATGATAAAACCTGGGCAGACACATATGAAGAAAAATGGTGCACTGGTTCCATGATTAGCCCCAGTACCGTTCTTACCGCTGCCCATTGTGTCTATGATGCTCTAGAGCATACCACTGACCCTTGGGCTGTTAACATTATCGCTTATCCGGGAAAGGATAGTACCTCACCCAATCCGACTCCCTACGGCAGTTGCACTGCACTAGAGGTTTTAGTTCCTAGACAATGGATCGAATATGGACAGCCAAAAGAATACGACAATGCATTCATCCGGCTGAACTGTACAATTGGCTATGAATCCGGGATTTTCGGTTTTCGCACTTATATTGATTCTGATTTCACCACATTTTTAGTAGGCTACCCCGATGATAAAAATACTGATGGTACAGAAATGTGGTATGGGCTCGGTTCGATGCTGCACTCAGATCCTCTTTTCTCTTATTATAATAATGATACTGGGGGTGGTAACAGTGGGTCTCCGGTGTGGCAGCATGCATACTCTTATTGCTCCAACTGTATTGTAGCAGTACATTCTAGATACTTTCCTGATGTTCCTGAAAATGGAGGCCCCAGAGTGGCCGGTGATTTCTACGACTTTCTGCTGTATGAAAGAGAGTTTATAACACAACAAGTATTCTTGCCAATGATTATAAATTGAATTGGAAAAAGTAAAGACCTTAAGGAGGATCATTATGAGGAAATTAATTACAGTTCTTTTGTTATCTATGATGATAATGCTCCTCTTTGGCTGCACGCTGATCCAACGCGAAACTCCCGCAACTACCCCAACCATCGATATTCTTTCCGAGCAGAACTGGTATATCGAAGGCGTGATCTTTAATGTGCGCTCTTATGATCATATTGTTGTCGACTTTGGTGAGATCAAGGATCAGCCGAATGAAATCGCGGGTTTTGGGATTGTTACATTCACTGAGGATTGTGTTGTTTGGAAATTAGCGGGTGATGCAGTGCAGCTTGCATCCTTATCAGACCTTGCTGTCGGGCAGAGGATTAAGATAAGTGCCAAGGAAATCCTGGAAAATTATTCAATAATTGCACAGGAAATACTCATTGTGAGCCCTGGCGCAGTCGAGAGCCAGACACCCATCTCCACCTTCCTCACTCCCCAATTCACAGGCGCTATCACTTCAATTGACAATTATGTCAAGAACAATCGTACCAAATTGATCCACCTGGATGTCATCAGCTCACCGAAATACCCTAACGTAGAAGAAACGGTTTTCGCACTTGCTACTCACAGCCTGCTTTGGCAGCAGACCGAAACTGGCTACCAATTGATCACAGAAGATGACCTTGCGGTTGGACAGATTGTCAGTATTTTGCTAGAGTATGCTTATGATGAGGAAATTTCCGAAAGTTTTCCGTATCACGGGCTGGTTGAAGAGGTGATTGTGCTTCCTTGAGGAAGATCACGATGAAAAGATAACAGTTCTGATTTTCCCCTGCTAATAACGTACTTGCGTAGAAGTGCGCTACTCCAACCCGTAAAGCCCGAGAGTTCCCTTTATATATTTATTGGAAAAACCAAAGATTTCAGCCAAAACGTTGAGGGATAATCTGATCTACCCTTTAGGCCTGAAACCCACGCAAAACGTTGGGCAACCTGATCCTTTCCAGTTCTATCACCCTGATTATTCCCTCCTTGACCCATGTCTGTGCTTAGGCATTGCGGTATTGTGGGAAATCATGGCCAGGGTAAGAAGGAATTTACTCCCCGACATCAGCTTACCCAAACACGACGCAGGCGTAGGGCGGGAGCCAGAGCGTGCTGTTTTCCGTGAATTCCGGTTCGCCAAACAGAACCTTTTTATGATCAAGCATGTTTTCCCGGACCACCCATTCGGGGATGGCGTGTTCGCGTTCGCTGAAGTTCACCAGGATCAGCAGTCGCTCGCCCTGATGAATCCGGGCAAAGCCCAACACAGACCCGCTGCGGGTATCGATCACTTCCAGTTTGCCTCCAGCTAAACCAGGCAAGCTCTTACGCAGCTCGATCAATTCGCGCATGTGCTGAAAGACGCGTCCGGGCAAGGTAGCAGGATCCGTCCGTTGTGAGTAACGCTCAGGGTCAGCAGCAGGTCGGTGCACCCAGCGGCTGTCATTTTTATGTTTGGGATCCTCCAGGTAGCTGTAGTCATTCAAAGTAGCGATTTCATCTCCCAGATAAATCAGGGGAACCCCGCCGGCAGTCATGACCACGAAATGCAGCAGAAGGATGCGTTTGATGGCTAACTCGACTTCCTCCGGACCTTCTTCAGTCAAGGCTTTTTCAAGCCCCGCCAGTGAGGCGCAAGTGCCTGAAATGCGGCAATCGCCTGTTTTGGGGTTCTCCTGGAATGGAACTCCGCGCGCGAAACTGCCCGTGAATCGACCCCGGTAGAACTCGTTCAAAAAGCGTCGGTGGTCGTAGCCATTGATGCCCAATCTGGCGGCATCCTCATCCGAAAAAGTCCAGCCGATATCATCGTGACAGCGTACGTAATTGACCCAGGCGGTCCCCAGGGGAAGGGCAAATCTTTCTTCCAGTGCCTGCGAAAGCAAATTGACCTCGCGCGTTGCCAGGCTGTTCCAGAGCAGCGCCATCAACAGGGGGTTATAGGAAAGCTGGCATTCCAAAGGGGATATGTATTTGATCACCTCATCCGGATGCACGATGGCTTCAGATTTGAAGAGGATGGAAGGGGCAACCACACACATGATGGCATTGAAGCCCTGCAATATAGTATGCGCCTCCGGGAGATTTTCGCAGGAAGTGCCCAGTTCTTTCCAGATGAAGGCAACCGCATCCAGCCGGAAGATCTCCACTCCCTGGTTGGCAAGGAAGAGCATTTCTTCGCTCATCCGGTTAAAGACAACCGGGTTGCTGTAATCCAGATCCCATTGATAGGAATGAAAAGTGGTCCACACCCAGGATTGAATGTCTTCAAACCAGGTAAAAGCTCCCGGGTGTTCGTCCGGAAAAATTTCCCTCAGATTTTTTTCGTAAAGATCGGGCACAGTCCGGTCCGGGAAGATGCCGTACATGTCGCGGTAATCCGGGTCGCCTGCTTTGGCTTTGAGTGCCCATTCATGTTCATCGGAGGTATGGTTGATCACCAGGTCCAGGACAAGGCTGATGCCTGCGGAGCGCAATTCCTGCGAGAGTTGGGCCAATTCGGCCATGGTGCCCAGGGGTGGGTGAACTTCCCGGAAAGAGCTGACGGCATAGCCGCCATCATTTTCGGGTTCAGGCATTTTGAAGAAGGGCATGAGGTGCAAATATGTCAGCCCAAGCTCTTTGAAATAGGGGATTTTGGCGCGGATGCCTTCCAGGTTGCCTGCAAAAAGATCCACATAACACACGCCGCCCAAGACCTGGTTGGATTGGAACCAAAGTGGATTCTGCTCCCGCTGCTGGTCAAGTTCGCGCAAATCCACAGGCCTTTCAAAGGCAGCCTCAGCCATGCTCTTCAATAGATTTTCAAGGTGGAAGAGCATGTCGTAGCGTTTGCCATAAAGCACATGATAAAGTCGGAACAGGTGTTCAAAATGAGTATCGAGATGCCGGACAAATGTTTTCCAGGCTTGTGGGTCTTGTTTAATGGAGACCGCCCGTTCCTGTTCCAGGCTTGGTAAAAGACGTGCCAGCACGCGGCCGGCTTCGCGATGGAGGTCTAAAATCCCGGCTTTCATTGATTCGCCTCCAAAGCCTGGTGCGCCAGGGCAAATGCGCCATACAAGCCCGCTTTACCTGCCAGGCCAGTCAGAACGATATAGGATTCAAGATGCTGGGTGATCAGGGGAGTCTGCATGTATCCGTTTAACAAGCCCTGGAAGTCCTCCCGGATCATCGGTAGCAGCTGTTCCTGCGCCATAACACCGCCGCCCAGGATGATTCTTTCAGGGGCGAGGGCGCAAGTCACAGAGACCAGTGCCAGGGCGATGTAATGGGCCTCCAAAGCCCAGGCAGGGTGCTCTGGGGGCAGCTGGTCACCTTTTAATCCCCAGCGTTTTTCGATTGCCGGACCCGAAGCCAGTCCCTCAAAACAGGTACCGTGGAAGGGACAACTCCCGGGGAAGGGGTCCCGCTCAGGGTCGCGCGCCAACATCATGTGCCCCATCTCTGGATGCAAAAAGCCATGCACAAGATTGCCTTCGGCAATCACACCGCCGCCAATCCCGGTGCCGATGGTGAAATAGACCAGATTTTTCAGCCCTTTGCCCGCTCCCCAAAGGGACTCGGCCAGAACCGCACCGTTGACATCTGTGTCGAAAGCGATAGGCAGATCGAACCTTTGCTTGAAAAAACCCACCACATCCGCACCGGCCCAGCCGGGCTTGGGGGTGGCAAGAATGTGCCCATATCCCTCTGAATCAGGTCGGGGATCCAGCGGTCCGAAACAAGCAATGCCCAGAGATTTAATTTCACCAAGCTCCTTTTGCTGCTGGAAAAATACCGCGCAAGCCGAAAGGGTTTGCTCAGGACTGGTGGTGGGGATGCGCGTTTCGGCCAGGATGTGGTTGTTTTCGTCCGCAACCGCACAGACAAACTTTGTTCCACCGCCTTCAATGCTGGCAAATAGAGTCTGAGTCATGAGTGACCTCCGATGTAGAAGGATAATTGAGTCGTAAAAATGTAGAAAAAGTGAAATGAAGGAGATAGCAAAGAGGGATACTCTATCAAACGGTTTTTAGCTCTTCGCCCAACGGCGCTTAGCTCAGCCTGACGGCTGTTTTTGCGCAGAATATTCTTTGAGGCTTGTCCCATGCAGATCACTCCATGCTGAAAGGCATTACTGCTTATCTGATCCCAAATAGCCGGGTTGTGGGGCGTTGGGACCAGTCGGAATGTTAGGGCGGTCCGGACCCACTGGTTTCAGCCAAACATATCCATAGGGCTTGAGCGTGTAATCTCCAGGCAGGATTATTTCTCCAGTCAGAAGATCTTCGAAACTCAGTGCTGTCTCCGGGATCCAGCCGTCAACCTCCTCACCGCTCAGGTTGTTCAGCACCACCACCCGCTCCCCTTGCCAGGATCGCTGGTACGCCACAACAGCCTTGGAATCAAAATTGAAGGTTTTCCAGGCAAAGTCCCCTCTGCCAAAAAGCGTGTGTTGCTTGCGCACCCCGATCATGTGCCGCAGGTGGTTGAGCAATGAATCTGGGTCAGCTTCCTGCGCGGCCACGTTCACCCACTGATAACCGTAAACTTCATCTTTTATAATAGGCGCGTAGAGTTTTTCTGGGTCAGCGTCTGAAAAACCAGCGTTCAGCGAGCCATCCCACTGCATTGGCGTGCGCAGTCCGTTGCGATCAAACAGGTCCACGTTATCACCCATGCCAATTTCATCGCCATAGTATAGGAAGGGTGATCCCACCATAGTCAGCAGCATTGAGTGCATCAACAAGATTTTCCGCTGGTTATTATCCAGCAAGGGCGCCAACCTTCGCCGGATGCCCATGTTGATGCGCTGCTTTGGATCTGGCGCGTAAAACTCCCACATCCACTGCCGCTCTTGTGGGGTTACCATCTCGAGCGTCAGTTCATCATGGCAGCGCAAGAAGCTCCCCCATTGGCAGCCTTCCGGCAAAACCGGCGTGCGTGCCAGAATTTCTTCAATTGGCGTGCGGTTTGCTTTCGCCAGCGCCATAAAAAGCCGCGGCATCAGCGGAAAATGGAAGTTCATGTGCATCTCATCGCCGTCGCCAAAATATTCAATGACGTCCTCTGGCCACTGATTGGCTTCGCTCAGCAAGAGCGTGTTGGGGCTGTATTCATCCACAAACCTGCGCATGCGTTTCAGATATTCGTGGGTTTCGGGCAGATTCTCGCAGTTCGTCCCTTCCCGTTCAAACAGATATGGCGGCGCATCCACGCGCAAGCCATCTGCGCCCAAATCAATCCAAAACTTGACCACATCCAGCATCGCCTGCTTGACTTCTTCGTTGTCATAATTCAAATCAGGCTGGGTTGAATAAAACCTGTGCCAGAAGTACTGCCCTCTCAGAGGGTCAAAGGTCCAGTTGGAAGTTTCCGTGTCAGTAAAAATGATCCTCGCGTCTTTATACTTCTGATCAGTATCAGACCATACGTACCAATCCCGATATTTTGCGTGTTCGGGGTGCTGGGGATCATGCGAGGCCTGGAACCACAGGTGTTGATCGGAGGTGTGGTTTGGAATGATTTCCACGATAATCTTCAGACCCCGTTCGTGGGCCTGTTCAATCAGCTTCTTGAAATCGTCCAGGTTGCCATAAGCAGGGAAAATGTCACAAAAATCGCTCACGTCATAGCCATCATCCCGCAGTGGAGAAGGCATGATCGGTAACAACCAGATCGCGTCCACCCCCAGGTCCCTGATGTAGTCCAGTTTGGAAGTCAACCCCGGCAGGTCCCCCCAGCCATCAGCATCGGAATCCTTATAGGCGCGGGTGTTAAGCTCCATGAAGATGGCATCTTTGTACCACGGGGTTTTTTGAAGCATGGCGCACCTCTCGCATTGTTCGTTTAATTAAACATCAGTCACTTAGCAGGAGGGGTCAACACATAACAGGCATGGAAATAAATTTCCGCCGGCGTTATGAACCAAGCTCCCGCATCAAACCATAGGCAAGGGTTCTGTTAAATCAATCACGCTGGCTCCAAAAGAACCAGCGTGATAATTAAGAGCTAACCTTTGACCGAACCAGCCATCATGCCGCGCACAAAGTAACGTTGCAATCCGAGGAAGACAAGCAACGGCAGGATCATACTGACAAAAGCTGCCGAGGTCATCAAGTGCCAGTCCTGTCCTTTTTCTCCAACCAAACGCGCAACCGCGATGGTTACTGTCTGGTTTTTCTCTCCCAGGAAGACCAGGGCGACCAGGTAGTCGTTCCAGAGCCACAAGAACTGGAAGATAGCAAAGGATGCCAAAGCTGGAACAGACAGCGGCAGGATCAGTTTGGTAAAGATGGTGAAATTGGAAGCTCCGTCAATGTAGGACGATTCCAACAATTCACGGGGAATAGTACTGATGTAATTGAAGAGCAGGTAGGTAGCCAACGGCAAACCAAAGCCAGTGTGCGCCAACCAGATGCCCAAAAACGTACCATTGAGCCCCATGTTCACATAGTCCTTGAGGACCGGGACCAGGGCAATTTGCAAGGGTACTACCAGCAAAGCCACAATAATGGTGAAGACGGTGTTCCGCCCGGGGAATTCCAACCAGGCAAAACCGAAGGCGGCGAATGCCGCGATCAGGATTGGGATAATCGTACCTGGAATGGAGACTGCCAGCGAGTTGAGGAAAGCGCCACCCAGGTTATTGCCGGTGCGGGTGATGGTTTGACCTTCAGCGTTTTTATAGCTGATCGTTTTTCCACCGATGACATCCGAGTAGTTTTTTAAGGTCAGATTGGTGGCAAAGCCGACCCACCGCACCTCAGAAATAATCGCAGTGCGAGTGCGTTTGTTGCCATACCAGGTAATCAGACGGCCGTCATCCAATTCAACTGTATTGCGAAACTCTTCGAATGTGGCGGTTTTGCCTAATATTTCAAAGGAACCGTCTAGGTCTACGGATTCCGGCAGGACGATGCGCTCAACCTCAACATTCTCTTTGTGGGGGAACACGTTCCACCAGCCACTGCGGAAAATCTCTTCGCTGGGGCGGAATGAGGTGATCAGAATACCAAGTATTGGAACCAACCAGATTACACAAATCACGATCAGGATGAAATTGTTCCAAAAGGTGGATTTTTGCTTGGCGGTTTTTAAGGTTTTCTTAGCCATTAGAACCCCCTTCTTGATTTATTGAATTGGCTGACGTTATTGAAAATAATTGGCGTTACCAGCAACAACAACACAATAGCGATAGCCGAAGCCTTGCCCGCGTCGGTATAGGTAAAGCTTTGCAGGTAAAACTCATTAGCAATCACGTTAGTGCCGTTATTACCACCTGTCATCACGCGTACGATATCAAAAGTCTTCAGGCTGAAGATCACGATGGTAGTAGTGACCGTCAGCAGGGTCCCTTGAATATAGGGCACAATGATTGAGAAAAAGGCTTTTATCTCGGTGGCACCATCGATGCGAGCCGCTTCCAACAATTCGGCTGGCACTCCTTTGATAGCGCTGGAGAGAATCACCATGGCATAGCCAGTCTGCAGCCAGATCATGATGATAATGAGCAGAAAATTGTTCCACGGTGGGAGATTCAACCACGGTTGTGGCGTGCCTCCCAGTGCGGTGACGATTGCATTCAACAAGCCGATTTCCTGGATTCCCACGCCAACACCTTTGTAGGTGTAGATGAACTTCCAGATCACACCCGCGCCGACAAAAGAGATCGCCATGGGGGTGAAAATGATTGATTTATAGATCACTTCGGCTTTGGTACGGTCTGCCAGGGTTGCGATCAGCAACCCCAATCCTACGCTGAAAGCAGTGCCAAAAACCAGCCATAACAAGTTATTGCGGAAAGTCTCAAGCATGCGCGGATCGGTAAAAGCAAATTTGTAATTTTCTAATCCGACCCATTCCGTGCCCAGGTAGTTGCGGAAACTGGCGATCAGTGAGCGAAACACCGGGATTGCCAGGAACCAGGCCATAATCACCACAGCAGGACCTACAAAAACAAAAGGCTGCAGTATTTTGGATATCCGTTTGGGCAGTTTCATAACAAGCCAGTTAGTGACCACGTAGAGCAAGGCTACCCCGCCAACACCCCAAACAATCGCCACTAAAACTTGTACAATTTGAGGGGCTTTAGCTCTTTGAAGAAATAAATATCCCTGCCACAAAACCAAAAATGTCAGTGCAGGGACGATAATGGATACCAGAATTTGACCCAGAGTGGTGCCAAACCACGCCAGGATTTTGTTTATCGAATTATTGCCATCTGGTGTTGGTGTTTTAGCTTCTACTACATTCATCCAGTCACCTCCTTAGCTGTTTGGAGCTTATGGTTTGGAGAGCAGACTTGAATCTGGTGCCTGCTCTCCAGTTTTTTATACTAACTTATTCTGGTCTCAGAATTATTCTGGCCAGGAGGCGTCAATTTGCTGCAGGGCTTCCTGCCGCGTGATTGAGCCGGAAACGTAATCGGTCATGTACTTCCAGAAGGTACCTGCGCCAACAGCACCCGGCATTAGGTCGGAGCCGTCGAAGCGGAAGGTTGTGGCGTTGCGGATGGTTTCAGCTACGTCACGGGTCACAGGATCCACATACCAGTCAAGAGAAGCATCGTTGTGGGTCAGGATGGCGCCACCCTGCTCAACCCAAACCTTGAGGGATTCACCGGTTGAGAAGTACTGGATGACTGCGCGCACTTCAGGACGATCGTTGAAGACCGCATAGATGTCGCCAGCGCCGAGTACTGGGCTGCCATGTTCTTCCTTGATGCCAGGCAGGTAGAAGAAGGAGTAGTCCACACCTGGAACAGTTTCTTCAGGGAAGAAGGTGGTCACAAAGTTACCCTGTCGGTTGAACCAGCACTTGGGCGGATTTTCGAACATGGGTTTGGGGGCATCACCAAAGTTGATGGTGGGGATGGCAGCGCGGCCGCCATAAACATAGGCGTCATTGAACCAGATGGCTTCGATGTAATC
>DIWN01000052.1:0-165 GCA_002423495.1 Anaerolineaceae bacterium UBA6105 | reverse complement strand
AGTCGGTCATGGTCCAGCCAGTGGCCGCACCAGATTCGATGCCGATGCACCAGGGGGTATCGCCATCAGAAGCGATTTGTTCAGTCAATGCCATCATCTCATCCCAGGTGGTAGGTACAGTGTAACCAGCTTCATCAAAAGCTTTCTTGGGATAGAAGACGAAGG
>DIWN01000047.1:7567-38749 GCA_002423495.1 Anaerolineaceae bacterium UBA6105 | reverse complement strand
GGTGACAGGACGATTCGGTTGTGGTTTACGCCAACCGGCTGCCAGCCATGGGCGATGGAATTGCCGCATTGTCCGTGTTCAACGGCCAATGGTTTATCCCAACCGCGGTAAGGACCAAGGAAAGCTTCCCGACTGGTATCAAATCCGGTCAACGGTTCTGAGCAGGCGAAGTACGCGAAGTGATTGCGCCGCTCGCGGTATTCTGTTTTATGGTAGATGATGCCATCTTCCACTTCCACTTCGCCGATGTTCAGGTTGCGTTGAAAGTTGGTAGCATCATCCATCGCGTCCCACAGGCAGAATTCAACCGCCGAAAAGATTGATACATCAGCCGCTACATCACGGAGGTTGGTGATTTCCAAGCGCCATATCTCAAGGTTGTCTTTCAGCGGGATAAAGTAGGTGATGCGGGAGCGAATGCCGGATTTTTCAGCCGTAATGGTCGTGTATCCAAGTCCGTGCCGACATTCATATGCATCCAATGCTTCGCGTACAGGCTGCCAGGAGGCTGACCAATACGCGGGTAACGGGGCGGCATTGTCCCGTAAATACACATAACGTCCACCCTCGTCCAACGGCGCGTTGTTGTAGCGATACCTGGTCAAACGGCGCAGCCGGGCGTCTTTGTAAAACGAATAACCACCAGCTGTGTTCGAAATGATCCCGAAATAATTCTCCATCCCCATGTAATTGATCCAGGGCAGGGGGGTATCCGGTCTGGTGATGACATATTCAAGATTGGGATCATCAAAAAAACCAAAACGCATAATGGATCCTTCTTTTTAAAATGACTTACACGTGACCCATTGAATCACGTGTAAGCAGGTAATTACCTGGTGAGACAAGGGTCTAAATCACGATGACAAAGCGTGATGTTTTGATCTACTCTTTCACTGCTCCCATAGAGATACCATTGACAATGTAGCGGGAGAACAAGAAGTAGATGATGATGATGGGTACCACTGAAGCGGCCAAGCCAAGGTAAATGGCACCGTATTCGTGCCGGTAAACATCGCCGCGCAACGTTTGCACAAGCATGGGCATGGTGTATTTATCGCGCGATGTGATCAAAATGAAAGCGTTGAAGAAGTTGTTCCATGCGGCAACGAAGGTGAAAATGCCCAAAGTAAACGCGCCGGGGGCTGCCAAAGGGAACATGATGCGGTGGAAAATACCCAGCTCACTGGCGCCATCGATCCTGCCGGCGTCGATCAGGTCCTGGATCATCACACCTTCAAGGTATTGCTTGCAGAAAAACACGGATGCGGCTGAAGCAATACTCGGGAGGATGAGGGACAGGTAGTTGTCATCCAGGCCGATCTTCACCATGTAGTGATAAAAGCCAATGATCGAAAGCTGCATCGGGATCATGACCAGCACCAGGATGAAGTTATACAGGAATTTTTTTCCTTTGAATTCGTAAGCGACAATGCCATAGGCAGTCAGCATGGAAAAGTAAACCGTAAGCAATGTCGTCGCAGCTGCGATGGTGAAGCTGTTGAGAAAACCACGCGGCAGGTCCAACCCTTTGCTGAGCAGGATCTTGTAATTGGAGAGTATAAATGTACTGGGCAGGAAACTGATTCCCTGCTGTATTTGAAGCGTGGAGCGTGTGGCATTAACAATGAGCAACCAAACAGGTACCAGCGTGATCACCAGCAGGATCGCCAGGAGGATGTAGATCAACACGCGGGAGAGAACTAGCGAAAAGCGATAATGTTCTTTTTTCATTTTTCTCCTCCTACGCTTTGATTTCTTTGCCGTCGTGTTTTTCGCGCAGTAGATAGAAGATCAGCAGCGCGACAACGGTGGTCATAATGAACACCATCACACCAATTGAAGAAGCAGCACCGATGTGACCCTGGCTGCTGCGGAAGCGCATATACATCATGATGTTGTTGGTCAGGATCGAGTTGGCCGGGCTGCCCCGTCCATCTGTCAGCAGCATGGGGATGTCGAACATCTGCATGCCACCTACCAGGGATGTGACCAGGATGAAGACCATCACGGGTTTGATTAGGGGCAGTGTGACGTAGCGGAAAATCTGACCGGTGCCTGCTCCGTCGATGAGCGCCGCTTCGTAAAGCGCGGGTGAAACCGAGGTGATGGCCGCCATCAATAAGATGGTCGTCTGACCGTACCACATCCACCATTGAATGAATACCACCAGTCCGCGCATCATGGCGGGGCTGCGGATATAATCGATCGCCTGCGCCTGCAGATCAGCCCGCACCAGGAACTGGTTTACTGGCCCGTAGAAAGAAAAGAGGCTGAAGAATAAAGCGGCAATTGACGCGGGCATCATCAGGTTGGGCATGTAGAAGAGCATGCGCCAGATTCCACCGCCCTTGATCTTCAAACGGGTATTGGTGAACCACAACGCCAGCAGCATCGAAATACCAATCTGGGGGATGAAGTTCATCAGCCACAGCTCCCAGGTATTGGTAATAGCTGTTGAGAAGGTTTTATCTGCAAAAAGGCGCTGAAAATTTTTTAGTCCGATGAAATTGGATTCGGCTTTCATCAAAGTGGTGTCTGTGAAACTTAAACCCAGCGTATGAACCACCGGATATAAACCGAATAACAAGAACCCGATAATAAATGGAGCGACGAAAAGATAACCGTAGTATTCTTTTTTCAGATGCGGTCGGTTCATCTTACCTCCTTTGAGAATGAGTCAGTGTATTAATATAATACACTGACTCATTTGCAATTACCAGCCGCTTACCTTACTCGATGATCAGGTCAGGGAATTCGTTGCGGACGGCGTCTTTCCACAAAGTCCACATTTCTTCTTCCGTGATCGTTCCCTCAAGGTAGGAGTTCAACGGGTCGTTCAGTGCGCGCTGGATCGCGTCGTCAGAGCCCTGCATGAGGCGGGCGTTGACGGACGGAGCTGCTGCAGCAAAACCACCGTAGGAATTCTGTCCACCGAGGAACTTGCTCAGGTCAGATTCATCAAATCCAGCCATGATCTTTTCCACCACAACCTGGCTGCCAACGAAGTCACCAGCCGCCTGATATTGCCCTTCCGGTACTGCCGGGTCAATGGCTTTGAGGTATTCATTGGTGTAAACACCAGTCGCCCAGTTGGTCAGGTTCTCTTCATCCAGGGTGCAGAAGCGGACGAATTCCTTGGCGAGGTCCATGTTCTTGGTTTCCTTCATGACACCCATCCAGGTACCTCCCCACTGATAGGGGAGCGGGCCTTCGACGACTGCCCAGTCACCAACGGTGGTGCTGGCGCCATCAGCGGAGGTGGCATTGGGGGCGAGCACGTACGGCAGACCCCAGGTGGGGAGGAAGTAAGAGAAGATCTTCTTGGGATTGCCTTCGGCATCAGTCAGGGTGTCATTCATGCCGGCGAACCAGCCTTCCTGCCATTGGGTTGCCTTGGCTTCGTATCCGTTGTCGCGGAACAACTTGACGGTCTCAACCATCTTGTTGACCATCGGATCGACGGTCAGTTTATTATCGACCACCCACGGCTGCTCGCGGTTGGCATAGAAGAGGTTCATGAAATCGCCATTGGAGGCGACCATGTAAGTGTTGCCGCCGGATTTTTCCTTGACCACTGCGGCGGCTGCGGTATATTTATCCATGTCGCTCAACAGCGCCTGGATCTCTACGGGATCATCGGTGCCGAAGTATTCCTTTGCAAGGCTGCGGCGATAGAAGAGAGCGCCCGGGGTCGCCTGGTAGGAATATGCCTTGGTGACACCAGCAGGATCGGTTCCGACTTCGTAAACGAAGGGGTACATCTTCAGCTCTTGCGTGATGGGCATCAGGTCGCCCAGGTCAGCCAGGAAATCGCTTTCCACATAGCTTTTCACGAAAGCGGCTTCGAGGGCGACCACATCGGGAACTGCATCGGTACCGAGGGTAGCCATTAACTTAGTCTGATATTCACCGTTGGTCATGGGGATCATGGTGTAGACCACATCCACATCGGGGTGTTTGCCTTCAAAGGCAATGGCCATGGTCATGATCTCATTGGTGAAAGACCACACATTGAGGACGGTCTTCCCGGCGGCGGGTTCTTCAGCTGCCGGAGCCTCGGTCGCAGCAGGTGCTTCCGGTTCAGCGGGGGCTGCGGGTTCAGCAGGTGCAGCCGGAGCTTCGGTCGGGGCAGGGGTCGCGCATGCTGCCAGCAGCATGGCTGCGATCAACATTACAGAAAACAACACGGTCAAACGTTTCATCTTATTCTCCTTCTTTTTTTATTGTTCAGGTTAGACAAACCGACACTAAATTTTTCGTTTCACCTCCTGTTTTCTCATTAAGAGAACATCATGAGAGCGGTCTCAAAAGAATGAAAAAAAAATCGGCTCAAACATGTTCCCTGATTTTTTTCGCTCCACAAGAATCCCGGATTACCAGTTCAGTATCAAGGATGATACGCCTTGCCGGTTTGGTGCCATTTTCAATCAAGTCGATCAGCAATTCAACCGCTTTAATACCGAAACGGGTAATGGGTTGTTTAATTGTGGTCAGTTGAACTTTCAACTGCCTGGCGACAGGTATATCGTCAAATCCAATGATCGCCACATCATCCGGAATCCTTAATCCAACTTCCTGCATCGCGCGGATTGCACCAACCGCCATGATATCGGATTGGGCGACGATGGCATCGGGCTTCCTGGGAAGGAGGGTTTTCACTGCCTGGTATCCGCTTGCTTCAGAAAAATCTCCCTCGGCGACCATATCAGGATCAAATTCCCTGCCAACCGCCTTCAACGCTTTTTTGTAACCCTCAAGCCGGTCCACGGTCACTGTGCTATCGTGATTGCCGGTGATGGTTGCGATCCGTTTGTAGCCAAGATCAAGAAGATGCTGTGTGGCTTTGATCGCCCCGTTTACATTGTCAATATCAATAAAACTGAGACCATCTGATAAGAAAGGACGACCAATAATGACGCTGGGAATATTCGATTTGGTTAACCGATCGATCAGGAATTCATCAGGGCGACCGGATTGAATTAAGACGCCATCCAAAAAACCACGCCTAGCAATGCGTGGCAGGATCTTCTCTTCATCTTCGCGGTTGCCGGCAAGGAAGAGTGAGAGAGAAAGGTTGTTATTGTTGCAGCCGAAAGCAATACCCTGGGTGAGGTGCGGGAAAAAGGGGTCGGTGAAGAATGAACTGACGCTGCGGGGAAGAACCAGACCAATCATGTAGGAGCGTTGAGAAGCGAGAGAGCGGGCAGCCGCATTGGGCTGGTAACCGGTGGAGTGAATGACCTTCTGTACACGCTTGCGGACCTCCGGGCTGACGTTTGGAGAATCATTGATCACCCGCGATACGGTTGAGCGGTGTACACCGGCCAGTTTTGCCACATCTTCCAGCGTGAACTTTTCCATCAGCTCCTGATGATCGAGCACACTCGTGAGAGCGCTCTCAATTGCATCCTTATCATACAGATAAAACCGGCGCTTGTCAATCAGTTTCTGGAAAATTTAAGGTTCATTCAATACGGATTACTCGTTTCTTGAAGGTTGAAATATCGTAAAAACTTGCTGGTGGTATGGAGAGCGGTATCATATATAATCATCATTAAGGCGGTTTTCAGTTGACCAAATCACCCGGAGGGGCAAAAATGAAAAAAGCTTTCAAATTATGCATTTTGATAAACCTCGTGCTGATCCTATTACTTTCGGCTTGTGGCGCACCCCGGGTGACTGAAACAGAGGCACCGATTGAATCTACTAACACACCAACTCCACAACCAACGCCATCGATTCCACCCGAGGTCACCGGCGAGGTACTCTACATTCCCTTCCCGGTTTCCATAAAAGTTGACGGTGATCTCTCCGACTGGGTTGAACTCCCCGGCATTTTTGTAGACCGCGGACCGACGCCATCCAGTGATCCTGCTGAGAACGGTTCCTTCACTTTCTCGGTTGCGGCAGATGCGGACTACCTGTACATAACGATGCAAATGCCGGACAAGACTATTGTCGCCGGTCAGCACGGCACCGAGTTCTGGAATGAGGACTCGATGGAGTTTTACATCAATGCATCGGATGATCTCAACGCCACAGCATATAGCATGAAAATGATGCAGGTTAATATCAACGCGGCTGATATCGGTAACACCGACCCGGAAGCGTTGACGATCACCGGGATTTTCAGCACCGACGCGGAGGTCAGCGGATTCGTGTTCAAAACCGCGGACGGCTGGGGGTTTGAAGCTGCGCTCGCATTAACAGATCTGCTCGAGGTGACGCATGGGAAGGAGATTGGTTTCCAGGCGCAGATCAACGGAGCATCTGTAAAGGATCGTGACATTAAGTTGATCTGGTCCAAGGCCGATACCGGAGATCTATCCTGGGAGCACCCCAACCTCTTCGGCCGGGCGCTTTTCTACGAACTTGGCCGGGCGGATATCCCGCAACCGAGCGCGTTAGCCGCGTTGCCCACACCTGTTCCCACCGCCGGTCCGGTGGTCATTCCATCCCTGGTGAGCGTTAACCAGGTGGGGTACTTTGTGGAAGGGATCAAGATCGGTCTGTTGGTGGCGGACACCACAGATGAGATACCCTGGGTGTTAAGGAACGCCGCCAGTGAAGAGGTGTTGAGCGGCATCACCAGCTGGAAGGGTAAGGATGCCATATCCGGAGATACCCTGCATGAGATCGATTTTTCAACCTTTACTATCCCCGGTGAGGGGTACACCCTGGAAGCAGCTGGAATTAAGAGCGCACCATTCAATATCTCTAATGAGATCTACAACCAGCTCAAACAGGATGCCCTCTCTTACTTCTACATGAACCGCAGCGGGATTGAAATCGAGGCGGAATACGCGGGTGAGGAGTGGGCGCGGCCGGCAGGGCATGTCACTGATGCCGAGGTTACCTGCTTCAAAGGCAAGGACGCTGATGGGTACGACTGGCCGGGCTGTGATTACTCACTGGACGCAGTGGGCGGCTGGTATGACGCCGGGGATTTCGGCAAGTACGTGGTCAATGGAGGCATCACTGCCTGGACCCTGATGAATCTTTATGAGCAGGGCTGGGAGGTTTTTGCCGACGGATCACAGCCGATCCCGGAACAGGGCAACGGGGTGCCCGACCTGTTGGATGAAGTGCGCTGGGAGATGGAATTCCTGCTGGCGATGCAGGTACCTGATGGACAGCCTAAAGCGGGAATGGCGCACCACAAATTGCATGATGAAGCGTGGGCCGGGATGCCAATGGTACCCCCGACCGAAGTGGACAACGATAATGCGAACGAAATTCCCGCCAGCGGACGCTACGTTTACGCGCCGAGCACCGCTGCCACACTCAACCTGGCCGCCGCTGCTGCCCAATGTGCGCGCATCTGGCCTGATCTCGACGCGGAATTTGCCGATCGCTGCCTGGTGGCTGCAGAAAGTGCATGGCAGGCGGCACGTAAAAACCCCAATATTTACGCCGGGAACAACCCAGGCAGCGGCGGCGGTAACTACGAGGATCAAAATGTGAGCGATGAATTCTACTGGGCAGCCGCGGAGCTTTACATCACCACCGGCAAAGCGGAATTCCGCGAGTACCTGCTGGCATCCGAGCATTTCGCGGCGGTCGATGCTTTTGATTGGGGGCACACCGCACCTTTGGGTACACTTTCATTGTTGACTGTTGACAATGACCTTCCTACGCAGCAGTTAACCACCCTTGAAGTGGCGCTGTTGGACTATGCGGAGCAAATGTTAGTGGTACAGGCGGACGGCTATGCTGCATTGATCGACGAGGATTACCCCTGGGGATCGAACGGGCTGATCCTTAACAATATGCTGTTAACGGGTGCGGCTTATGATGTCAGCAGAGAGGCGCGTTATCTGAATGCCGTGCGCCTGAGCATGGACTACATACTGGGACGAAACACGCTGAACAAGAGCTTTGTTGCAGGCTACGGCGCCTACCCGATGCTACACCCCCATCACCGCTTCTGGGCGAATGACCCGGCGCAGGGCTACCCGCCGCCCCCGGCAGGCGCGCTTTCCGGCGGACCGAACTTCAATCCTGATGACCCGCCGTCAGTTGAGGCTGATCTGATGAGCCTGGCACCCGCCAAACGTTACCTCGATGACATTGAATCCTACTCAACCAACGAAGTTGCGATCAATTGGAATGCGCCGCTGGTGTGGGTCGCTGCCTTCCTGGATGAGACTGTGCCTTGATCGTTTGCGTTGGGTCAATCTTTTGCAGTGATTGAACAAATATTGCTGGGTGTCTATCCGACCATCCAGAGTGTTTGATCATTTTGATCGTGTTATTCAGTTAGCTCGATATGAGGGTCAGTTTACCATCGGAACAACTGGTAACCGGGGAAAAATCAAAACAACAGCTTCAATGCGCAACCGGAACTCTTAAGCCTGCAGCATGGTCTCCATTGTTTTTTGCGCCTCATCCAGGGGGATCTCCATGGAACGGGACCATTCCATGAGAAGCGAATCGACTGCGTGATCCAATATCGATTTTTCCTGATCATTCAATTTAGATGTGCGCTTATAGTAACTCAAATCCCGTATCACCTGGCAAATTGAGGTTAATTGACCATCCCTCAACTGATCTAGTAATTGTTTTTTGCGCAACAAGCGATCCCCGTCCATGGTGTCATGCGGTGTGGTGAGGATCTCAATGGTTTTGATAAATTCCTCTGGCGGGGTAGGCGTTCTTAAGCTGTTCTGTCCGGGAGTATCTGCTGGAACCCAAATGGTCGTGTGGTTCACTTGAACCACATAACAGTTCACCGGGGTTCCGTTGATAACTTTTTCTTCGATATCGGTGATCTCGCCAAGACCAAAGGTACGGTGAATGACATTGTCACCTACTTGAAAATCCATTTCGCGAGCCTTTCGAAAATTAGTCAAGTCATTGCCCAGAATTAAATTGATCCCGGGCAATGATATGTGAAATTGCTTTACCTGCGCCTTCGATCATCAAATCTTTGAGGGCGATCTTCGCGTGGTTTTGCCACATTCACCTTTAACTCCCGGTTATCCACCATTTTTCCGTTGAACAAGCGGATGGCGTTTTCTGCCTCAGCCTGGGTCTTCATCGTAACAAATGCGAATCCTTTCGGGCGATTGGTGTCTCGATCCATGATCATATCCACTGAGTCAACAGTTCCAGCCTCAGCAAATAGTTCACGCAGTTTATCCTCAGTGGTATCGTAGGATAGATTTCCAACATACAATTTAGCGATCATTTTATTTTCCTTTTCTATTGGTTTCCAATTTTTGAGGGATTTATAAATCCGGGCAACTATGAACGGATCTTCCAGAATTGGAGATGAAAAAAAGCCACCATTCGATACAGAATGGCGACTTAAGAAGCAAGCAGGAATCTGGAGTCCGGGTACTTATAATTATAACAGGTTATCCCCCTATTACGACAGCAGGTTTAACTTTGATGAATCCAATCTTGTTTGTTTTTTCTCTGGCATGTCATGATTTCAAATCTATCTCAGATGATTCGCAGTTTATTTTTCAATTCACTTCTACCTTTAGCAGGGATGCTAATGGCGCTGCTCATAGGCGCCGTTATGCTGCTCTTTATCAAGGTCAATCCCCTGATGGCTTATGCACAGCTCATCAACGGAGCGTTCGGAAGTGTATCCGGTCTGACGCAGACACTGGTGAAGGCAACCCCGCTTCTGCTGGTAGGTTTGGGCATTTGTATTGCTTTCCGCGCGAGTGTCATCAATATTGGCGGGGAGGGACAGATCATCGTCGGAGCCGTGGCGGCCACCTGGTTCCCGCTCGCTTTCCGCACCTGGCCCGGGTGGGCGATAACCCCTGCAATACTCTGCGGGCGGGTGAGCAGGTAGGATAATGAAATCATGGTTCCTTGACTGAAACCCATTAGAAAAACTTTTTGGGGATCGATAGGATATGCAGTGATCAGTTCCTGAATGAATATTTCGATTTTACTCAAGGACTGTTCGAGCAAATCTGGATCCGGACGCCCAAATTGGCTGACCGTGTACCAGTCATACGAGCCTGGGGAGCTTTCCACAGGTCCCCTGCCACTAATCCAGAGTAGATTCTCCGGGAGATATGCTGCCAGATCGATCAGATTGTGTTCATTACCGCCATGACCGTGAAGGGCAAGAATGGATGGGTATTTGGTCAAATCTGGTTGGGAATTGAAACTTTCTGGAAATTTCAGGATATGGTAAATGGATAAGGGTTTCCCGTTTATTATTGGATTCATTAATTACCTCTATCTCAACTGTGGATGCTAAATCCACTTTAAAAAATTAATCACCGATGGCTGAATTCAATCCTTAATTCACGGATGCGTCAGCCTTTCGAGGGGTCCTCTCCGGCGAGAAGGCGGTCGATGACTTGTCGCAAATCCGCTTCCGACACCGCCCCAGGCAGGATCCAACGTTGATTAAAGATCAAGGTTGGAACGGCATTGACGCCTGACTGTTGCGCCTGGATCAAATCCGTCTCCACAGCCTGTTTTGCCGCAGGACTGTTGAAATCCTCTTTCCAGCGGTCAATATCCAATCCGACATCGGCTGCGCAGGCTTTCAAAACGTCAGTGTCGGCAATATTTCTCGCCTCCACCGCATGTGCGCGCTGAACACGTTCGAACATATCCCAATGTGCAGGCATTCCCCCTTGAAATTGCGCCGCTTTACATGCCAGCAAACCGGGCATGGAATAGGGATAAGGGAACTCACGGCTGCGCATCAGGTTGACATTGATGGATTCACCATCCGGGTGTCGGGCAGCTGCCGCCCAATGCCCCATAATCTCGTTTTTACCAGCCACTGTACTCCCAAACATTCTTGAAATTGCATTGACATCAGTGGCAAGCGCGAAAGCATGATGATTGATTTCAATCTGCGGATAATCTTGAATGATGCGTCGTAACCTCGCCGAGGTTAAAAAGCACCATACTCAAAGCACATCATGATAAAAATCAATAACCAAATTGGACATGTTCTACCTTTCTAAACTAACCGTCTCCGAGAATCCGGATAAATTTGAGCTTCCTATGAATGGTCATACTTGCCGACCTTGGTGTTATGCCTTGAGGGCAAAGACTTGAGGGAGTGGGAACCCAGGCGAAATTGATATGTCTGGTATCCTTCAATCCTTATGCCCAGAGGAAACCAATTCCCCGCTTACCGAGAATCAGGTCATCAAAGATGACTTTGGCGCCCTCATTTGCCATTCCCTGGGTAACATGCACCGGGAGCAGATGCTCTTCGCGCGGGTGACAGTAACGCGCATTAGGCGCTTCTTCCCAATGAATCAGTCGCTGTTCCCGGTCAGCTTGTGGAATTGGACTGGTGCAGGTTTCAATCAGCCAGTCTTGAAAAGCTTCATTGCGCGGGTCCGGTCCAACCCCGGAGCGACCAAAAAATGCACTCTGGTTATGGAAAGAAAAACCGGAACCGATGACCAAAATGTTTTCCGTCAACAGGTCACGCAGGGCTTTCCCTAGAGCGATATGTGCCGCCGGGTCAAGACCGCGGATCAAGGAAAGCTGGGCAACCGGAATATCTGCCTGCGGGTACATCATCTTCAAAGGGATGAAGACGCCGTGATCATATCCTCTTCGCGGGTCAATTTGGGTGGCGATTTGATTCTTCTGCAGCATCTGTGTGACCCGCTCCACCAACTTGAGGTCTCCGGGAGCAGGGTAGGTGATGCGGTAAGCCTGATCGGGAAAACCATAATAGTCATAGAACATCGGTGGGTTTTCCGCTCCCAGCATGGTCGGCACAGTTTCTTCCCAATGAGCGCTGATCACCAGAATAGAATCCGGTCTGCGCAGTTGGGAAGGGAGCTGTTGCATGAATTCCACCATTGCCTTGTGACCTGGATCACCCAGAATCGGCAATGGTCCTCCTCCGTGGGAGAAGTAAACAATTTGTGCTTTTCGTGTGATTTCCGTTTGCTCTGTCATATCCCTTGTCCTCGAAAATAGTTTACAAACAGATGTCGATCGACACTAGCTCGCTTGGGATGCTCTCGCAAATTGAATGCCGGTCTCATTTTGGATTTGTTCCAGCGCGGTCACAAAGTTCTCGTAAGGTTGTGCGCCGACGATTGCATACTGATCATTGATGATGTAGGTGGGAACGCCATCAATCCCAATTTCCTGAGCTTCATCCACCTGAGCGCGAACTTTGGATGTGAACTTGCCACTCTCCACTTCCCGCCGCATTTCCTCTCCATCCAATCCTAGCTCATTGGCAGTTTCCTGGATCACTTTCCACTGGCTGATATCTTCTCCACGACCGTAATAACGATCAAAAATGGCACGGTGGAATTCGACGCCTTTCCCTTTTTGCAACGCATATTCTGTTGCCTCGTGAGCCAGACGGGTGTTGGGCAGCCTGTCCGGGAAAACCATCGGGAGCTCTGCTGCGGTTGCCATCTGTTTGAGGCGCGCATTCGTTTGAGCCATGTGAGCTTTTATATGCGGTGGCAACTCCATCCCTTCTGGCGGAGTATCCGGGCGGAGGTAGTAAGGGCGCCAGGTCACGTCCAGCGCATAATCCTGGGCTAATTTTTCAACTGCACCCTGACCAACATAGCACCAGGGGCAAACATAATCAGAATAAATGGTCAGCTTGACAGTTTCCATGACTTAATCTTAACTCCTATCTCTGTATTAATTGTGTTCTTCCTCTGTACTGGATGCGTCAATGATTTTTCGCCGTACTTCTGGTACGACTTCTTCCAGAAAAATGCGGATCTGTTTTTCTTCGTTCCCGGCCACCGGCCAGAAAATGAAAGTATCGTGGCGATATCGCTTGTGATAATTGAGAAGGGTCTCAATCCAATCCGCCACTGACCCCTGCAGGATGCCTGATCTCCGGAAAGAAAATCTTTCCGCGGAGTTGGTCTGAATCACACCAAATAAATTGTATCCGCGGCGAATTTCTTCCGGCTTGCGCCCTGCGCTGACCGCACCTTCGTCGAGCAGTCGGTTCACTTCATCCAGTTGATCGGGTAGAATGTAGATCGTGCCGATTACCCAGCCATCTCCTTGACTTCCAGCAAGGCGCAACATGCGCGGTTTGCCGGCACCAATCCACAGGGGAATCCGGTGGGATGGGGCTGGTCCATTGACGACATGGTCTACCCGGTAAAACTTGCCCGAATATGAGAATTCACGCCCGGCATTGGCAAGCATGCCCTGCAAGATTGCCAGATATTCAGAAAATGCCTGGAAGCGTTCACCCGGCGTGCTGCCCACAACGCCACCCCAGGCTTGCATTCCTTCCTCATAGCCTCCCGCTCCCAACCCAAGTTCCAGCCTTCCTCCGCTGATCACATCCAACGTCGCCGCCATTTTCGCCATCATAGCAGGTGGACGTAGCGGCGTATTCATTACGTTGGTCATCAATCGTACCCGTTCGGTGCGTGATGCCAGCGAAGTAAGCAACGTCCAGGTATCCAGAAAGTCAGGATTATAAGGATGATCCTGGATGGTCACCAGTTCCACATTGCTTTGATCAGCCAAACGGGCACGGATCAGCGCTTGATCCAGGTTGGTGATGGAAGGATCAATGTTGATACCGAACAACGGAGGAAGGGGATTGGCGCTCACAGGAGGAAAACTCCAACGCTGATGATAGTTGAGCGGAAATTAATCATGGGCGGATGCCTGTAAAAACTGGGCAGGATTTTCGTCAAATTCCCGCTGGCAGCCTGCAGAGCAGAAATAATACTTTTCACCCTCATACTCGCTGGTGTATTTGGCGGTTTCAGTCTCAACTTCCATTTTGCAGACAGGGTCAATTTTTGTGGTCATTTGTGTCTCCTGAACAAGATCTGAATAACATTCCCCGGTAAAGGGGTCGCAATAGTTGCCGGAATTCTGTAAGCCAAGTTTTTTTAGATCAATGGTTTGCATTGTGCTGTTAAACCTCCTCTGGGTACCAGCGCGATACCCAATTGGTCAACTCCTCATGGACTGCCAATAGATCCTTCCCTTTGGCAGTCAGCGAGTATTCTACATGGCGCTGGTTGTCGGGAAAAACTTCCCGCTGGATGATCTCTTCGGCTTCGAGCAGTTTTAACCGATGAGAAAGGGTAGTGGGATTCAAACCGTCCATGATTTCCTGAAGTTCGCAGAACCGGCGGCGCTGCTGAAGGAAATAGATCAGGTCAAGCGTCCATTTGACTCCGAGGAAAGCAGTGGCTTTTGATATAGGGCAAGATTCTTTCATCCTCTACCTTTACTATAAAAAATATAGTAGATAAATTATACACAAATTGTCAAGTTAATCAAGGGATGAGTTTAACCTCGAAGGTTATAGCCGCAAAAGGTTACCGGGAACGGAATCAATGACATCCAGCAGTTATGAGCTGCTTCAGCCTGGCAGGAGACAATCCTTTGAGATTTCATCGTTTATACAGATCTTCCCTGTTATGGAGCGCAGTAAAAAGGATCGATTCAATATCAGCCAAGGAGATCAGCAAGCATAAACTGCCACTATGGTGGACTGTCTGAGGCGCAGCAGAATTGATCCCGTCAGGAGCGCTGAAGTTGCTTTATGTCTCCAATAAACCGGTGGCAGCGGATTCATAGAATTTCACTCCTTTATTTTTACCCCATTTCCAGGGGGGGGTTCTCGCAGGCGAAAAACTGAACCACAACAGTCTACATAAATCTCATACAGGATTGTCTCTACATCCTTGAAAAAATGAGCAGAATGATGAACACTCTTGGAGGCAATATTTCCTTGCTTAAAAATATAGAACTTCATTTGGAGATTTTCACAGCTGGAGGAGGGGCACCCCGTAGGTTGGCACCAATTTAATTTCTGGTGGAATGTGGCGTGCTATACTTATTCGACAATACCAGTCTAAAAATGATCTGTGAGGTTGGAGAAAAATTAATTAATCCAATCCTCAAGACAAGGAAAAAACCATGATTGATCTTAATGCGAATCAGAAAACAATTCCACCTGAAGCTCATGATGACCTCATCCAGGTTTTGCAAAACCGTTTTGAAAAGAACATGCAACGGCATCCTGACCTGAAATGGGTGGATATCCATTCCCGGCTGGAAAAAAGTGCTGAAAAAATGAGAAGCCTTTACGAGATGGAGCAAACAGGCGGTGAACCGGACGTCGTTGGTTACAACCCGCAGACCGGCGAGTATTCTTTTTACGATTGCGCAGCGGAAAGTCCGCTCGGAAGAAGAAACGTTTGTTATGACCGTGCTGGCTGGGAGGAGAGAAAAACAGCCCGCCCGGAAAATACCGCCGTTGATATGGCTACTGAGATCGGCATCGAGCTATTAACCGAGGAGCAGTATCGCGAGTTGCAGCAGCTGGGTGAATTTGATACCAAGACCTCAAGCTGGCTAAAAACACCCGCCGAGGTGCGGAAGCTGGGGGGTGCTCTTTTCGCAGATCGCCGCTTCGGACGCGTCTTTGTCTATCACAATACCGCGCCTTCTTATTATGGTGTCCGTGGGATCCGGGGCTGTCTCAAGGTATAAGTCTTCCGATATTTTGAATTTTTGATCCCCTCGGTGAATGGAATTACCAGTCCATTGCGGTTGATGCCAATGGCGCTAATGAAAGCTGCCTCGCCGGCAGGCTGTATTCTTTCCTCTTGGAGCATGCAGGTTAGTCTCTTCCAGACCAGCTTGCGCTGTAGCGCTACAGTCCAACGATGCTCGATGGCTGATCTATTTTACTCAAGCCCCAGAGCAAGCCGGGTGAGGTGGAGGAGTTCAGCCCGCTGTGCGGCAGTGAGACGGATACGCGGGGAGTTGAGCGGTGATGTTTTTTCATTCTCCACAATCAACACCTTGGCATTCTCGCTCAGCACGTGGGAATGCCAGACACCGCGCTTGATGTCATAAATCTTGTCAGGCTCCATTTTCCGAACAAAAAGGTGGCTGACAGATTCCTCGCCCTCACCCATAATAAGCACGCAATTGCCGGACAAGAGAATAAACAGCTCATCACTTTCATTATGCCGCTGAAGCTCCGTAATCCGATCAGGAACAAGATTAGAGGCGAAGTTGAGGAAACCAACCCGCCAGGAAGGGAAGCCAAGAACCGGTTGAAAACCTGGGCGGTTGGATTGGTGGATCTCGAGCAAGTATGAAGGAATAAGAGTGGGGTCCATAGAAATCCTTGACAAAGAAGTCAATTAATGATAATTTAATGACAACGTTGTCAGTTATTTTATCAAATTTTAATCAAAATGCCAATGGTTACCATTAAAGACGTCGCCAAATTATCGGGTTTTTCGATTAAGACCGTTTCCAGAGTGGTCAATAATCTGTCGGAAGTTTCTCCCGAGACACGGCAGAAAGTTCAACATGCCATCTCCGAACTGGGGTATCAACCCAACACGATGGCGCGCAGCCTCGTAATTGGTCGCACCAATACGGTAGGGGTCATCATCCCTCATTCTGCTGAATATATCTTTGCCCACCCCTTCTTCACTGAAGTTTTACGCGGCATCGCTGAAGTACTTAGCGCCAACAATCATAACCTGCTTCTCTATCTTGCTTATGAAAAAGTACCTTACTCAAGAGTGTTTATTCAACGGCAGGTGGACGGCTTAATATTGATGAGTATTCCCATTGGAGACCCCAATTTACACGGTATCCATGAAAGCGGAGTTCCATTTGTTTGCACCTGCCGCATCACCGAAGATGACCAGATTACCAATTATGTGGACGCGGATTTCACCGGTGGCGTTGAACAGGGCATGGAGTATCTCCTTTCCCTTGGTCACCGGCGCATTGCCATTTTGCCAGGTCCGATGAGTCTGGTTTCTGTGCGCCTGCGGCTGCGCGGTTACCAAAATGCCTGGCGTAAGCATCGCCTTGCTGAGCCGGAGGACTATGTTCTTGAAGGTGAATTCTCTTCTGAATCCGGTCACGCGCTGGCAGTAAAAGCCATGAGCCTTCCCAACCCACCTACAGCCCTCATCTGCGGAGACGACTTGATCGCATTTGGAGCCATCCAGGCACTCAAGGAGATGGGGTATCGAGTTCCCGAAGACATCTCCATTATTGGATTCGATGATATCAACCTGGCGCGTTTTTCCAGTCCGCCGCTCACCACTGTCCGTCAGGACACTTATCTGAAAGGGCGTATTGCTGCTGAGACTCTTTTGACCTTGATGCGCGGAAAATGCCCCTCCTCTCCAAGGCAGATTCTCCTGGATACATCGCTGGTGATTCGAAATTCTACGGCACCCGCGCAAAACCTGTAAGCAATATGAAAGGAGGCTCACCAGACTGAATCAGAGAACACATTCAAATTGCAGATCTGACAAGAATCATACCCACTAAGGAGATAACAAATGAACCTGCATCCGATACAAAAGGTAAAACACGGTTTTCTGCTCCCCCTTAGCTTGATCGTTGTCCTTACTTTCCTTCTCACCGCCTGTGGTCCTGCTGCGACCACGGAACCTCCTGCGCCAACCCAGGTGGTCACTGAAGAACCCCCTGCCACACAGGCTCCCGTTGTAACTGAAGCTCCTGTAGCTACAGAGGAAGCAAAACCGCTGCCTCCGATCACTATTCTTATTAACGAATCGCCATGGCTGCCCGGTTTTGAGGCGCTGGTGAACAAGTATGTGGCGGAGACCGGGAACCAGGTCAATCTAAACCGGACTCCCTTCAATGGCATGCTCGAAAAATCGCGCAACGCGGTACAGGCTTCTGAGAGCGAATTCGATATTCTCACCCTGAACGAGCAATGGTACATGCAGTTCTACGGGGATGGTCTCGTTACTCCGATCAAGGAAATTGATCCGACATTTGAGCTTGATCCTCAGGTCATCGAGTATGAATGGGCTACCCGCTGGGATGCTGAACTTGGTTATTCCTCGCAGAATGGCGAACTCTATGGTCTGCCCATCAATGGCAACATCATGCTCTTTTTCTATCGAAAAGATCTCTTCGAGGAGAAAGGGCTTGCCGCTCCGCAAACATGGGCAGATGTGGAAGCTGCTGCGCAGGCATTGAAAACCGATGAAATGGCTGGTTATGTCGTGCGCGCAAACCCACCAAACTGGGAATTCCAGGCTTTCCTGGCTAGTTATGGTGGCAATGTGATCAAACTGGAAGAGCAGACTGGCGAGTGGGAAGTTACGCTCAACAGCCCCGAAGCATTGCAAGCCTTAACCACCTGGCTTAAGCTGGGGCGTGATTATGGTCCAGCCAACTACGCTGATAACGGTCAGGCGGAAATGATCGCTTTGATGGCGAGTGGAAAAGTTCCCCAGATGGTTCTGGTAGGCGCCTCAGCACCTGACTTTGATAATCCCGAAAAATCAATCGTCATCGGCAATGTGGCTGCGGTACCCGTTCCTGGATCAGAGGTTGGCAAGAATGCAACCATGTCCGGAATCTGGGTGATGGGAGTTCCTCATAATCTGCCGGCTGAGCGTAAAGAAGCCGCGCTTGCCTTCTTGAAATGGTCATTAACCAAGGATGCCCAAATGTTCTACGCTCAATCTGGTGCCATTCCTGTCCGCCAGGATGTATATGAAGAAATGGCAAATGACCCCAAGTTGGGTTGGTGGATGAAGGCAATGGCAGATAGCACCTCCTACATTCATGCCCAACCGCGCCTGACTGAAACCCCGCAAATCATTGAGGTTCTTGATCGCCGGTTGAAACAGGCATTGATTAATGAGATCACGCCGGAAGAAGCTCTTTCTGAGGGAGCAAAGGAAATCTTCAAAATCCTTTCAGACGCCGGCTACAAAGTAAAACCATTGTCTGAGTAATCCTCACCAGGGGGGAGGTAGAGGCTCCTTTACTGCCTCCCCCATCCTTATCCACTTTCTGTCATTTGTGTGAGAGGTCATGAAACCAACTTCCGCATCTTCCCCTTCAAGCCAGGTACCATTGACCAGCCGTCTTGGCAATTTTATTGATCGCACTTTTCAATATTGGACGATCGCTCCACTCATCATTACTCTTCTCTTCCTGGTGGCATACCCCAGTGTTCAATTACTACGCATGAGCGTTTCGGAAGTAGATATTGTTAAGGGGAAAACGGTATGGGAATTTGTTGGTTTAAAGCATCTTGAGACTGCCCTGCAGGACCCGGTTGTACCGGTGGCTTTGAAGAACACTCTCATCTTCGTCATTGCAGTGGTACTCATCGAAACGGCGCTCTCTTTACTAATTTCAATTTTGGTCAGCCGGAGCAAACACCTGGTAGGTCTGTACCGCACGGTCATGCTGATTCCCCTGTTGATACCACCCATTGCTATTGGCACTATGTGGCGATTGATGTACGACTATAACTATGGCTTCATTAACCAGGTTTTGGACCTAATAGGGATCGCCGGACCAACTTGGACGGCGAATCCAAAGTTGGCACTACCGTCCATTATTCTGGTAGACCTCTGGCATTGGACCAGTTTCATGTTTCTGATCATCCTCGCTGGTCTTGAATCACTGCCCCTGGAACTCAATGAAGCCGCTCGTGTCGATGGAGCTTCCGAGGATCAAATCTTCCGTTTTATCACTCTGCCTTTGCTCCGCCCCACCCTGATCACCGCGGTGATGCTAAGGACCATATTTGCCTTCAAAGTATTTGATGAAATTTTCCTGCTGACCGGAGGTGGTCCGGGAACCGCAACCGAAGTGGTCAGTTTGTATATTTATAAAGTGTTTTCCGGACAATTCCGCCTGGGATATGCTTCCTTCCTGGCTTTGGGATTGGCACTGATTATTTCCGTATTCGTCATTTTTTATCGTCGGCTCGGGCAACGAGCTCATGCCTGAGAGGAGACCCACAATGAAAAATAAATTCTTCGAACCCTTCTTCCGTCACGTTTTTCTGATGCTCGTGGTTCTCTTCACGCTGATTCCAATTTTCTTTACTTTTGGCACTTCGTTGAAATATTTCCGAGATATTATATCGGGTAATCTGGCGTTCACTCCAACTCTGGTCAACTATCAACGGTTGCTGGATCCAAGCCAGAGTAATTTCTTACGGCTGACATTTAATAGTCTGGTTGTCGCGGCGGGAACGATGGTGGTGGTGTTGACAATTTCCAGTCTGGCTGCCTATAGCCTGAGCCGCTTTCGCTGGCACAAGTTATGGAGTGGTCTGTTGCTCGGGATCATCCTTTTCATCCATATGCTTCCGCCAGTCACTTTCTTAGGACCGTTTTATCTGATTGCACGCTCGCTGAACATTTATGACACTGTTCTGGCAGTGATTATGGGGCATATCATCCTAAACCTGCCCACTACAACCTGGATTCTGTTGGATTTCTTTGCCGAAATCCCGAAAGAACTTGAAGAAGCCGCCATGGTGGATGGAGCCAGCAGGTTCCATGCCTTCACTCAGGTCTTGCTGCCGATGATTCAGCCAGGTATTGCTGCCGCAGGCGCGCTAGCATTCATATTTTCTTGGCGTGATTTTCTTTTCTCTCTTTCCCTCACCAGCACCCCGCGCGGGATGACAATCCCTGTTGGTATTTCCAGTTTTGTGCAAGAATACAGCATCCGCTATGGTGAAATGGCGGCTGGTGCTTTTTTTGCAATGATCCCGGCGTTGTTGATGGTTGCCTTTGCGCAACGCTATATCGTCAAAGGATTGACGTTGGGAGCACTGAAAGGATAGGGTTAAAATGACGGACCAAACCCAAAATACCGGTAAGGAAGCGAATGAGCCTGTATGGTCGTATCGGGGTTATCACTTAAGACCTTCTGAGTTCACCACTGCCATGGTGCATTTTTACCGCGCTGAAATCCAGCGCTCCAATACCTGGCGCATGAGGTTGGATAACACCACAAATTGGGCGGTGATTACCTCCAGCGCGGCTATCTCGTTTTCCTTGTCTTCGCCTCAAAATCATTATGGCGTGATCATCCTAAACAGCCTGCTAGTGCTGATCTTCCTTTGGATCGAAGCTCGCCGTTATCGATATTATGAACTTTGGAGTCTCCGCACCCGCCTGATAGAGACGGATTTCTTTGCCGCCATGCTCGTGCCTCCTTTTACCCCTCACGCCGACTGGGCGGAAAATCTGGCGGAATCGCTGCTCACACCGGAATTTCCGATCAGCCTGTGGGAGGCGTTTGGACGCCGTTTCCGCCGCAATTATTTCTGGATATTCATGGTGCTGGACGCAGCTTGGGCATTCAAAACCTACCTGCATCCCACGCCAGCCCTCACCTGGATGGATTTTGTCAGCCGTGCGGCAATAGGCAGTATCTCCGGCGAGGTCATGATTGCGCTGGGGTTGGTCTTCAACGGTCTATTAATTTTAATGGCCATTCTCACTGCCGGGCTGACGCAAGCCAGCGGCGAAGTGCTTCCGAAATTCCAAGGGATGCCGGTCTTCCGCGGACTGTGGGGCAGTATGGAAGTCCACGATAAGCATGATCATCATCCTAAAAAAACCGAGACAAGCTCGCCGCGGCGCAGACGGCAGCAATTGCTGGCAATGATTATCACCACCAAGCCGTGCGAAGTCTCCGACCAGATTATCAAGGAAATGCGGCGCGGGGCTACCTCCCTGCATGGGCAAGGGATGTACTCCAATACTGAACGCGAAGTGCTTCTGGTTGCCTTGACCGTAACCGAGACCGCTCATCTCAAGGTTCTGGTGCAGGCGCAGGATCCCGGCGCTTTTGTCATTGTGATGCCGGCCCAGGAAGTGCTGGGACGCGGTTTTAAACCCCTGAAAACGTAATCGAAGAAAGGATGCTTATGGACAAAAAGTCTCTTACCATGCCAGGCGCAGAGCCGTTTCTGTTTCCCGGCGCTTTCAAACGCAACGGTGTTTTACTGATTCACGGCTTTACCGGCTCTCCCGCCGCCATGCGCGGACTTGGCAAATATTTGAACGAAACGCAAGGCTTTACCACGCTGGGCATCCGTCTGCCCGGGCATGGTACACAAGTCGACGATTTGCGCCGCTCCACCTGGCGCGACTGGCTGACCGCCGTCGAAGATGGTATCAACCTTCTACAAGGAATGTGCGATCAGATATATGTCGCGGGACTCTCCATGGGCGGAGTCCTAACGCTGACTGCGGCCAGCCGCTATGAGGTCCATGGTGTGGCGGCGTTGTCTACTCCATACGGGCTGACTCGCGACTGGCGCGTCCGCTTCATGCGCCCGCTCGGTCTATTCGTCCCAAAATTTAAAAAGCCGGCTGCTGTGGGCAATCGTGCTGAAACATCCTATGCTTATTATGTGCCACACGCCATCGCCGAAGCGGCGGAACTGGCGCAATTGATGCAGGATGGGCTATCGAAAATCAATGTACCTGTTCTGCTAATCCAGTCGCACGGTGATAAGGTGATTGAACCGAATGCGCTGGACTTGCTTTCAGCTCAACTGCGCGCGCCGCGCCTCGAAACGCTCTGGCTCGAAAAAAGCGGACACGTCATCACGCTGGATGTGGAGCGGGAAATCGTGTATCGCAAAGTAGCTGACTTTTTTAGCGCAAAGCCTTAAAGGTTTTTGAAGCCTCCAGGAGCCTAACAATAGGAGAATGACATGACTACTCAAACGCAAGAGTTGCCCGCCGCCGATGTGCCTGCCAAGGGACGCTGGCGCAATGTGGTGACGCTGGCATTCGCCGGCATCGTAGATGCGGGCGAAGACCAAGCGATGTCTTCCATGTTTCCCGCTATCCGCACCTCATTAAACATGACCACCGCCAATCTCGGCACGATCACCAGCCTGGGCAAGCTGATGGAGATGATCTTTGGACCAATCTGGGGTATGCTGGCCGACCGCTTTAGCCGCAAGCGAATCCTGATCATCGGCACTGGAGTGTGGGGACTTTGGACTCTGTTAATCGGCTTTTCCGCTAGTTACGAAATGCTACTGACACTACGCATGGTTGCCGCCATCGGGCTGGTGGCGCTAGGTGCGCCAATGAACTCTATGCTGACCGACATGTTCCCACAAAAGGAACGCGGCAAAGTCTTCGGCATTATGCGTATGATTTCCTCTCTGGCGGTCATCGCCAGCATCCTGTTCTTTGGACTCATGTCAGAGATTCCCGAGACGGGCTGGCGCATCGGTTTTGTCATTTTCGGCGCTTTGAGCATGTTAAGCGGACTGATCTTTGCCATCTTCCTTACCGAGCCGCGGCGCGGAGCCGCCGAAGCCTCCATTTATGACTTGGCACAGCAAGCGGAGAAAAAGTATGCTTTTTCCTGGCAGAATGTGGCAAAAATCTTTCGCGTGCCGACCAACTTGCTGCTTATTTTCGAAAAGATCTTCGGCGTACCTGTACAGATTACGGTCCTGACCTTCACTGTCACCTGGCTGGTGGATGAACGCGGCTTTCGCCCCGGGCAAGCCACCAGCGTGCTGAGCGGGATAGTCATCGGCGCTGCGCTGAGCACACTGATCGGCGGTCTGCTGGGAGACTGGGCCGAACACAAAAGCCCCCGCTTCGGACGGTTGTTCGTCGTGCAGGGGTCGCGCGCCTTGATGGCTCTTCTGGGTTATTTCTTCTTCCAGCAGGTTTCGGGCGGCATGATGACCTTCTTTGCCTTCGCCCTGCTGTTCGGTCTGTTCCTGGATATGGCATTCTCTGCCGCCATCGCACCGATGATTGCCGCTGTCAACGTGCCCGAACAACGCAGCACCGCTTACGCCGTCAACCGCCTCGCCAACGGCTTGATCCAGGCAGCGGTCGCCGCCATTGTCGGCGTCATCGGCAACCAGATCACGCTCACCAATTTGTTCTTCTGGGCTGTGACCGTTTCGCTCATCCTGAGCGTGCTCTCCTGGTTCGCCTTCTATCCGTTTTACCACCGCGACCGCACGGCATTAAATGACTTGCTGGCAAAACGCAGGAAAGAGTTGGAGTCCTAATCCCCAATGAGCGCCCGCCCAAATATCGTCATTATCATTGCCGACGATCTGCGCGCTGACGCGCTGGAGAATCCGCTCGTCCACACGCCGCATCTCGACGCGCTGCGTGCGGACGGGGTAACTTTCGCGCAAAACTACGCCGCCAACCCGGTCTGCGCGCCTTCGCGCATGGCAAACTTTACCGGGCTGTATCCGCAGGTCAACGGGCATCGTTCGCTGTACCAGTTGCTGCGCCCGCACGAAGAAAACCTGTTTCGGATTCTAAAAGACAACGGCTACGAGACCGTCATGGCGGGTAAGAACGACCTGATGACCACGCCCAGTCTGCGCGCCAGTTTTCGGCGGCGGCTAGCGGGTCCGCAGAGCGTCCAGTTGAAATTGATGCGCCAGCGTCTGTACTCCCTGCCCCTGCGCAGGAAGTGGAGATTGCTGGCGCTGGCGTTTCGCCTGTTTGTGGTGGAGCGCAAGTCCTTTAGCTCCCTGTTCGGCGACGAACACCTGAAAGAATTCGCGGATGTGCTGCCTGCGGAGGGCAGCCCCTATCCGCGCGGACATCGCCTGCATCATTCGTTTTACTTTGGAAAAGCGGAACCCGCTTCGCCTGCCGCGCAGATGGATCCGCTGATTTTCGAGTCTGCCGTGCGCTGGCTGGATTCTTCGCCGCGCCAACCCTTCTGTCTTTATATTGCCGCCAGCCTGCCGCACACGCCCTACCAGGTGGAAGAGCCGTACTTCTCGATGGTGGACCGCGCCGCCGTCGCGGATCCCATCCCCGCCCAATTGGACGATAAGCCGCATTTCATGCGCGAACTATACGCGCGGTATGATCTGGCGCAATTGACTCCCGAAGACCTGCGCGAACTGCGCGCCACCTACTACGGCATGGTCACCAAACTGGACGAGCAGGTGGGACGCGTGGTTACGGCGCTTAAGGCGCAGGGACTGTACGATGATTCACTCATCCTCTTCCTCAGCGACCACGGCGATTATGTCGGCGATTATGGGCTGGTGGAAAAATGGCCGACGGGCTTTCAGGATAATTTGCTGCGCGTGCCGCTCATCGTCAAATATCCCGCCAACGCTCATGCAGGTCAACGCGTGGACGGCTTCACCCAATCGCTCGACCTTTTCCCCACCATATTGGAGCAGGCGGGGGTTCAAACGCCTTACACCCACTTTGGGCAATCGCTCACCTCTTTAATGGAAGGCACCGCGCCACGCGAGGCAGTCTACGCGGTGGGCGGCTACGATCCGCGCGAACCTCAAGCCTTCGAGACGGGCATCCAATCTGGTGATGACCCGTTGATGGGACATTATTTCGAGAAACTTAAACTCCAGCAGGATGACCCTGCCACGGTAGCGCGCGTCGCCATGATCCGCACCCGCGAATGGAAGCTGGTCATCCGCAGCGCGGGTAAAGAAGAGTTGTACGACCTGAAAAATGACCCGCAGGAATTAAGTAACCTTATCGATGCCCCCGCTCTGCGGGAGATTCAATTCAACTTGCGGGAACGTCTATTATATTGGTACCTGCGTTCCAGCGATAATCCACACTGGGAACACGAACGGAGTATTTAAAAAAGAAATCATGACCACCCTTCCTCATGCCCCACCTGCCTTTCATGTTATGGCCAAGCCGCGCGGCGCCATCTGTAATTTGGATTGTGACTACTGTTTCTATCTCCGCAAGGAAGAGTTGTACAAAAGCAGTTCCTTCCGCATGTCAGACGAAACACTGGAAAATTATACCCGCCAGTACATCGCAGCCCAACGAGTGTCTGAAGTCAACTTTGCCTGGCAAGGCGGCGAGCCAACCCTGATGGGCGTGAATTTCTTCCGCCGCGCGGTGGCTTATCAGAAAAAATATACGCGTTCCGGTATGAACATTGATAACGCCCTGCAAACCAATGGCACCCTGCTGGACGATGAGTGGTGCAAATTCTTCGCCGAAAATCGCTTTTTGATCGGGATCAGCCTCGACGGTCCGCGCGAAGCGCATGATTTCTATCGCAGGGACAAGGGCGGCGCGCCCACCTTCGATCGTGTCCTGCGCGGCATTCGACTGCTCAAAAAACATCATGTGGATTTCAATATCCTGACCTGCGTCAGCGCCGCCAACGTTGAACAGCCGCTGGAAGTCTATCATATTCTGCGCGATGAAATTGGCGCAAAGTACATCCAATTCATCCCGATTGTCGAGCGCGAGAACGCGACGGGTTTTCAAGAGGGGACGGCACTCACGCCGCGCTCCATCACAGGCGAGCAGTACGGGCGTTTTCTGATTTCGATTTTTGACGAGTGGGTGCGCCGCGATGTGGGCAAGGTTTTTGTGCAGATGTTCGATACCGCGCTCGGACGCTGGCTGGGCGCGCCCGGTGGATTGTGCGTCTTCCAGGAGACCTGCGGGCTGGCGCTGGCGATGGAACATAATGGCGATGTGTATTCCTGCGACCACTTTGTCGAGCCGCGCCACCGCCTGGGAAATTTACTCGAAATGCCGCTGACCGAACTCGTAGGTAGCGTCCAGCAAAAACAATTTGGGATCGACAAGCGTGAGTCCCTGCCGCGTTACTGCCGCGAATGTCCCGTGTTGTTTGCCTGCAATGGCGGCTGTCCTAAAGACCGTATCGACTATACTCCCGACGGTGAGCCTGGACTCAATCACCTGTGCAGCGGCTTCAAAACTTTTTTCACTCACGTAGACGAGCCAATGAGAATCATGGCGGGCTTGCTCCGTCATCACCGCCCGGCGGCGGAAATCATGAAAATACGAATTGACAAGGAGAACTCATGAACACAATCTTCATCCTGTTTGATACTCTGCGCCGCGACCACATCGGTTGTTACGGCAACGACTGGATTCAAACCCCCAACCTCGATGCGTTGGCGCAAAAGAGCGTCGTCTTCGAGAATGCCTATCTCGGCTCCTACCCGTGCATGCCTGCCCGGCGTGATACCTGGACAGGTAATTTCGAGTTCCCCTGGCGTGGTTGGGGACCTCTTGAGCCTACCGACCCCGATATTGCCAAAATTGTCACCCAAAACGGGCATACCAGCATGATTATCAGCGATCACTATCACATGTGGGAGCGCGGCTCTGGCAATTATTTCTTTAACTTTTCCGGGGCGGAGTACATTCGTGGTCAGGAAAATGATCTGTGGGTTACCGATCCCGATATCCCCGTGGAATACCCGGGTGATCCGGAGAGAATGGCGCGTCATGCGCTGCGCGCCGGATCGTTTGCCCGCTACAGACGGAATACCGCGCATTTCAGGGTGGAAGAAGATTACTTTGCACCACAGGTCTTTCGCAAAGCTTCAGAATGGGTCGAGCGCAACCGTAATCAAAAAGATTTCTTCCTGCTGCTGGAAGTCTTTGATCCACACGAACCCTTTGATCCTCCCTACCCCTACGATGAAATGTACAATCCTGGATACACCGGTGACCGGTTCATCTGGCCAACCTATGGCAAATCCGACCTTTATACCCCTGAAGAGTTGAAGGAAATTCGCGCCCTTTATGCTGGTGAAGTGAGTATGGTGGATCACTGGCTCGGAGAGTTGCTTGATAAAGTGAAACGACTCAATCTAATGGAAGACACCATGATCATCCTTACCACTGACCACGGGCATCTATTTGGCGAACATGGCATGATTGGCAAACCCTGGAGTGACCTGGGAGACTCAAACATGTACCAGGAACTCGCCCACATTCCACTGATCATTTATCATCCTAAAGGAGCAGCAGGACGCCGGGTACCCTTCCTGGTGCAACCCGTGGATTTATTTGCCACGATACTGGATGGATTCAACATCTCGGTGCCACTGGGCACTCATGGCGTCAGCCTTTTGCCATACGTCCTCAATGCTGAAAATGGCGAACCCATTCGAAAAACGGCGGTGTACGGACGATACGGGGAAGCCATGAACATCACAGATGGCGAATGGACACTTTTCTTGTGGTCCTCCGGCGATCAAAACCAACCACTCTACTGGTATTCCAGTCTGCCGCCTCAATTTGGTGATGTGCGCGTGGAAGATGATTATGACGGCAAACGGTACACTGCCCGTGTGACCCGCGGAACGATGACGAACGCGCTCTATTGCATCAGAGAGGATCCACAACAGGAACATAATTTATACAGCGCTCGCCCGGATGTAGTGGAACGATTAAAGTCCGATCTGCGCGAATTCCTTACATCAATTCACGCACCACAGGAACAATTCACTCGACTAGGGCTTTAAAAAAGGAGAATTGAAAATGATCTCTTCACGATTACTCGCTGCTGGTGCTGAACCTTATCTTTTTCTCGGTGGCAAACAAGCCTGTATCATCGTTCATGGTTTCAACAGTTCAACCCGTGAAAACCGTGATATGGGTCGTTTTCTTGCCGATGAGGGGTTTACAGTCCTGGGGGTAAGACTGCCTGGTCACGCTACCACTCCAGCGGATCTGCGACGTGTCCGCTGGACCAATTGGCTGGCAGCGATTGAGGATGGGTATTCCCTTTTGAAGGACAACAGCGAAAAGATCTTTATTATGGGGCAATCCCTTGGCGGGGTGTTGATTCTTACCGCCGCGAGCCGGTATCCGTTTGATGGGGTCATCGGCATATCCACTCCCTTTGGGCTGCTGCAGGGAAACCTGGCACGGTTAGCTCATCCGTGGTTGCTCAAAGTGATCAGCCTGTTTGTACCCGAAATCAAGAAACCGCCACTCACCGATAATCCAGAGGAGATTGACGAACGTGCCCCAGGTGTAGACCTGGATCCATATCCACGCTACGTGACGCGTGCATTTGCGGAGGTACTGGAGCTGGTCAGGCAGATGCAGGCGGGTTTACCGCACATGAGCGCTCCGCTGCTGCTCATTCAGGGAAAGCATGATTCGGTGGTGGAAAAGAATGCCATGCAGCTGTTTCGGGAGTGTGTCGCCAGTAAACGTATGGACACTCTGTGGCTTGAGAATACGGGGCATGTCGTCACCCTCAGCAATGAACGTGACATCGCCTTCCGCGCCATAGCTGATTTTATGCGCAGTATTTCAGAGTCCTAACAAAATGGAGGCTCAGAAAAAGACCGTATCCCGTCGCAAATTTATCAAAACCGGGCTTACTGCCGGCGGAGGATTGCTACTTGCAGCCGGACTGGGCAGCCACTTTGTCAATGTGTTTGGAGGGAAAGATTACGACATTCCTCGGTCAAAAAACTATCTGGATGGTATCCTTCCTGGCGATAAAGGCTCTATGCCAAATATCATCCTCGTTTTGACCGATGATATGGGGTTGGGTGATTTGAGCAGCTTCGGTTCGCTGGCAATTGATACTCCCAATCTGGATCAAATGTCCAGGGAAGGTGTGATTTTCTCCAATTTTTATTCTTCCGCGCCTGTTTGTTCACCCTCTCGCGCGGGGCTACTCACTGGACGCTACCCGGTAAGAACATTAATTTTTGATGTCATCCAACCGCCTGGTCCCTTGGATTGGGGTTTTCAGTATATCCTGGGAGCAGTTCCGCATGGCATACCGGAGGATGAGGTGCTGCTGCCCGAAATATTGCAACGGCGCGGGTATCGCACCGGGCTGGTGGGTAAGTGGCATCTTGGTTGGGAGTCCCCTCATCTGCCCAGTGAAAATGGCTTTGACTTCTTCTATGGCGGATTACTGAGCCATGATACACATCCCTATCGCATCTACCGAAATGATCAGGTGGAAATTGAAGAGCCGGTGGATTTGGATTTATTGACACAAAATTTTACCCGGGAAGCCCTGCAGTTTATTCGAGAAAACCAAGAAGAGCCTTTCTTCCTGTATTATGCCCAGCATTACCCGCATGTGCCGCTGCATGCTTCGGCTGCATTCGAGGGTCAATCAGAAGGGGGGCGCTATGGTGACACAGTGGAAGAACTGGATTGGAGTGTTGGGGAGATTTTCAAAACACTGAAGGAATTAGGGTTGGATGAAAACACGCTGGTAATTTTTACCAGCGATAACGGTCCATGGTGGGAGGGTGACACAGCAGGGTTGCGTGGACGCAAAAACCTCTCCATGGAAGGCGGATTTCACGTTCCATTTATAGCCCGCTGGCCCGGGGTGCTTCCGGCTGGGCGGGTGGTGGATGCTCCGGCAATGAACTTTGATCTCTTCTCCACCAGCCTGGAGATTTGCGGTCTTGCCACTCCAGGGGATCGCATCATTGATGGACGAAGTTTGATACCACTGCTTAAAGGTGGAACGGACGAATCACCACATGAAACACTGCTCTTTTATAAAGGTAGAAAATTAGTTGGCGCGCGCAGTGGAGATTGGAAGTACTACCGCCGTCATTCCAGTGATAATGGTGCTTACCCTTTTATTCCGCAGGGACCCTTTCTATTCAATCTTAAAACCGACCCTCACGAATCCTATAACCTGCTGGCGGATCATCCTGATTTGGAAGAGTACTTTGTCGGTCTGATGAATAAAGAGGACGAGTTAAGGGAAGAGAATATTCGCGGCTGGTTGAATTCCTGAGGTTACATTATGACCAACTCTTAAATTGTTTTAGCAAGGGAATCTAAAGAGGATAGAGGCTGTCCCAAAAGGTAGGGGCAGCCTCAAAAGTTTAATATAATAGGGGAATGAAAAGACAAATCTTCAAACCCTATGCACCGCAACAAGCAATGCTAATGCCACCAAGCGTGGAAGACGTTTCAATCTCGACTAAGCGAGAGGGGTAATTCTCGTCTACACGCCACTAGTCTGAAGGTGCACTGCGTCAGCAAGTGTTTCAGTTTCGACTAAGCGAGAGGACAACAAATCAGTTCTATGGTCGCCCTTGCTCATTCGCTTTGCGAAATCGCAGGGTAGCGAAGACCGCTAATTAAGCGAGAGGGGTAATTCATACAGCAACCCATGGGGGTTACAAAGAAAATTATACAACTAAGCTGGCCCAGGTCTGGGGGATCGTACCGGACCGCCAGAACGCGTCAAGTTTGTTACAACCATCATCATGACCTCAAATCCCTCTTGTAATATTTCTTTATATATAGGATAATAGACACAAATCGTCTATTATCCTATATAAAACCACATGAAAAACTCAATCATTTCCGCCCTTGAGACTTTTCCATACTTCACAATTGAGGCTGTGAAACAGCTTCTGGGTGATGAGTCCGCCGCTGCCGGATCCGTTCAAACTGCCCTTTACCGCTGGATGAAAGCAGGACAGATCATCCAGATAAAAAGAGGCACGTATATGACGCGCCGATTCTTTGAATTGCATCGTGCGGATAATGAGTTTGCACCCATGGTCAGCGCGATATTGATCCCCCAGTCTTATCTATCCTTAGAATACGTTTTACAGCGCAACGCCATTCTTACTGAAATGACTTA
>DIWN01000047.1:0-7520 GCA_002423495.1 Anaerolineaceae bacterium UBA6105 | reverse complement strand
TTTGATTTTCTCTATTTACGCCCATTGAAGGGATATGAGAACTTGGCAAGTTATGATTTGGTGGCTGATTTACGTCTTAACCTGGAGGATTTCCTGAAAAGTGATCAGGAGGAGTTTGCTACCTTTGTGGAGACAAGTAAAAGTAGAAAGATGAACTGGATTTTGAATAACCTGAGGAGATCAGTATGGCAACATTAATCCAGATGATGCAGAATATTCTCTCTCAAAAAGACCCTCTATTACCATACGAGACCAGGGTAGTGATCCTCAAGGAATTTTTGCAGGCTTATACTCTGGATTTCCTCTATAATCACCCGACCTATCGCAGGCTCAATTTTTATGGTGGTACCTGTTTGCATGTGATTTTTGGTTTGAACCGACTATCCGAGGATATCGATTTGGACAACACCATGGGGATTGATTTGGATGACCTTGAAAACGACCTGCTCACCTTCTACCGTTCAAACATTGGATATGCAGAGGTTACAGCTAAGACCCAGACAGGAGAGTGGGGTATTCGGCGAACAACCTTGAAATTCCCCATTCTCTATACTTTGGGTTTAACCTCGCATGCGAATGAATTACTGCATTTGAAAGTTGAAGTCAGCCAACACAAGCAAACATCGATAATTCAAAGGACGCCAATCATGTTGTACGGAAGAAGTTTTGTCGCTGCTCATTTTTCGCTTGAGACCATGATGGCAGGAAAAATGTTGGCTTGTTTGGAACGCAATTTTCAAAAAGGTGAGGGTGCAACGATCAAAGGCCGGGATTTTTACGATCTGATCTGGTTCATGCAACGGAAAATTCAACCATTGGAGGAAAAACTGGCGAATGACGGCCACCGGTCCTACACCAAACGATCCGCCATGGAAATCTTAGGTGAAAAAATCTCCTCCTTGAAAACAAGTGACCTGGAAGAAGATTTACTGCCGTTATTCGAGCAGCGATCTTTTATCGAAGCATGGCTGGAAGGATTTAAAGAGAGTTTTCAAGAGTTTGTGAAGAGTTATCTATCATAAGTAGGTCTGATGAACTGTAAGTTGGCTCACTAGAGAAGGAAGATGACTATTGCCTGTTGAATTACTAATCGCCCCGCCCGCTAGCGGGAAAACCCATACCTGCATCGAACGCATCCTGGCGCTCAAGGCATCCCAACCGATGGCCCAGGTCTGGGTGATTGTACCGGACCGCAAGAACGCGACCTTCTTACGCAGACGCCTTTCAGAGGCAGGCGGTGGGGTGGGGGTATCGGTCGCGAGTTTTCGCGATTATTATGTGGAGATCCTCGAACGCAGCGGGAGCTTCGTGCCTGTGGTCACTGCCGCGCTGGAGCATCGCCTGGTGCAGGAGGTGATTGCTGAAGTCTCCGCTACTGGTTACCTGCGCCACTACGAATCGATCAAACAAAAACCCGGTTTTATCCTTTCCCTGCAGGATGCCTTCGCTGAACTGCGTGGTGCGTTGGTAAGGTCGGAACGTTTTCTCGAGTACACCCGTGACGGTTCGCCAGCGCGCTCAGAACTGGCCTTGTTGTATGACAGATTCCTGACTCGGCTGCGCGACTTGAATTGGATCGATATGGAAGGTCAGAGTTGGCTGGCGATCGACATGCTGGAAAAATCCCCAGAGATCATTTCTGATATTCAATTGGTGATCGTGGATGGCTTTACTTCCTTCACTGGAACCAGGCGGCGGTTTCTGAACCTGCTCTCCGCGCACACTGGTGATATGCTCATTACTCTGCCGGGAAAAGTGGATTCCAATCGCCCGGTCCATCGCAAATCACGGGAAGTGATCGACATCCTGCGGCAGGAACTGCCACTGGATATTCGCGAATTAACCACGTCCCCCCACTTACCGGCTGACATATTGCATCTAGAGCAGCACGTTCTCGATCCCGGCGAACCGGTAAAGCATGAGGCCAATGAGCCCTTCTTCCTTGAAGTCCGTTCCCAATCCGAGGAGGCGCGTGAGGCGCTGCGCTGGATCAAAGCGCTCAACCGGCGTGAGAGTATCCCCATCAATGCGTGTGCGATCTTCGCCGCCAACCTGGAAACCTATCAACCGTTGATCCGGTCGGCTGCTGAAGAATTCGGAATGCGGGTGCATTTCACGCAGGCTGATCCGCTGGCAGAATCCCCGGCGATTCTCGCCCTACTTACCCTGCTTTCGCTGCCGGGCGCTGATTACGAGACCCGCGTTTTGATGAATACACTGCGATCCCCTTATTTTGATTTTGGATTGGATAGTCACACCATCGATGACCTGGAGCGCGTCAGTCAGCAGGCGGTCATCGTCACCGGGCGCGACCAATGGGGAGACGCCTGGCGCATGTTGGAAAAGAAGTCGGTAAAATCCGTTGACGACCTGGATGAAGAACGCTATCGCGAAGACCTCACAGCTGGCATCGACCTCCCGTCACTGCATCGATCACTGGATGGTTTCTGGCAGTTATTTGATGCGGTGGGTGGAGCACGTTCCATACTGGAGTGGGTCACCTGGTTGGAGGAATTATTGGGAGGGGTGCGCTTCTACGAGAGGATCAACAGCGAACATGACCGGGAAGCCTGCAAAGCGTTAGCCCAGGTGTTTAAAGCCATGCTGTTGAGTGAAAACGTTGCGGGCGTCCGGACAGTGGATTTCTATGAGTTCCTCTCAGAGCTGCAGGGCGGGTTGACCGGTGCCAGGCTGGAGGAACCGCGCGAGATTTGGCGCAACGCTGTGCTGGTCGGCAGGATGGTGGAAGCGCGCGGCAACCGTTATCAGGCTGTCGCACTGCTCGGATTCTCGGAAGGACTTTTCCCTCTTGTCGAGAACCCTGATCCTTTCCTGGACGAGGAGTTGCGTATAGATTTAGGTCTGGAGCCGCGCCTGGGGCGTGAGCAGGCCAGCATTTTCTACCAGGCTTTGAGCCGTTCCGATCAAACCCTGCTGGTGACGCGGCCGTATCTTTCGGAAGATGGTGAGACCTGGGAGCCGTCACCTTATTGGCAGGCTGCCGCTGGATTATTTACGGAAAAAGCCGTGAAAAAGACCAAGGCGGGCGAACCGCGTGTGCAAGCGGACGCGGCATCCACACAGGAGTTGTTGTTCTGGGCGGTGCAGCAGGGTAGCCTGTCGTATGATGAGGACACTGCGATGAACACGCGCTGGCTGGAGCTTTCCAGGGCAAGTGAGGTGCTCAACGCGCGCCGTGCCCGCAAGGCGGCCAGCATCTACGAGGGTGATGCTCACCAGGTGGCTCCAAATCTCAGCGCGCACTATTCACCCGAATACACTTGGAGCGCTTCCCGCTTTGAGGATTACGGTACCTGTCCCTACAAGTTCCTGGTCAATTCCGTGTTGAAGTTATCTCCCAAGAGCATTCCGGAGCCCGGATTGGACGCGGCTCAGCTTGGCACGATCTATCACCGCATCCTGGAACTTGTTTACAAGAACGCGGGTGGCGATAGTTCCCTCGAATCCCTGTTAACATTGGTGGAGGATACTGCTGCCACCGTTTTCCTCACTGCACCGCAAGTTTACGGATTCCGCCCCTCCCCGTTGTGGAAGATCGAAAAGGAGCAAATGATCGAAACACTGCACCTGACGATCGATGCGCTGGAATCAGTCTCCGAGGGTTGGATCCCCTACCGTTTTGAGCAGAAATTCGGAATTAATGGAACGCCCTCACTGATCCTTGAAATTGGTGCTAATGTGATCCGTCTACGCGGGGTCATTGACCGTGTGGACCGCAACACTTCTGGTGAATTGCGCGTGATCGACTATAAAACGGGCGGCACAATGAGCGTGGGTGATCTCAACAAGGGGCAGCGCTTGCAGCTTCCAATTTACGCGCTGGCCGCCCGTGATGCTCTGCAGCTCGGTGATGTGGTGGAAGGCTTTTACTGGCTGGTTAAAAAAGCAGGGGCGAGTTCGTTGAAGCTCTCAAAGGTCAAAACCAGTGAGCAGGAAGGTCCCGAAGCGGCGTATCAGATAGTGACTGCACATTTGCTCAAATCCCTTTCCGGGATCCGTGCTGGTGAATTTTCTCCCCGTCCACCCAGCGGCGGCTGCCCGGATTATTGCCCGGCCGTGCAATGGTGCTGGCGCTACCAGCCCGGTTTTTAAGGACGAAAACCATGATGGACACCAACTTCGATACTGTATTGAAGATCTTCAAACTGAACGACAAGCAGCGCATCGCAGCCACAGAATTTGGCCGGGATGTGGTGGTCACAGCCGGGGCGGGGAGTGGTAAAACCTCCACACTGGTAGCCCGTTACGTCTGCCTGCTGGCAAAGGGTGTATCACCCCGACGGATCGCGGCAATCACATTTACCAAAAAGGCAGCCAGGGAGATGCGCTCCCGGGTACGCGAAAAGCTCACCAATCTGCAACAACTTTCGGCCACGGAAGAGGAACGACAAATATGGATGGACCTCACCTCGCGCATGGACTCCGCCCGGATCGGCACGATCCATGCTCTATGCACGGAGATCATCAAAACGCATCCGGCTGAGGCCGGGGTGGATCCGAGGTTCGAGGTGTTGGATGAAGGCATGGCGGCGGCTTACATGGTGCAGGCGGTGAATGACTCATTAAAGCAGATGGTTGAAGAGGAGCGTTTTCTTCCCTTGCTGCGTAGTTTTTCAGTTTCCGGGTTGAACGGAATCCTGCTGGATATGCTCAAGAGACGCCTGGAGGTTGATGAGACCTTTGCCATTCCATTGGACAATTCCACCCGCATCGCCAACGAACTATGCCAGCGCATGGTTCACCCCGCGATTAGTAGTGTGATCACTGAATTCCGCGGCATGACAGAATTCGACCGACTTAATAATGATGGAGGCGACAATCTTAAGGTTATGGTCGGGGAGTTGCTGGCGTTATGGAGTACAGCCGAATCAACCCTTTCTGACGGAGATGTGATCAGCTGCGCGAATGCTCTTTACCAGGCACGCCGCTCATTCATGCGGAAAAATGTTGGCACAGCCGGGGGTGTGAAGAACCTGGTTGCTGAGCTGCAATCGGCATATGATCTCATCTTGAATCCGATGGTGGGCGGTAAAAACAAAGGGGATCCAGAGCCCTCTGCGGATACAGAATCGCTTTTCGAACAACTCTTACCTCTAATGCGCGACGCGTTCAATATTGTTCACCAGGTTTATAAGGACCTGGTGGATGCGCAACAGGCGTTGGATTTTGATGACCTGGAACACGGCGCGCAGCAACTGCTGCGTCATCCGGAGATCCGCTCACGCTGGCAGGGGGAGATTGATTACGTCCTGGTCGATGAGTTCCAAGATACCAATCAGCGCCAGCGCGACATCATCCGCGCACTGACAGGTTCACCTGGACGCTTGTTCATCGTGGGCGACATGCGCCAATCGATTTACCGCTTCCGTCGGGCGGATGTTACTGTTTTTAGCGATGAGCAGGAACGCATTCGTGAGGAAGGCGGTTTGAGGATCGACCTGGATATGACCTACCGCGCGCATGAGCCCCTGCTTGACCTCACTGGTGAATTGCTTTCCGCGGTCATCGGTACAGAGGTCGATCCAGACCGTAAGTACTATGTTCCTTATACCCCCCTAATTGCCTGTGAGAAGGTTCCACATGAGGGCTACAAGGCTCCGCATGTTGAATTTGTGATCGGGGGTGGGGAGGACACTGAGTCTTCCAGACCTGTGGCTGCCCATGCCCTGGCTGCGCGCCTGATGCAACTCAAACTGGAGGGGCAGATCAAGCGCTGGGACGAAGTTGCCCTGCTCTTCCGTGCGGCGACCGGTTTTCCAGCATACGAGGACGCGTTTGAAAGCGCCGGGATTCCCTTTGTCACAGTCGCGGGAAGGGGCTTCTATGACCGCCCGGAAGTACGTGACCTGGTCAACATTTTGCGCGCCCTGGCTGATCCCCTTGACGACCTGTCCTTTGCCGGGTTATTGCGCTCTCCCGCGTTTGGGCTCAGCGACGCCGCCTTATATCTGCTGCGCCAGGGCGGTCAACCCTACTGGATTGCGCTGCAGGGCGACATTGACACGCTCTCGGAGAGCGATCAACACAAAGCAAAACGGACCATTGATATCCTCAACGAACTCCTGCCCCTGGTCGATCGGGTGCCGGTGGCAGGGCTGGTCAAAAAGATTGTGGATGCTGTGGATTACCGGGCTATTCTGGCGACGGCTGATCGTAAATCGGATAACAGTGACACAGGTTCTACCGGCGGGCGCTTGTGGCGAAATCTCGATAAACTGCTGGAGGACGCCCAGATCAGCCAGCAGGTGAATGTGCGCAACTTCCTGGACATGCTGGCCACTTTGAACGATGCCGGTGCGCGAGAGGGAGAAGCACCAGCGGAAGCCCAGGGCGCGGTTCGCCTGATGACGATCCACAAATCAAAAGGATTGGAATTTCCGGTGGTTGTGCTGGCGGACGCCAGCCGGGCAGGAAGATTCACAAGCCCCGGATTTTACCTATCCAACGATTTGGGCGTGACGCTTAATCTTGATCCCGCGCCGATGCTGTATAAGCTGGCCAGGCATGTTGACAAAGACCAGGACGAGTGCGAAAAACTCCGCTTGCTTTATGTAGCGCTGACCCGCGCAAAATCAAAACTTGTCATTTCCATCAGTGCTACAGTAAGCGAGGACGGTGGGATCAAACTAAGGGAATGGGCGGATGACCTCACGAACGCAGCCGGGTTGGATTTCGCTGCATTTCTGGATTCTGAGAATGGAGTGGTGGATTGTGTTTCCAACGCTGGTCATCCGCTGCGGGCCTGGTGCCTGCTGCCGGAGATGGCAGTGCCAACAGTGAACCTGCCTGCGGTTGAGGAGGACCAGGTACCTGAGGTCAACCTGGCACCGCTGTATCCACCGTTGGACGTGGAACATGAGGAAGTAGAAGAACAAACTGCACTTCAGGACTTACGTGCAACCGGTGGCGCAGGATGGATCCCCAAAAATGTGATCGGCAACCTGGTCCACAAGGCCATCCAGCGCTGGGTTTTCCCGGGTGATGCCAGGTTTGATATCTTGTTAAGGACTGCCGCCCTCGATGCCGGGTTGGCAACCGAGGTCCAGGTGCAGGCGGCGGTGGATGCGTCTGTTGAGTTGTTGAAGCGGGTAGCGTCTCACCCCATCCGGAACGAGATCGAGGGGGCAGCCGAGCATTACCATGAGGTACCTTACTCGCGAATGGTCGGTGATCATACCGAGACCGGTTACATCGACCTGCTGTTCCGTGATGAAACCGGTTGGCAGATCGTGGACTTCAAGACCGACGCGATTGTTAGCGAAAACCATCGGGCTGAGATGGTGGAGATGTATGCCAGCCAGATGCGCCGGTATGCAGGTGCGATAGAGACGTTGCTGGGAGAGTCGGCGCAGGTGCGCATCTGCTTCCTGGATGACATGGGCAAGGTGGGGGTGGTGGAAATTTAAACGGACTCTACGAGAAGGTTGCATGTCTCATCAGCAAAACTCGAAACCACAAATAAATTACCTCCCACATCTAGTGATCCACCGGGGACTTGA
>DIWN01000045.1:57273-57621 GCA_002423495.1 Anaerolineaceae bacterium UBA6105 | reverse complement strand
TGATCAGCCTCACCCCACCCATCAGGATGATGTAGGGAATAAACAATGCCAGAATTACAACCAGAATTTTATTAATTTTCATGCTATTTCCTTTTGTCAGAAAGTTAATTATAGCCGGTCATTGAAAATGAGGTGTAGAAAATTTTCGTGAACCCATATGGATCAAGGCATGGGTGATTCTGTTCTCGGTGGTCTACGGACCGTGCGAGGCATTTGACCGCAAGGTCTCCAACCATTTTTATAAGATGAATAATGCGGACCAAGTAGAATCAGGCTGTGTGATGATAGAAGCAGAGGTGATCTCGACCCCCGAAGAGCGTCACTGCGAGCCCCGATTCTGTAAAGGGT
>DIWN01000045.1:0-57104 GCA_002423495.1 Anaerolineaceae bacterium UBA6105 | reverse complement strand
CCATTAGACGAGCCCCCACTAACGATTGCCTATATTACCACATTCCTGCCTTTTCTTACAAGGGTTCGTCCTGAAATTCTTTGTCCTGGCTGCGCATTTTTATGTTCTCAACCAGCCCAATTCCCAGCAGCATAGCAACCAGCGAGCTGCCTCCATAGCTGAGGAAAGGCAAAGTCAGCCCCGTTACCGGCAGCAGCCTCAAATTCACTCCCACGTTCACAATCGTCTGGAAACCCATCAACACGCCAAAGCCATAGGCAATCAGCGAGCCATAGGCATCCGGCGCGTTTTGAGCAACCTTGAAACAGCGCAGTATCACGAAAATCATTGCAGCCAAAACAAGAACTGTCCCAACAAAGCCAAATTCATGCGCCAACGCCGAAAAGATAAAGTCGCTGTGGCGGACTTTCAGGAAGCGCAACTGCACTTGCGAACCCTGACCATATCCCGTGCCAAACCATCCTCCTGATCCGATACTGATAAGCGCCTGGTCAACGTTGTAGGTGTCGCCATAACGCGCATCCTCATCAGGAGCAATAAAATTGGTGATACGGGTTTTTTGGTAATCTGCCAGGTAAGGAAAATCGAGCAAAAACGATATTCCAATAAACAGGGCTGCTACTGCGAGCATGATTAAGATGTACTTTGTTTTCAAACCGCTGATCCAAAGCATGGTCGCCCAGGTGACAAAGATCACGATGCTGGTGCTGAGGTTAGGCTGGAGCATAATCCAGACCACGATGCCGCCTGTTAATGCCAAACTTTTGCTGATGGTCAACCAATTGTTAATCCGGTCAATGTTGCTTGAGAAGAAACTGGAAAGTGCCAATATTATCGCGATCTTGGCCAACTCTGCCGGCTGGATTGTCACCAGGCCAGTCTCAAGCCACCTGGCAGCGCCAAATCTTTCTCCACCAAGAACAAAAACCATCAACAACAAGAGCGCCACCACAATATAGAATGGTTTGCTGAGTGTTTTCCAGATATGGTAATCAAACGAGGCGCTCAAAAATAAAATCGCCAAACCAATAATCAGGAACGTAGCCTGGCGACTGGGATGCTCCACCAGCGTGGGGTTACCGGCAATAGCCGATGAAATTAAAGCCACGCCAAAGACACACAGCAGCAACACCACCGCAAATAGCGGGATGTCGAACCGTCTCCAGATTTCTCGCGTGTTCATAAGAGTTTAAACTTCCTCGCTACTGCTTCCTGCAATTGGACAGCGCCTGCATCATAGTGGATTTCAAGCGGTATAGTATTTATCATTTTTTTAGGAACATCCACCACTTGACCACACAAACTCAGTCCGCTACCAGCATAACGCAAAACACAGAGTTGCGAAAGTTGATCCCCGCCACATCCAGCCTTCACGCTTCCCAGCACTGTACCCCAAATTAGCAAGCTGCCGAAGGCAACAACTTCCGCTTCCTCAGGCACATCGCCAATCACCACGCCGTTTGCCTTGAAAGCGACTTTTTCGCCCTTTTCCAAGGGTTTAATGCACCACTCAACACTAGCCTCATCCTCTGGCAATTGCGTGTTTTCGGGCTTTCCAGCCGCGTTTTGTGCTGAAATGCTGGTCTGGAGTTCAAAACTCTGAGCAGAAGCCAGAGTGATTTCTGAGGTGGTCAGAACTGCCCACAGGCAGACGCCTTCATCGGATAAGTCTCGCAGCAGTTTGAAAAGTTGGTCCTGCGACCAATCCGCGCCGCCAACATCCAGGGCAATCCGACCGCCTTTAAAAAAGCGTTCCTGGGTCTGGATGCGCGAAATCAACATATCCCTCTGCAGGTACCAGGGTTTCTCGGGCAAGCCGATCAGAACCCCACCTTTGATTCCACGAACGCTTATCTCTTCCACGGATAGCAACCTATTGTATAACCGGAGCGTAATCGTTTTGTTGTAACTCCTGGTCGATCTGTTTCAATTGGAAAAAAGCGTCAATTGTAAATTTGGCGATTGGAGCAGCAACAGTCGAACCTTCCGCACCGTGGTAGACAAAAGCAGCCACAACAATTTCCGGATCGTCATATGGCGCATATCCCACGAACCAGGCATGTGCAGGCCATGACCCTGGTACGCAAAGCCCCTCTCGGTTTGCCCAGTCATCACAGAACTCTGCGGTACCGGTCTTGCCGGCTACCTTCCAGGGGTTATCCTGGAATTCAAACCAGGCAGTACCGTCATCCCGCGTTACCATCTCCATGCCCTGTTTGGCAAGATCAATCACCCATTGCTCTACAGTTTTAAGCTCATTGGTGCGATTGTTGCCTTCATAGGTAGCAATCATCGGGTCTTCAGTGATATCCCAAAGGATTTCAGGTTTAGATTCGTAGGTTACGTTGCCATCGTAGTCTGTTATTTTGTCAATGATGGTCAGCTTATAGTGCTTGCCGTCGTTGACAATAGTATTGATCGAATTCAACACTTGCACTGGTGTTGCCAGCACGTAGCCCTGTCCAACCGCTGCCAGGTAGGTGTCTCCGGTTGCCCAGTTTTCACCGATGTTCAAGCGTTTCCAGGTTGGGTTGGGCAGCAATCCGTCGGCCTCACCAGGCAATTCAAGTCCAGTCGTCTGACCGTAACCAAGCGCTGCCGCATATTCGTCCATGCGCCAAATTCCCAGTCCGCCATCATCGACCTCACCTTCATAGCCGCCGCCCACCTTGTACCAATACACGTTGCAGGAATAAGAAATACCGTGCAAGTAGTCCACCTGGCCGTGTCCGGCACGATCCCAGCAATAGTAGTTTTGCAAGGTACCAATGTCGGTTTCATAAAATTGCTGACGGAGTGTGATCATGCCTGGGTCCTCGACTGTCTGATAGGGCGTGACCACGTCTTCATTCAATACTCCCAGAGCGGACACCATCTTGTAAACAGAACCTGGGGGCAATTCGGAACTGATGGCTTTGTTGAGCAATGGTTTATGTTCATCAACGCTAAGCTGCTCATAATAATAACTTGGGATGAACTGAGACATACGGTTATTTTCGTAGCTCGGATAAGACACCATCGACAGAATCTCGCCGGTCTTGGCGTCCATCGCCACCACAACGCCCATCGTGCTCAGGATTTCATTTTGCCAGAGCATATAGCGCTCATTCCAAAAATCGAGCTCATTCACCAGGGCCGCGTGGGCTGCCTGTTGCAAACGATAGTCAATTGAGAGATAAACATTTTCGCCAGGCACAGGGTCAACAGGCTCTTCAATATCCCGCACAATTTCACCACCGACTGTCACCTCCACCACGCGCCGTCCATTGCTGCCAGCCAGAACATCCTGCATCGAGTTTTCGATGCCCATGTAACCCACCTTGTCCCGTCCTGAAACAAAACCCAAATCAGTGTAGTAATCCAGGAGCACTTCCGGGATAGGTCCGAGAAAGCCAATGATTTCCGCGGTCTGATCGCCGGTTGGATATTCGCGGATCTGTTCAATTTCAACATCAATGCCAGGCCAATTCACGCTCTTTTCCCGCACGATCATGGCTGTTTCTTTATCGATATTGCACTTTAGGCGAGTCGCCTGGAAAGGCCATAAACTGTCAGCAATTTCCACCACCTGCTCAATGCCCAGGGGTGTATAGCAGGGTGTGAAGGCACCAGCTGTTTCTTCATTGACCTCACCCTGGCTGACGGGGATATCAATCAGAACGCTTAGCTGGTCAAAAATTTCGCGAATTTCTCCCTCAGAGTCGGGCAAATTGGCCGGTGTCACGGTAACGTTATATTGCGCTACATTGCGAGCCAAAACGATGCCATTCCGGTCGAAGATCATCCCTCTTTCTGTTGGGATGCTGATGACCTGTGTGCGGTTGTCTTCCGCCTGCGCAATATACTCCTCGCCGTTAAGAATCTGATAGTTAAAAAGCTCTGCGATGTAATAGACAAACACCACCGCGATGATCAGATAAACCCAGCGGAAACGCTTTAGATCGATTGTCGGTTTTTCGTAATTACCATTATTCATACTTGGGCTCCTTGCGGATATAGCCACACGCTTAATTCCCGCATGATGGCATGCACAGGAATCGCTAAGAACATATTTAGAAAGACAGCCGGCAGGGCCACACTCACCAGTGCCTCAGAAAACTCAAATGGAATTCGCTGGACAAAAAGAATGGCGATGGAAAGAAGATGCTCCAGGATGGTTGCGCCAAAAGTCAGAAGGAACATCCCCAACAGGGGTGTCTGCCATACGCGCTGTTTCAGGCTTAGTGATACAAGATAGACTGCCATGTAAACCAACATCGGCACGAAATAAGGTAAAGCTGAAACAAGTCCAACGACTCCACCCATGATCAGGATCAGGATCCAAAATCTCCTGTGATTTTGATGCAGGCAAAGTGCAATAATGAGCAAGAGCACCAGATCAGGACTGCCCGAAAGAATCATCCACCTGCTGAAAACTCCATATTGGAGCATCATTGCAAGCACAAAACTCATTCCATACACCAGATATATTAACACGGGCAAACCTCAGGGTACTAACGGTGATATGTCGACAGCATCAAAATTGGTGATGACGAGCACCGCACTTAGAACTGAGAAATCAACAATTGGTTGGACAGAACCTGTCTGAAAGAGCGCGTTCTGGCGAGACTGCATCGAAAAAACCTGACCCACGAAGATGTTGGGCGGATAAGTTCCACCCAAACCGGAGGTGAGAATGACCTCACCGATATCCACCTGGGAATCAATCGGCACCATATCGAGGCTGACTTCCCCAGTGATAGAACCACTCACCTGGCCCTCGACGTTAGCAGTTTTGAGGCGCACATTGACGACTGAACCAGCATCCGTGATTAACTGAATCCGCGCGGCGTCTGAAATAACTGCATCGATCCGCCCTACCAGACCCTGTTGGGTTACCACCGGCATGCCAAAACGGATGCCATCATTGGAGCCCTTATCGATGATAATGTACTGCAGGTAAGGGCTGATTTCCCGCCCAATAACTGTCGCAGCCACATACTCATGGTCTGGATTGTTGCGGGCAAAATCCAATAGAGTGTAGAGAATTTCAGCCTGAGTCAGGTTTTCCTGCAGCGCGATGATCTCGCTCTGAAGTTGCGCCACCTCATTTCGAAGCACCATATTCTCTTCACGCAAAGTTGCCATATCCCGTGGGGAGCCAAAGAAGTCGCTGAATGCCAGGTAGCGTTCAGAAATCCAGCTCTGAGCAGAAATCAAGGGGCTGACAGAAACGCTGAAAATCGGGGTCAGATAGCCTGAAATCGCGAGTGTCAGTACGCCGACAATCACAATGATTAAAATCAGGTTCCGTAGATTTTTAGCTGAAAATAGATTGCGCATATCGAATCTGGTCTATCCAGATCGCAAGGAAGATCAACCCTGCGAATTCGTGTAAGGATCCCGTTCGATGCCAACGAGTAAGTTTTCGTATAGGTCCATGTCATCCAATACCATTCCACAGCCGCGCGCCACACAAGTCATCGGGTCTTCTGCCACCCAAACTCTCACATGGATCTCATTCGAAAGACGCTCAGCCAAACCTTGAAGTTGGGCGGTTCCGCCCGCCAGGCAAATGCCATTATCCATCAGATCCGAGAGAATCTCGGGTGGAGATTCGTCCAAGGCATCCTTGATGGTATCCACGATCACCTGAACCGAAGGTGAAAGCGCTTCGCGAATCTCAATTGACGAAATTTCGATGGCTTCAGGTAAACCGGTGATCAGGTTGCGCCCGCGCACATCGACCGTCTTCTCTTCCTTGAGCGGATAAGCTGAACCGATCGCGATTTTCACCTTTTCTGCCATCTGTTCGCCAATAAACAAGTTGTATTTACCGCGGATGTATTCGATGATATCCTGATCCAATTCATCGCCGGCCACACGCAGAGAACGGGAAATGACAATGCCGCCGGCGCTGATAACAGCCACCTCAGTGGTACCCCCACCGATATCCACAATCATGTTACCGGAGTCTAATTCAATCGGCAGACCCGCCCCAATAGCTGCCGCGGCGGGTTCAAGAATCATGTATGTTTCCCGCGCCCCCGCAGACATGGAAGCATCGTAAACCGCGCGTTTTTCCACTTCCGTTGCACCAGATGGGATGCCAATGACAACCCGCGAATGTGGGAAAAGCACGATGCTGTTTTCGTGAGCTTTACTGATGAAGTACTCAAGCAGTGCCTGGGTGATATCATATTCCGAAATCACGCCGTCACGCAGCGGTCTGAGAGTGACCATGTTGGCTGGGGTACGCCCCACCATCGCCTTGGCAGCAGCGCCAATCTTCAGCGGTTCACGGGTACGCTTATCGATCGCAACCCAGGAAGGTTCGTTGATGACTATGCCCTTGCCGCGGACATTGACCAGGGTGTTCGCAGTGCCAAGGTCAATTCCCAGGTCTTGTGAAAGCAACCCAAGCAGCCATTTTATAGGGTTAAAGAAAGCCAATGTTTGTTCTCCGTCCAATATTCCTTGAGAATAATGCACGCAATTATAACATAACAGGCTGAGTCCTGATTGCCTGAACACGACTGCCTGAACACGACTGCATTGAATGTTACAATACTTACAAACCCGCCAAAACTGGAGCAGCCATGAACACTTCTTTCAACCTATTTCGCCTTCAAACTCAGGACACACTGCGCATGAAGATGAACGCCCGCTTGAAGGAGATCGACAGAATTATTGCTGCTGACAAAGAAATAAACCAGGCAAAGGCAATACTGGAAGAAGCTGAGGGTATTAACAAATCTGCGGAGTCCATTGTCAAGGGTTTGATGGAGCAGGTAAAAGAGAAGAAGATGAAGCGTGAATTAACCCAGGCAAATCTCTTTTCCGGCAAGGTCCGCAACCCGAAGGAATTGCAGGATTTGCAGGCAGAAACCCAGGCACTGGGTCGAACCATCGCCAAACTTGAAGATGAACAACTCCAGGCAATGATGGCGCTTGAAGAAACAACTGAATCCTTGGATGCTGCTAAAACAGACCTTCAGCAGATTTTGGATCGCAAAGCCTCACAAAACTCCTTGCTGATCGGGGAAAAACACAAAATTGAATCCGAAATACCACGGGTGGACTCTCAGAGACAAGCCTTGATTGAGCAATTGGATAAAGAGACCTTTATGATCTACCGCACGCTTCTGAAGAGCAAAGCCGGCAGAGCTGTTGCTGAAGTCAAGGATGACACCTGCGGCGCTTGTGGCGTGACAGTGCCTCCTAAGGACATCCAGGCAGCCAAATCGCCTAACGTAATTGCCTACTGCAAAAATTGCGGCAGAATTCTGTATAAACCCTGATTATTTGATCGCAAGGGGGACTAAAAATCGCTTGATCAGAGCTTCAATTCCAATTAAGAGCAGGTAGAGCACAAAGGGTGTGAAATCAAAACCTGAAATCGGCTTGATGATCTTGCGGAAAGGCCTCAGGACAGGTTCAACAATACGTGCGATGCCATTGCGAAAAACATTATCCGCAGGCAGGATCATAGGTAAAAGAGCCCCAAGGACCAGGAAGATACGCATACCCTGTAGGATTAAGAAAATTAAGCTAAACAATAATTCCATATCAATTTCCCGTTCTGAAAATTCTTGGCCCAAGCAGTGCCTGACCAATTCGGATGATGGTAGCACCTTCCTCAACTGCAACGCAATAGTCAGCAGATGTGCCCATGGAAAGCTCTGTAAGCCCTAAACCCGGTATTTGGTGGTTTAGATAATCCAGCGCCTGGCGTAAGCGCTGGAAAAACGGGCGGCTGTGTTCGGGATTTTCGAACAGAGGCGGCATCGTCATCAGACCAGTTAGCTGCAATCCGCCAAAAGACTGGATTTCGCCAATAAATGGAAGCAAGTCTTCCCATTGATCGTTTTTCCAGGCTGGCAGACCCTCTTTTGAAGCTTCCCCACTGACGTTCAGCTCCAATAAAACCTCCAATGGTTGAGGTTTACCCAGGCTTGATCTGGCTGAGTCAAATCTGCGCGCCAGTTTCAGGGTATCCAGCGAATGCACCCTGGAAAAATTCGCGGCAACCAGTGCCGATTTGCGGCTCTGTACATGTCCAATCATCTCCCAGCGGACGTCATTAAGATGATCCAGTTGGTGGATCTTCTCAACAGCCTCCTCAGCGTAATTCTCACCAAAGGATCGCAAACCACAGGCGTAACCCGCTTCTATCACGCTGATCGGCTGCCGCTTACTGACTGCCATTATCAAAACATCACTCGCAGATCTGCCACTCTTTTCGGCTGCAAGAGTGAGCTTGGATCGAATGATTTCAAGCCGTTCTCTGATTTTTTGGACCAGTTCAACGTGGCTTTCTTCCATATCATTTCAAGGCTATCACCACCGCAAACCGACCCGTGATGCCTTTCTCCTTTCGGTAAGAATACCACGCGTCCAAATTTTCGGCAGTGCAAAAGCTTGAGTTTTCAATTTGTTCCACTCCTGCCTGGCGCAGCACCCATTCGTTCGCCCCCCACAGATCCAGGAAAAGACCCTTCTCCGATTTCGCAAAGAATTGGTCCGACTCTGCACCCCATGCTTTCAGGAACTGCTGCTGCACTTCCTCCCCAACCTGGTAGCACTTGCCGCAGATGGATGGGCCAAGCCCCACGCGCAGGTCGGATGCCAGGGACCCATAACGCCTGCCAATCGCGCTGACGGCTTCGGCGCCTATGCGCAGCAAGGTGCCCTGCCAGCCTGCGTGCACAATTCCCACAACTCTTTGGACTGGGTCGTGAAACACAAGTGGCACACAATCCGCAAAACGCATGATCAAAGTGACCTCAGTCTTATCGGTAAAGATGCCGTCCGCCGGAGGATGCTTTTTCTCAGGTGGGCGGGGAGCATCGCCAAACAGGATGGTCTTCCCATGCACCTGCCATACATCAAACCGACTGGAATAAGGACGCCCAAAAACCCTGAATAACTTTTCGTGATTGGCAAGCACATCACCTGGGTCATCCCCATTGGTGCCGCCAAGATTCAGGCTCGCAAAAGGCCCTTTTGAACTGCCCCCTTTTCGGCTAAAAATTGCGTGATCCAAAGCTTCATCGTCGAAACTGTCAAACCGGTAATAAACGAGCCCTTCTTGTTGGAATTGTCGCATAGCTTAGTGTGTCCGCCTTTCTATCGCTGCCTTGGCTTCCAAGCGCAACCGCTCATCCCGGACGCTCTCCTCGATCGTCGGAAAGCCAAACCAGGCCGTAAACCAGCCAAAAGCAGCCCCGGTCAGAACCCGCAATAATGGCGTGCTTTCATGCACGGGCAGCCAGCTCAGGAAAGGAAGTTCCAAATGGCTCACAAGTTGCCAGACGCCGTCCAAGCCCATCGGTCCAATTGCCAGCAAAATCCAAAGCCACCAGGAAAGAGGTTTGAATTTTTTCCTCGTAAAAACAAAAACCATGCCAAAAAGCAGAAGTGAGCCATAAATGGCGATGTCGCGCTGACACAGCGCAATCTTGTAACCAGCAACTTCGTTGCCAATGAAAGCACTGGCTGCTTGCGTATCATCGCTCGGGTTCCCTGATACTTGCGAATAGCTCAGTCCGTCAGAATCTGCCGGCACATCCAGCGGGTAGTGAGCCTGTTCTCCAAAAATGAAGAAGGAACGGTATGCCAGTTGGTGGCAAAGGGGTCGGTAGAGCCCATAAATGGTGTTGGCCGGTTCCACCTGCCCAAGCTTCATCATCACCGGCGCGAGGATTGGCAGGAATACGTATAAAGCCAGGATGATATTGATCAATGCCAGGTAGTGCATTGAAAACCACAGGGAGAATCGCTCTCTCGCTCCAAGGCGATCTTTGGTCGTTGCTGGTCGATAATCCGGGGAATTTGCGTTCTTATGAGCTTCGCTCAAAGCAAGCCTGATGCTCTCAGGATTCTCAGGATTTGATACCTGTTTCTCATCGACCCTAACGATCAATGTTTCTTCTGCGCCGTTCTTAAAGAAAGCTTGCTGACGAAGGTCGATCAGATGAAGTTGATGTGGAAATGGGTCCTGAAGGGTCGAAAGCCAGGCTGTAAGCTTCCCGACTTTGTCGCTGGTCGGATCGGTGGTGAGCAGGAAGACTTCAACCATCACTTTTCAGCTACGCCCAATTAGCTTTCAATCACCTGGACGTAGGTCGAATTGCTCGCGTTGGTTACTGTCAGCTCACCCGGATAGTAGCCCACCACGGGATTCGTCCAGCGCCAGATCCATTTGGCATCATCCGGCAAGCAATTGACACAACCATGTGAGAGGGCGATGCCAAAATTGTTGTGCCAGTAAACGGCGTGAATTGCCTGACCGTCGGAGTGGTAAAGCGTCGTCCAGGCAATACCCGGCGAATCATACTGCGAGACACCCCCCGCACTCATGTGGAGAGAGATCATCTTTCGCCATACCGGAGTTGTTTCCGGCGGGGTCAGCCATTCACCTTCTTTGATGTATCCTGTTGAAACGTCACAGAAATAGACCTCATGCGAGCCTTCAAAACAGGAGAGGGTTTGGGTTTGAAGATTGACCAGGATGCGTTTGTCGCCGACATCCGGGTGAATTGGTGTTACTTCCTCCGCGGTCACAGGCCGGCAAGCGGCTGCATCCACCCAATAGTAATCAGGAAGAGCGCCATACTTTTCGCCGAGCAGATATTCTGTTCTGCCATTCGCCTGTCGGACATCAGAAGCCCAAAAAACCTGGCTGTAATAGAGCTTAGCCAGGCCCTGAGAGTCACGGATCCATGAAGAAGCGTTTGCAGGTGATTTCGTCAATTCCATATTGACCACGGGTTGGGTGATCTCAACCCACAAACCCGGCTTACCATCCTGGTCAAGCGGCAAACTGCTTAGAGGTGCATTATCGATGTGTTTGATTGGCTGAACAAAAGGGGCGTAAATAAAGCCATTGGGGGTTTCATACCAACGCTGGTTATAGCGGTTAAAATCCAACACATTTGCCACAACTTCTTGCTTGATTTCAAAAACGTCATCCCGCCAGGCGCGCATAACCGCGGGAGCGTTCATGTTGGGCTCCGATTTCATGTCAACCCAGGAACGATACTCCCCCACGCACACTCGTCCAAGCTTTTTGCCGATGGGATAGTCTTGTTTTTTCACAACTGCTGCCGGATTGATCGAGGGCAGGATAGCTGCTCCGGCAACATAACCAGAGAGCTTGAGGAAATCTCTTCTGCTGATATCTTGGTTTATTTTCATAGCCTAATTATATCCATGGCGAATTTCCACGCCAAAATCTGTAGAATCAATGGTTAATAATCGCCGGAGCGGCGGGAGTGTTCGCGCGCGATGTCGCGCTCCTTGATTGTTTCGCGTTTGTCGTATTGTTTTTTACCTTTGGCGATACCAATTTCCAGCTTAGCCCTTCCGGCTTTCAGGTAGACTTTGATTGGAACGATCGTCATCCCCTTGATCCGCACAGCATCCCAAAGGGTTTTGATTTCCCGCTTGTGCAGCAGCAGCTTACGTTCGCGCATAGGATCATGCTGAGTGGCGCTGGCATGCTCGTAAGGTGCCACATGAGCTCCAACCAGCCAGGCCTGTTTCCCATCAGTTCGCACATATGCTTCCTGAAGGCTGATTTGCCCCAATCGAATGGACTTAATTTCAGTACCTTTCAAGACTAAACCAGCCTCAAAAGTTTCCTGAATAAAGTACTCAAAGCGAGCTTTTTTGTTACTTGCAACAACTTTTACATCCATAAGGCTCTATTTTAACATAATTGAAGCCGATTTACTCACGAGAGAAAACTCACAAGTAACTCTCAAAGATCCTTCAGAATCTACAGTTTCCGCGCAAGCACAATTTTCTATTTTCCTCAACTTATGGTATTCTAAGAGATTGAAAAACAATTCTGTTTAGGCAGTTCTGGGGTAAGAATGGATATAAAACAACTCTTTTCAATCTTCAAACGCTGGCTCTGGCTGGTCGTTTTAGGGACAATTATTGGTGGTTCGATAGGTTACTACCTGAGCAGCCGCCAAACTCCCGTCTATCAAGCAAGAGCCAGGTTTGTGATTCTTCCGTCAGCCCAAACAACCTATGATTACTATTCATATTTAAACAATATGAACATTATCAGCACCTACACAGAGCTGCTGACAACCGAAGATTTGCTTTATGAAGCTTCCAATCGGTTGGGTTTCCCGGTTATGAAAGGCCAGGCTACTGCCACACAGGTAGGTGAAACCAAGTTTGTGGTCCTGACAGTCAAGGATGCAGACCCATACAAGGCCGCCGTCATTGCCAACGGACTGGTGGATATCCTGATCGATCAAAATGTGAAGCTTCAGACAGTTCAGTATGAATCAGCAGAGCGCAACCTTCAAGCCCGCGTGGACCAGGCTGAAGAGCAGATATCGATCATTGAAAGTCAGATTACCTCGCTCTCAACTGAAATCCTGCAAAAGCAAATTGAAAATGTTCAAGCCCAGATGACCGACGTTCAATCTCAGATCAATGCCCTCAAACTCGACATGTCTGATATTGATCCTTTATCCGAATCAGAAGTTGATCGAGCCCGTCTTGCCAACGATCAGGCAAAAATAGATGAGCTCAGCCCAATCCTCACCCTTTACCAGGAAATCTATACCCAACTAATTGTGTTGGGGAGAACCCCAGACACCGGTGAGGTCAGTTCGGTTGATCTCGACCGCCTCAAGACTACCCTCCAACTTTATCAACAGATTTACATCAGCAGCATCAGCAGCCTTGAGACTTTGCGCCTATCAAAGGCACAATCCACCCCAACAGTTATGCAGGTGGAAACAGCCATCAAACCCACCACGCCGATTTCACCCAAACCCCTCCAAAGCGCTATGCTCGCGGCTGCTATCGGTTTGTTTGTGACCGCGGGTTTTGCCTTTCTGATTGAATTTTTGGATGATACTCTTAAAACGCCCGACGAAATCAAAGACGTTTTGGAAGTCCCGGTGATTGGTTTCATTGGTGAACTCAAGCACAACCCAAAAGAGGACGAGGTTGCCCTCGGCGTCTATGTCGCGAAGAACCCGCGCTCGCCGGTTGCAGAAGCCTTTCGATCTTTGCGCACCAACCTCGAATATTCATCGGTGGATAATCCTGCCAGAACCATGCTGGTAACCAGCTCAGGAGAATCAGAGGGTAAATCTACTATCGCAGCGAACCTTGCCATCGTTGAAGCTCAGAGCGGGAAAAAAGTGGTCATCGTCGACGGAGATATGCGACGCCCGAAGGTACATGTACAGTTCAACAAATCGAACCGAAGAGGTTTGAGTGACGTGGTCACTGGCAAACTGACCATCGACGACGTGGTGAAGACTTATGACCAGGTTGAAAACCTTTCAGTCATCACCTGCGGCACCATTCCCCCCAACCCCTCAGAGCTCTTAGGCAGCGAGAGAATGTCACAAACCCTCAAGGACCTCGAAGAACGATTCGATTTAGTGATCATCGACACCCCACCCATGATCGTATCCGACGCTCAGATCCTTTCATCCAAAGTTGACGGAGTGATTTTTGTTGTTATCCCCGGACAAACCCGGGCGATCGCTGCGCTGCGCCCAATGGAAGAACTTCGCCGCATAGATTCCACAGTGATGGGTGTTGTTGCCAACAAAATCCCCAGAAGTCGTGACTACTATTATGGTGGATACAACTACTATTCACCCTATAATAGCAATCACTACTCCTACCACTCTGAATCCGTCATGCCAACCCCTGAAGTCGAAACAGGCGAAGAGGCTGGGACGCCGTTGGTTTCAGTCTTCAAAAAGAAACGCAATCAGGAATAATCATCTCGATTATTTACTGAGAATTTCATGGCGAGGTAATTTTGCCAAAAATCGCATTTGTGTGTACCAGGAACCGATTTCGCTCTCCTCTGGCAGCGGCAATATTCCAACGTGAATTGGCTGCGCGTAAGGTGCCTGGGGAGTGGATCGTCGAAAGTGCCGGTTCCTGGGTTCACGACTTGATGCCTCCCACCGAAGAAGCCTTCATTGAGGCTGCAAAACGCGGTCTTGACATCTCTTCGCACATCTCACTGGGCATCGAAGCCCTCAATCTTGACTCGATCGACCTGTTATTGGTAATGGAGCTCGGTCAGAAGGAATCGATCCTGATCGATTTTCCGCAACTCACTGACAAGACCTATCTGCTTAGTGAACTCTCGGGTCCGGCCTTCACCATCCCCGACCCGTATGTGACCAAAGAGCCCTCCTCCGAAATCGCCCGGGAAATTGAAACCCTAATCAAGACAAACATCGAAAAAATTACCGCTCTGGCAAGTAGAAATAATCATAAGTAACGGCTTATCAGGCAAACAAAAAAAGGATTGATCCCTCATAGATCAATCCTTTTCGTTTATCGAACCAGTCGCTACTTGAAGATTATCGGTAAGAAAATGTGCTCAAGATCGATTGCGGTTACTGTAAAAGTGGCGCAGTCCTCATCCCACAATCCACCCGGATCCGTAGCACGGAAAGTGAGCGTTTCTGATCCTGTCCAAAAAACCGGAGGCGTGATGGTTGCCACCCGGTCAACAATACTCACGTTCAGATACCAGTTCCCAGCCACGGTCCATTCCATATCCAGGTCGGAATGATCCGGATCACTGACGTAATCATCCAGGTTGATGGTAGCAAAGCTCGCCATCTGTGCGATAGTTTGATCAGGGATATCCGTCACCACCGGAGCCTCATTGGGCATCACGGTAAAGGTAGCCTCATCCTCGTCCCATAGATTTCCGGGATCAGTTGCCCTGAAAGTAATGGTTTCCGAGCCAACCCAATCAACCGGCGCGGTAATTGTGGCAACCCGATTGACAATATTTACCGATAGATTGCTTGTTCCGCTGGTACTCCATGCTATCTCCGTATCAGCATTATCAACATCCATAACATAAAAATCCAGGATGATGTTGTTGAAACTCTGACCTATATAAACGCTTTGATCTGGCATATCCCCTGCCACCGGCGCGTCGTTGATTGGTTCAATGGTCACATTAACCGTAATGAAATCAGCCAGGCTCCCATCTGAGACCTGCACGATGAACATGTCAGTCCCAAAATAATTGGCGTCAGGGACATAGCCAAGCGTGACCGCGTCGCCCGTCCCCGAAGCAGTCGCCGTACCGTGAAGGGCAGGCCCTGAAACGCTCCAGGTGAGGGTATCGCCATCCGCGTCAGTCGCGTGCAGCGTCTTGCTAAAAGCCACCGGTGAGCCGTCCTCCGACATTGTTACCTGGGTAGACGCGCCTTCCGTGATAACGGGTGGGGTATTCGTGTTGCCCTCCAGGGCAATCTGAAGCGCCGGGTCGCCAAAAAGCGTGTATGTATCCAGCAAATCCAGGGCACCGCCAATCGACCAAAGCTCGAACTTGCCGGCGATGGTGCCGCTGCCCACGGTGATCAATCCGTCATGGAAGAAGGATTTGAAAAAGCCTTGGTTCAAGAAGTAATGCCCGCTCGCCACGCCGTTTCCGGTCGCAGACCAACTCGCTACCGCGCCTTTCCCATCAGCACGGGTCACCACTTCGCCCAAACCTTCATAGTTGCCTGAATACGGATTCGGATAGTGGAACGTGCCACTGTAGCAAGTCATATCCAGCATAACTGGCATTTTTTCGCCATTTGTCAGCCCAGCCACCTGGGATACTTTGAATAATTGATCTCCCCACGAAGTGAATCCGGAATGACCTATGTAATTCACAATCAATTTGCCGGCATTGATTCCATCAACGACCGCCTGCTTGGCAAGCGCCACATCTTCAATTGGGTAGGGTGGAACACCATAATAGACTTTTTCTGCAGTATAGGGGGTTGCGATATAGGTTTCAATCAAGTTATCAGAGATCGCGGCGAAATCTCCGGCATAATCAGCGTTATCCGCCACTGCCAGGATCTGCTGCTTCCAGTCACCTGCCACCGGAGTGGTTTCGTAGTTGATGATCTTAGTGACGAAAGCCTGAGCTTCAGAAACAGTATTGACCGCCAGCCTTCCGATCATCATGTCCGGTAGCGTATCCTCCCCAACCAGCGTGACGTAGCGGTTATCCGAGGCGGTCTCGCCTATCCAGGGGTCCACCGGCAGCAAGTAAGCCGGAATGTAGTTCGTCCTCCCGTAACCAGAATGGTCTTTGGGATCAAAATGCCCGTCACCCATCAAGACCACGTAAGAAGGCGATGGGGCTTGCCAGTTGGCATAGGCGTACGCCAAAAAGTTACGGATGGCCTCAGCCCCGATCATCCCATAACCAAATTCATCGTATATGTCCTGTACGTCTACCACAACAGCACGCATCGAATCATCCCGGTAGTCGTGTAAAGCCTGCGCTTGTTCCCAGAATTCCTGATGGGTGATGATGATGTGGTCCGCGCCATTAACAATCGATCGCAGGTTCGAGGGAGTATCTTCTGCATCAATCCCCGCGACAGTTCGATAAGTTGTTCCGCTCATTGCCCAATAACTGGTAAGACCTGAGACAGCGTCCTCGAATTGCACGGCAAAGTCGCTTCCACCAGAAACTACGGAGACATTCTCTATACTCACCACATTAAGCGGATCGCTCACATCATACACAACCAACTGGTCAGTACTTAAGCCATTCACCTGGAACTTCCATGATCCGACTTCTGAGTATACAAAAGCCAGCTCATCGTTCTCAGCCTGGAAGGTGTTGGGGTAATCAATCTTGACCCAATCAATCATAAAATAGTCAAGATTTACACCTGTGATTGGTACACTGCTTACCATCACCGTATTTATTCCCGCTTGCAGTATCCCCTGGGCAAGCGAAAATTCAAAGACCTGCCAATTCCGTCCATCTAAAAATCCATCGCCCACGACAACACCGTTGACCGAAACCTGCACGTGGTGGTCTGGATTGATGGAATTGGCTGTAAACCCTACTACCGAAACCGATAAGCTGGCCGGTCCATTGGCAGGATCTGTATCTGGGGCAATCAGCGTGAAAGCTGGAAGAGTCACACTGGGTGTATATGGTCTTTGAACCATATCCCACCACCAGCGTTCCGTGCCTTCTTCAAAAGGCAGCCAGGATAAATAGACCGCATTGTTTTCCATGTGGAGGCTGGCTGGGTAATTGTCTGGCGTCAGTGCTGTTCCGGGAGTACCATCCCTTGATTCCAAGCGCTTGCCTTGCACTACTCCCGCAGGATCGTAGGTCAGCCAATAGACCGAATCCTGGGTGTATATGGAGTCCGCCCCCTCCCCAAAAAATCGGATCGTATCGGTAAGGTCGAATTCACCGTTGTCCTCACCTGTCACCTGGATGGCAACCTCCTCCCCCATATGGTAAAGCTGAAAGGTGCGTGGATTTGGGCTATCGTCCAGGAATCCCACCGCGCTTAATTCGGAAAAACTCAACTCGTAGAAGCCATCCTGCTGCACGCTCACGCGCCATCCCGGCTCGGGTGGAGCCCAGGGAATAGCGACTGCTTGAGCCACAGCACCCTCTGGAGTCAAATCTAACTTATCTGCGCTTGGGGAGCTTGCCTGGCGGAAGCCGCGCGCGGACTCGTAATTGAGCAGTTCCCCCTGGAAGAAGTTCTCATAGCCTGGGGAATCAGTTATCGAGGATAAGCTACTGATGTTTGAGGATCCCTCGAAGTTGACAGTAATCTGTAAAGATTCATAAACCGTCAACTGCATCGTTTTTGGATCATATTGCACCGGGTAAGCTGCGATGCCGACCACCCGTTGCTGACGCAAAACGCCATCCGCGCTAATTTCTGACAGCACTCCAGGATAAACAGTTCTCTCTGCGTAAACCGAAGAATCTTCCGCGTAGATAAAAGTGCTTTCTGATACAGGCAGCGATTCAGTCAGACCTTCTGACCGAGCAATCTCAACTTGCTGAGTCGCCACAGGCTGCACAGGAGCTGAGATCTCCATCGTGTGCGCCTCGCCCGGCTCCACGTTGACAGTAATACTTGCTCCAAAAGGCACGCCCAGTTTTTCCACTGTGAATGGCAAAGCTGGCATCCCAGGCGTAAAAGTTTCAGACCAGCCCGGCAGCAAAACGCGTACGTAGTCCTTGCCATCGAGCGTGACCGTTTCAAGGCGCAATTGCTGCCACGGTATGTCCAACCTGAAGCTGACCCCCTGACTATCACTGGAGAGTAGCTGCACATTCGGTCCAACCACCTCGGGTATTACGGATTGCTGTTGGCTTGCGTCAGGTAAGGATGTTGATGCACCAGCAGATTTATGCTGTTTTAATCCTGCCGATAATCCGGGTAACACCAGCATACTTGCCATCAAAAAGGCGAAAATTCTACGTCTAACTTTCATAAAACTGGATCTTTCCAAAAGTACCTCACCGATTTAAGACTGGATCAGATGTTAATCCAGCGGCAATATTCATCCCACTTCTAAATATTATAACAAAAGTTTTTTACCATCCGAATATCTTTTGTAGGGAATGGTCTCGCACCATTCCACCTTTCTGCGCCACTCCACCTGGCATCCGAAGTGTTTTTGTAGCGCGTATGTCAGGTTCTTCTGTTGAACCTGACATCACGAATGTTGGCAAAGAACGGCCTGAAAAAAACAGGCTTCCGACGTCAGGTTGAACTGCGCAACCTGACCTACGACTAAATGTGTTACCTATGTCCTGTCACGTTCTGTTACCTAACTCTTGTCACCATACATCTTTCACCATTCCACCCTTCTGCAGCGTTCCACAACCTGCCTGAGCCGAAGAAATTCACGCTTCCAAAATGGCTTGCCAGGGATCAGAGCCAAGCGCATAGCTGAGCGAGAAAAACGGCATCTGGCTGGTCATTAACTCCAGACGGTCCAGAATGCCACCCAACAAATCCTGGCGGTAGTAGGGGATAAACGCGTTTTGCAGAACACGTGTTATTCCATCCACTGGTTTGAGTGGTTCTATGACGAGGCTGGCGTTCCTCTCCAGGAAAAACACTTTCTCCAGCGGCACCCCTTGGGGGGAGCACATCCTTGGGCTATCATGCCAGGGAGTTCCAAAGACCCAAAATTGTCCATCCAAATAACGCAAAATCACCTGGTCTTCGCCCAGCACGGTAACACCATGATTGTCCTGAAGTGATGCCGCCAGGGTGGATTTCCCTATCCCGGCAGGACCAGAAAAGCAATAACCTTTGCCACCCGCCGCCACGCCGCAGGCATGTAGGACCAGGTCGCCAAAGCCCGACAACCAGTTTACAAACAGTTTCATGTCCAGGTTCTGCAGAGGGTAATATCCACTGCCGTCGACTGCAGAAAAATCACCTCTGATCTCACCGCGCGAGAAATCGGGATCCACGCGTACTCTCCTGCCCGGCGGCAGGCGCAAGGCTTCCAGGAAGAAACTCCCATTTTTATCGATCCAGATGTCCCAGTTATCTGAGCTAAACAGCTTGGTTTTTGGTTTCAACGATTCAATTGTAGGTTTGTTGATCACCCGCAACAACAATTCTGAATTCTCCTTTTGGGGATTCGCATTGCCGCCATTTTCAAAAAAAGCCTGCGGTTGGGCCGCAGGCTGAAGAAAATCCTGGTAACTCGGCGGGCTGATCAATTGCAGATCATTTCCCTCTGCCTTCAACCTCAATCCAAGCCTGGCAATCCTCAAAAAAATTTCATTTGCATTGATTTCTATCGACACAAGTCCAGACCTAAATCTTCACAAAACTATCGAGTCGCGGAATACGATTAATAAGTACTCATTGCTAGTCGGTTATCCACATTTATGAAATCCAGCCGAAAAGAATAGATTGGCCTAATACCTGCAAGCCGGATCCAAACTACATTGACCGGCGGGTATACCTTCAACCCTGGGTGTATTGTCAAAAGTGGTATGGCAAACCGAAAGGACCGCATTCTTGACTTCCAACTTAACTTTTGTGACAATTGGTGCTTCGTAAATTTTTTTGCTCATAATTTCCAACTCCATGTTCATATTATTATATCCCACTAATGCTGTGAGGCAAAGGCATGTGCCAGCTCACAAATAAACTCAACCGGGGTCTCATCGTCATTGTGAACCAACTGAGACCACCCCGCACATTGCACACAATAAGCGCCAATCTCACATGTGCGGCATTTGGTATCCTTCTGACGCTTGAGTTGCCGCAGCTCTCCAATTTTTTCCCAGGCTTCCATGAAAGGCATCTCATTCAGGTCAAAAGCTGGTCGCCTTGCCATGCCGCAGATGCACATTTTTCCAGTGCTGTCAATGTGGAAGGAAGTCAACCCCGCGCCGCAATTGTAAATGTAATCCTTGCGCGCGATCTTTCCCTTGAATAATTCTTCCAGTTTCTTGCGTTCCTCATTCCGTTCAGGTTGCCTGTGATCGATCGTGGTCAATTCTTCCACCGATAGCTGATGCTCAAAGGGTTCCAAACTTCCATCCACCCTGGGCCAGATCACGCCGTCATAGCGGTAGGTTATGCCCAGCTCTTCCGTCAGCGCTTGCATTTCAGCCAATTCGTGCCGGTTTTCCGTCAAAAGCACAGATTTCAATGAAACCGGTATGTTACGCTCCATCAACAACTTCACTCCGCGCTTGAAACGCGCGTAAGAACCGGGAACCCTGGTTACGCGTTCAAAAGTTTCCTTGGTCGCGCCATACAAACTGACTTCGACCGAGAGTGGTTTCCACTCTGCCAGCATGTCCGCGATTTCCGGCGTGACCATGGTTGCGTTGGTAAAAAGCGTGATAATAAAACCTTCTCTTTTCGCGTACAAATAAATTTCAGAAAAATCCTTGCGCAGCAGCGGCTCACCGCCGGTGATCGTCAGAAACAGGGTGCCTGCCGCTGCCATCTGGTCCAATACTTCCTTCACTTGCTCGGTGGACATTTCTGTTGCGAGTGCCTCACGGCTGGCAGCGGGTTGATTGATATAGCAATGCACACAATTCAGGTTGCAGCGGTCGGTCAGCTCGATCATCCCGTTATACGGATAGCGCTGCCCGTTGAGCGATTTAAGCACGTTCCACTGCGAAAGGTCAATCTCTGGAATACCGGAGCAACCCATGGGTTATACCTCTCTCACCGCTCCGATGGCAGTCATCTCACCCAGGAAACGCGCCAGATCTGCCATGAGAGTCTCCTGGTCTGCTTCGTATTCGCCAAGCACCGCCTGCTGAATATCCGCCTGGCTTGATGGTTGGGCCAAATGCGCCCAAATGAAAGCACCCACGCTGTTCAGCGTGTAGATGCTGTCCATGTTGGCCACGTCTTGGCGAATGGGAACCAGAACCAACTCATCCGCAATTTTGCGAAAGATGAAATCCGGGTTGCGTTGAAACTGCGCTTCGTTTGGCATTGATCAGGTCCCCCTATGTAAGGAATATGCTGAAGATCGGTACTCTTTTTAATAGTCGGATCAACTGGTGTGAAAAAGCGCTGGCGCCAAAATGCCAGCGGGATCGCAGCACCGCCATAGCGCTTATAAACCTCATCACCGGGTTCTTTATGTTTATCTCGCTGCCCTCGCGTTCAATCGCCGCAACCCGTCCATAAATCTGAGTCCGCGGGATCCAGCCATCTGGTTGCGACACCTTGTCTCCCTGAACCAGGAAGTGATACCCTCCGGATAGTATTTGCCTGCGGATCACCCGGTGCACGAGCACCGTGCTGGATTCGGTCACGCACAAAACCACGTCCCCGAGCCGCGGCAGGCGCCCGCCCAACGGTTTTACTAGCAGGATGTCGCCGTCGCGCACCAGGGGCTGCATGCTGTGCCCCCGCGCCTGGAAGCGCAGGGACGCACCAAGACGCAAAATCTCAGCGCTCAGCCCCGAGAAATCGGGTGAGGAACAGGCAATTACGCTCGTTTCAGCCATTTATTTTCGTGTTGGCTTCGCGGAAATCGGACCGTAAAGCGTGGTCGTTCCGTCAAAATCTACGTCCTCAAGCCAGTAGAAATAGGTACGGTTGGGGTACAAGCCGATGTCCAGGTATGCGTATTCAGAGCCGCCCTGACCGAAGATGTCAGCCGGGATCAACTCGGCGTTGATCTGGACTCTGGGTCCGTTGATCCTGAATGAACGGTAAATGTTGAAGCCCAGGTTGTTCAACTCGCTGACCGTCTTCCACTCAAGCAAAACAGATTTGAACTGACCGGTCGCCTCGAAGTATTCAATTTCGACCGCATTGGGGCTGATAATATCCTTGGGCTCTTCATCCCAGTTGTCACTGGGTGTTTGATCGGAGCTTATTGTGGTCAAATCAACGCGATTCATGACGTCGTAGCCATTGGGCGACAAGGTGGTTGGAGGACACTCTGAGGCAACTGAGGTTGCAGGGGCTGTTTCACCAGATCCTTCACAATTCGAGCCAATCGACACTCCTGGTACTGCTTGTAGATAATACTCAATAGTTACTATGTTTTCAACAGGATCTGCATCTGCAGCTTCAGAAATAGCCTTCAGATCGCAGGTCAGTGTTCCACCTCTGATATAAGGGGAGGTGGACAGGGGTGCATAGGTACACGCCCGCAGATATTTTTGGGTAATCTTGATCCCATAGGGATTGGTTGTTTCGTTATAATCTGCGGTATCGACAATGTGCACCCAGGGGTCCAGAGTGTCAACAATCGTGACTCCGTTTGCCACGTAATCATCAGTAGAGTTATCTGGTCCTGCAGAGACCACGATAGTGTTTTTCCACATATCGCTCATGCCGTTGGGTGGATATATTTCCTTAGGCTGGTTGTCATCGACCTTGTAAACACTCAGATAGACATTGGTTGATTCAAATTCACCCACCTGGAGCAATGGGACGGTCTGGTTTCCAGTACTGATTGTCTCTTGAGGTGTGTAAACGGTGTGTGCTTCCATCAGTCTGGATGCAACATTGCCGTTCACTTTATCAGGTAATTCACAATCCAGAACAAGCCATACTTCCATCACAACCTGATCGCCATCATCAAGCCCGGAGACTTGGAATGTTCCCTGTATCTCACCATTGCCTGAATTAGGGATGATGGTTGTATTGTAGAAGTCCACTTGTGCATCTTCCCCGGGGTCCGTATAGCTGCCATCGTCGATATCGATAAAAGCTGCGATAATCCCGTACTTATTAGGATCTTCATTAGGATGGGGTATTGGATTTACAGTTTCATCATATCCAAATAACTGACCCGAGGTGGTTTCAGTAGACCAACCGGCGGTGATCGAGATCACTCCATTCTCAGGGGTGGTAAGACCATTGACGGTGATTTCGAATTCAAAGGGTACCACCTGGCACAACGCCATACCATAGGGATTGATTGATTCTACGGAAGCTTTTGTTCCGCCTGGAATGGTATAGTAGGCATTTGGAATATACAAATCCCCGTTGTCCCGCAATTCTGGAAAACCATCTTCAAGAAGTATAAGAAGTTCTGGATAAGGAATGCCTGGAACATAGTCCTGTGATTGCGCAGCAGCAAATTTAATAGTATACGCACCGCCGACAGCTTCGACGGGCGTGAATTCTCCTACTAAGCCTAAACTAAATCCAATAAGCAATAATATGGTGACAGTTTTCAAGAATAGTTTCTTTGTGCCCATTAAATCCTCCTATAAACATGGGGAATAAACACATCCCCTTCCGACTGTGGTTCCTGCTTAACACGTAACAAAACAAAAGCCCCACTCGGACTAATACTACTTTATATTATAAGGGTTTTGTGCTGTGTGTCAACAAAATGGTGTTGCATGATTGGTGTTGCATGATTATTGAGAAGGCAATTAATCAACCCTTTCAAATCAAAATATCACTTTTCTCCTGACTTCGGTACAATTAGATCAAGGGAAAATGGATTATTCGCTCCAGAATGGATCCCGATATGGCAGAAAACTTCGACTCCTTGACCTTTTTGCTCCAACTGCTCACGCCTGGCTGCTCCGCAGATCAGCAGTCTGCGCTCTTAGCCCGGTTAAACCCTGAGCAGTGGGATGCCCTCATCGTTGAAGCAGACAGGCAGGACGTCGCGCCCCTGCTTTATGCCCTTCTGGCAAATCTGAACACCTCCCGCGGATTTGATATCCCACAAATAGAAAAACTCCACCAGGCATACATTTCAACCGCTGCCCGAAACATGCTCGCCCTGCATCAAGCGGAGATTGTTTTTACCGCTTTGCGCCATGCTGGCATTCCATCTCTTGGATTGAAGGGCATCTATCTGCTGGAGCATGCCTACCCGAATATTGGCGCACGTTCAATGAATGACATCGATATCCTGGTCAAAAAGCAAGACCTGCCCGAAAGTCTGGCTGTGATGCATGAGTTGGGCTATCAAGCCACCTCATACTTCAGCCTGGCTGATGAAAATATCGACACCAAGCACGTCCCTCCAATGGAGAAGTCGGGCAGCCCACTGTTGGAGCTGCACTGGACCTTGCTCGAAGAGCATGAGCCCTTCACGATTGATGCTGAAGCGCTCTGGGAGCGAACGATGCCTGCAAAAATCGCTAATGAAAGCGCTCTGTCTCTTTGCTATGAAGACCTGATTCTGCACCTCAGTCTGCACCTGACCTACCAGCACTATCTCAACCTGGGCTTGCGGGGCTTGATGGACATCGCGCTCGTCATCCACAAGTTCCGCCTGGAAATTGACTGGCAGAAACTGGTTCGGATTGCTCAATCCTGGGGGGCGGAAAAGGTCACAGCCCTCACACTGAAATTAGTTGAAACACAGCTGAACGTTCCCATCCCTGCTGAGGCCTTTTCCTCATTATTGCCAGAAGGGATTGATCCCAGCCTGCTGGAAAACGCGCGGCGACAACTGCTCGAGCGCATTCCATTCAATGACCGCTTCACCCCCGACCTGGTGGAATTTTCCTCGCAAAAAAATCTGCTCTCAAAAGTCAAAATCGGATTACAGCGTATTTTTATCCCCCGCCTTGCGCTTGCCAGGACTTACAACGTGCCGCCTAATTCAGTGAAAATACTTGGTCTATATTGGGTTCGCTTGAAGTATCTCATCCGAAGCTACGGGAAGACACTCCTCAGATTACAGCGCGGAGAAACAGGAACCGAACCCGCCCGCAAAAAAGCTCAGATTTCTATTTCATTACACGAGTGGATGATTCGGGATAAAAAATAAGAAGGATCATCATAGGACGCTTTCTGTAACAATCCTTAATCCTGTGGCACTTCCCGGCATGGATTGGGTTGGTCACCCGTCGCCTGATTGCAAGTCTTCGTTTCCCAAAATTCTTGAGCGCTAAATCGATAGCCAACTTGATCAATACACCACTTGGCAACAACCCGAATTTCGTGCCGAATTACTCCTCTTGCACAGGATAATCCCAGTTCAGGAACGCATCCAGGATGTTTACATTGATCAAATAGTCCGTGTCTACGTGGTTTTTTAATTCAATATCAACCGCTGCAATACCTTGATCGGACGCCCAATCCACAAACTGACCAGTATACAGACAATCCCCATAGTAAGGGGGGTATGCATAAGGGCTGGCATAAGCAAGTGCGTTTGCCAGATCTATAGAAATGGAATCGTAAGGATATCCGCCAGAAAAAATGCTATAAGCCATACTGTGATAGCTGATAACAGCTTCAATTTTTCGATCCAACAAGAAATTCTTAAGGGCACGTGTTTCCGGTTCGGATTCTGGACCATCCCCGGCTTCAATGAACCTGTAACTCCAACAATTACTCCCATACCAGTTTGCCTGCCAGTTAGAGTCCCAATTTCTGTTGATATCAACATTGTTCGCATTTGCCCGCCCATCCGGACCGAAATCTTTTGCATATCCATCGGGGTTCAAATTTGGCAGGATGTAAAGGGTTTTATCCGCGGGAACCCTATCCGGCTCCTCCTCAAGGAGTTCAATCAATTCATAAGCCAAATGAACTGTGTTCCATTCATATCCACCATGGATACCAGCAACTATCATGTGTGGATGCTCGCCCGTACCAAAACGATAGACCTCAAGAGGACGTTCCAGGACGCTAAAACCAATAATCTCGTATCCGGTGAATGACAGGGTAGGAGTTAGCGTCGGAGTCGCAGTGGATGTCGCCGTGCCTGTCGGGCTGGAAGTTGGTGTCAATGTTGAAGGTGGTACTGTCGGGGTGTCAGTTAGACTACCCACGATCAATGGATTAATGGAGGAGTAAAGATCAATGCTTGTTTGGGTTGCCGAGTTCGCATTGATTACCATGAGATTGCTTCCCAGATCACTGCCCGCATACGCAATCCAAAAGAAAATCACCAGAATGATGATTATGATGATGATAAAAACACTGATGGTTGCCTGTCGCTTATCAGCCATTTAATCTACCGGACAGATGAAATAATCATAACCCCCACGACCACCTTCACGAACCCATCCTATCTCTTCCACGGTCGTGGCAAATTCATAACCTTCCCAAACCCAGGAACCCGGCTTCACACTTACTTGCCACCAGGTATCCTGGACCCCACACTGTGGACCACCAATGAGAACCAATTTTACACCGGGATACATTCTGAAGATCTCTCTTCCCTCAGAAGAGGGATCGCTTCTTAGGATTAGTCGATCTTGTCCGGTGCAGACTCTCACCGTATCTCCAACTTCAAACTTTTGTGACATTCCTTCCGGGCAGAGATCTTCGGTTACCACAGGGGTGTAGGTAGATGTCGGAATTACCATAGCGATCTCTATCGGTACCTCTTCCGTAATTGTCGGAAGAGTCATTCCAGGGGACTGAGACTCACTTGTTGCTAAGGGAAAAGAAAAAGTCATAGGGGTGGCGCTATTAGTGAGATCCAGTGGAGTTGCGTTTGAACCCCGATTGCCACCAAGGGATAAAATCAAAACCATCACCAAAACCAGAACAACCGCCCCACCAATAAACACGATTGGGGTTTTTGGGATTGCAGTCTTCGAAGACGCGGGACTATCCGGATAATATACTGGCGCCACTGGGGCTTGGCTGATGTTGATGCCCGATAATCGGTCAGGAATTTGCTCAGGTCGGATGCCATAAGCCTGGCAAAGGGCTAAGAATAGTTCCTGGCATGATGAAAAACGCGCGCTGGGCTCTTTCTCCAGCGTCCGCAGCACAATCGCAGATACCGCGGGACTGATCTTTGCATTCAACACACGCGGGTCTGGCGCTGGCAGGTTCAATTGCGCATATCGGATGCGCTCATTGATTGTGTTCCCTGATCTTTCCGACGAAAGCTCATTCCCCCGAAATGGTCGCTGTCCCGTCAGCAATTCAAACAGAAGCACTCCCAAAGCATAGATATCAGTTTCCCGTGTCACCGACCTACCCAGTATCTGTTCCGGTGCCATGTACGCAGGTGTGCCTGCTCCAGGCATCGCGGTGACGTCACTTTCTGCATGCCTGGCGATCCCGAAGTCGCCCAGGTAGATATGCCCGCCCTTGTCTATCATCACATTGGCGGCCTTGATGTCGCAATGGATGACATTGTTGCTGTGGGCATATCCTACTGCTGAACACAAAGCTTTTATGATGCACAGCACATGCTGCGAGCGCAGCATGCTTCCAGCTGGTCGCCGGGCCAGTACTTCTTTGAGCGTGGGTCCGTCGATAAAGCGTTCCAGTAAGAAAGTCAGAGTAGGTACCTGGTAGAGACCATAAAATGGAACGATATTCGGATGTTCGAGTTTCCTCAAAGCCCTAGCTTCCCGCTTGAAGCGTTCAAACATAACCTGGTCTTCCGCCAGATCAGCATGAAGTACTTTCATGGCCAATGGAACGTTCCTCTTCAGATCCCAAACCCGAAATACCGCGCCCATCCCTCCCGCGGATATGAAGGAGTCCACCCTGAATTGGTCGGCTACAACCTGACCTACCAAGTTAGAGGACATAAGAAGTCTCCATTCTGCCTAAACCCTTTTTGATCATAATTTATTGTCAATTTTTCCTTATGTTCATGTTTAAGTAACACAATACTAATCCGGCACTATCATTGATATGCGAAATTTTACAACACTTTATCATTGAATTAATTCTTCCAAGTCGGTAGGCTTCCTCTACTTCACAGGACAAATATAGTAAGGGTCTACCGCATCACTACCTTCACGCACCCAACCTAATTCTTCTTCTTTAGTATAAAAAATGTTGTCATTGAGGCTCACGCGGGATCCTTTTGCTACACGCACCTGCCACCAGGTATAATTACGCCCACAGACCGGACCACCAATGATGGTCAATTTTGTTCCAGGATACATACGGAAGATTTCATATGCATCAGCTGATGTATCACCTCGTAAAATAAGCCTGTCGCTGCGGGTACACACCTTGGCCTCATCTCCTACCCTCACTTTTTGAGCGATAGCCCTCGGACAAGAACCGTATGTCGGCGTTAATGTCCATTTATAAGTTGGAGTTGGAGTCTTCGTGGAACTCGGGATTAATGACGTGCTTGACCCGGGCATTTGGTTGATATTAGTTGCCTGTGCCAAACCTACGGGCTGACTATTCCCATTCACATTAGGTGTTGATGTAACTTGATTCCAGGAAATATCAGTCCGAGCCAGAGGATTGGCATTTGGATCCTGATTACCACCAAGCGATAAAACCAATACCATCACCAAAATCAGAACAACCGCCCCTCCAATGAACACGACTGAAGTTTTTGGAACCGCAGTCTTCGAAGGCGCGGGACTATCCGGATAATATACTGGCGCCACTGGGGCTTGGCTGATGTTGATGCCCGATAATCGGTCAGGAATTTGCTCAGGTCGGATGCCATAAGCCTGGCAAAGGGCTAAGAATAGTTCCTGGCATGATGAAAAACGCGCGCTGGGCTCTTTCTCCAGCGTCCGCAGCACAATCGCAGATACCGCGGGACTGATCTTTGCATTCAACACACGCGGGTCTGGCGCTGGCAGGTTCAGTTGCGCATATCGGATGCGCTCATTGATTGTGTTCCCTGATCTCTCCGACGAAAGCTCATTCCCCCTAAACGGTCGCTGTCCTGTCAGCAATTCAAACAGAAGTACTCCCAAAGCATAGATGTCAGTTTCCCGTGTCACCGACCTGCCCAGTATCTGTTCCGGTGCCATGTATGCAGGTGTGCCTGCTCCAGGCATCGCCGTGACGTCACTTTCTGCGTGCCTGGCTATCCCAAAGTCCCCCAGGTAGATCTGCCCACCTTTGTCGATCATCACATTAGCGGCCTTGATATCACAATGGATGACATTGTTACTGTGGGCATATCCTACTGCTGAACACAAAGCTTTTATGATGCACAGCACATGCTGCGAGCGCAGCATGCTTCCAGCTGGTCGCCGGGCCAGTACTTCTTTGAGCGTGGGTCCGTCGATAAAGCGTTCCAGTAAGAAAGTCAGAGTAGGTACCTGGTAGAGACCATAAAATGGAACGATATTCGGATGTTCGAGTTTCCTCAAAGCCCTAGCTTCCCGCTTGAAGCGTTCAAACATAACCTGGTCTTCCGCCAGATCAGCATGAAGTACTTTCATGGCCAATGGAACGTTCCTCTTCAGATCCCAAACCCGAAATACCGCCCCCATCCCTCCCGCGGATATGAAGGAGTCCACCCTGAATTGGTCGGCTACGACCTGACCTACCAGGTTAGAGGACATAATCGCCGCCCGATTGGATAACTGATCCAGAAGAGTTGGTTAGCGACTTCAATTCTCCCTCGCCTCGAAGATAATGGGCATTAAAACAAAAACCAAACCATTGATGTTGGGTCTGTTTTGTCTGAGTTCATTTCCAGTAAAGCAGATTACCATTTTCTCTCCAGCAGGTCGGTAATTACCTGGTTGTCATCGTCAACAAAATAGAAACCATCAGCATCAGGGGAAAGTGATGGGAAGAAAAACCAGCCCTCCTTATAATCCCCGGCTTTCAGGGTAACATCCTGATTTGTCCCACCCCCAGTTGAAATATGGTTCAATCTGTTGCCAAGGTTATCCATGATGTACATGTTGTAATTGTTTGAATCTGCCGCGATGTTCACAGCCAAGTTCTGTTGGCTGCCAATCAATTCCCAGCGAAAATGGACTTGTATCTTTCCATCACTATTAACGTTAATACCCGTTACACACTCTTCCAAAATTGCCTCAGCCAGAGGTCGCAAATCAACATCCATGCAGGCATTTTCATCATAAAACACATCAGGTTGAATTTCCTGGCTTGGGAGTAAATTTCCGGCCGGTCTGCCCATTAAGAGAAACAATGAAACAATGATTGCTACCATAATGACTGCTAACAATATCGGGAAAGTAGCCTTCCTGCGTTCAAGAACAGGCTCCCTCGAAACAGGTTCCTCTTTTTTGATTTCAACAGGGATATTTGGTTTCTCAATTTGGAGTTTTTCCAGGGCATCCAAAAGCTCAATGGTGCCAGGATAACGCTGATATGGGTTTTTGCTCAGGCAAGTGAGAATTACTTCACTAAGGTCCTTTCCTATCCTTGAATTTACTTGATTTGGAGCAACTGGGAAAATGTGAACATGTTCCCAGCGGATACGGTCGTTTGTTGAGCTTTGGGTTGAACCCGTCTTGCCTTGGAATGGCTTGACCAAAGTGAATAATTCATAAAGAAGGACTCCAAGAGCATATACGTCTGTTTGCGGGCTGATACCAACCCCGTTGATCTGTTCAGGAGCCATATAGGTTGGAGTACCTGCTATTCCCAGGATATTGCTTCCGCCGCCCCTGTGGAGAGCAATTCCAAAATCGGTAAGAAAGACCAACCCGTTTCGGTCTATCAAAATATTTTCTGGTTTGACATCACAATGGATCACCTTTTGCTGGTGCGCGTAATGTAATGCCCGGCATATCGGGGTAATAATCGAAAGAATTTTGTCGAGTGAGAGAGGTGTGGATGACTCTTTTAGGATTGTCCTCAGGGTGATGCCATCAACATAATCCATCAGGAAAAAAGTCAAATCTTCATCGGTCACCAGTTCATAGAATCTCACAATATTGGGATGCTGGAGATTCGCCAATGACTTTGCCTCGTCAAGAAAACTGGCAATCAGTTTAGGATTACTATTCCATTCCGGCTTCAGGAGTTTTAAAGCCAGGTGTGTAGAGCGTTTGTTATCCCAGACCTTATAAACTTCTCCTCCACTGCCTTCGCCTATCAGGTTGATTACCTTATAGCGTTGGGCAACGACTTGACCTTCGCGAAATCTCATTGTCAATCAGACAGAAATGTGAATGTGTTATTGCCTATAGCAATTTTATCTCCGGGGTTTAACTTCAGACCTTCAACCTTTTTCCCGTTTACATACGTTCCACTGCTGCTGCCAAGATCCTGGATATACCAGGCGCCACGCGAGAATCTCAGGGTGGTGTGGCGTCTTGAAATGGAAGTATCGTTTAATTTGAGATCACAAAGTGAACCTCTTCCAATCACAAAACCATCATGAATGGGAATGAGCCTCTCGCGATACTCACCTCTTTCTGCCCGGATTCTTGCTCCGGTAGAACTGGCGATAACCTCTTTCGCTTTCTTATTTTTCAGAGTGTTGGTGTAGACAAAGATTGCCAGGCCTGCGCCAAACAAAACCAGGAAAAACAGAAATATCGCGAGACCCCCACCACCTGAATCCTGGATAACAGCTTGGGTAGGGATTGGAGTTGGGCTTGGGCTTGGGATCACCCCTGCCCGAGTTGAGAGAATTGCATTAAAGTCAGCCAGTCCCTGGGGCACATCAAGCCCAAGCAACTGTAACTGCCAATTTCCAGGAATAGGGTTATTTAGGATGTAGGAAATCAGAGATGAGGCTTCCGAAATGGAAACGCCAGTATAAGAATTATCTACAGTAACTCCAGAAGGATCAATCAGAATTGGTTGCAGTTTACTGCCAGGCCAGTTCACTGTAAACAAGAACAGATCTTGATATTCGGGAATTTGCACAGACCCCAGATCTATCTGCTGACCCTCAGCAATCTGTCCGGTTTTTTGGAATTGAATGACACCAGTGGAAGTGTGCCGTAGTTCAACATACACGTTTGCCAATTCCATCGCGTCTCTTGCATAATAGAACTGGCCGCAACCGGATGCTAAAGCAACTCTCGTCAGAAAATCCTCATCGATGGAGGCCTCACTAGTCCTTGGATCGCCTAATCCGACAGTATACACGCATATACCCTGCTGACCAGCCTGGGTGGCAAGGTCAATGACTTCCTGCTGGATAAAGACGATGTCCTGTGAGTTGCCTGAGTTTAGACTGATATTTGGCAGACCATCACTGAGCAGGATCAGGGTCTTGTTCGCAAAAGTGGAGCTAAACTGGGTAATACCAGCTTGCAGCCCATCAGCCATTGCTGTTCCACCGTCCGCCACCATTCCAGAAATCATGTCTTTAAGCAAAACAATATCTCTGGTTAAGGGACTAACCACCCTGGCAGATCTGTCATAACTGACTACACCAACTTCACTCGAACCTACAAGCGCCAGATTTTCTGCTTCGATAATGTTCAAGATCTGGAAGCCAGCTTCACGCGCAGCGTCAATTTTTGATATGCCGCTTGAATCAGGTCCATTCATACTGCCCGAGGTATCAAAAACAAGCAAAGTATCAGTAGATAATGTTTGCAGTGATTGTGTCGCCTGCACCTTTCCGACAGTCGGAAATGTGCCGATAAGCGAAAAACTAATCAGAATTGGGATAATCAAAAACGAGCGAAAGAATAAAAGCTTACGTTTCATAACCTCACCCTTTTGTATATTCAAAAATCTGTTGGGATCCAATTTGGATAATATCGCCTACTTTTAGCTGAGCTGTACCGGAAATTCGCATTCCGTTTACAAAAGTGCCCATCGTGCTTCCATCATCACGGATATAAACTCCCCGCATTGTGCGGATGATGGTAGCATGCCGACGCGAGACAGTTGCCTCAGTCAGTTTTATCTGCACTTGTGTGCCGCGACCAATTGCAGTCTCACCCATACCTATCGGAAGCCTCCGGCCGGCAAAAAGCCCGGATCGACTATAGAGATAATGATTCCTTCCAAGAACATTCATGCCACTGGTGGTATGCGATCCTTTTCGGTAAATAGAATCATCCGCCCTCCGGGACGCGTTATGCTCAACAGGAGATGAATTTTGCTCTACAGCCTCATTCCTAAAAATCTTATCAAGAATTGTTGTCGTTGCCGAGATAGTCTGTTGTGAAAATTGTGTAATCAATGACCTGATGTCGTTGTTTACAGGTGCAGGTTCACTGGCCATGGTTGACCGGGCTTGTTCAAAGGCGTTTAAGAAATCCATAACAGAAGAAAACCTTTTCTGAGGATTTTTCTGCATGGCTGTCAGAACAACTCTTTCCATGGTTGGCGAACAGTTCGGATTTATCTGCATCAAACTCGGTGGTACCGAGTTGAGGTGCTCCCATGCAATTCTCTCTTTTGTTGTGCCGCCTTCACTACGAGGAGATAATCCCTTGTAAGGTGTAATTCCACCTGAAAGTATTTCATAGAGTGAAACTCCCAGGGCGTAAACATCCGTCCTCGCATCAATATTGCCTTCGGTAAATTGCTCGGGTGCCATATACGTCGGGGTACCACCGCCCACGAGGTTGTCTGCAAGTTGAGCAACTCCAAAATCCGTCAATAAGGTGTCAAATGTGTTCCCCTTGATATCCAACATGATGTTGGCTGGTTTAATATCACAATGGTAGATTCTATTTTCATGGGCATAATGGAGCGCTGAACATACAGATCCTAATATCTGGGAACAATCTTCCAAAGAGAGAATCCGGTGGGATTTGTTGATAATTTGGCGAAGGTTAGATCCATCAACCCACTGCATCACAATGAAAGCTACTTCATTATCCCGTTCAAACTCAAACAAACGAACAATGTTCGGATGTTCAAGTTTCCTCAGAATTTTGGCCTCATTGGCAAATCGATCAAAGAAAAGAGTATTACTGCTCAAATCCCTACGCAGGACCTTAACAGCCATTTTTGCGTTTCTGAGCTGATCCCAGGCAAGATACACATCCGCCATTCCTCCAGAACCAACCAGTTCACGGAGAAAATACCTGCCTTGCAATGTGCGACCTGACAATGACTCCATTTGCTGTTTACTCAGTATCCAACCTTCACATTCCTAATTGAGCCGAAACTGGAACCTGTAAGGTCCTATGCCAATTTCATCCCTATCATTCAGCCTGATCGCGTCTGTTCGTACCCCGTTTACAAAAGTGCCGCGGGTACTCTCCTGGTCCTGTAAAAACCACACACCTTGTGAATATCGAAAAACAGCGTGTTCCCTGGAAACTGTCTGGTCTTCAAGGTGCAATTGGTTTTTTGAGGACCTCCCGATGGAAAAGCCATCATTGCTGATCTGTATTTGTCTGCTCGCGAGGTTGCCGGCAAGAACTACCAGGGTTGGTTGGGATGGCAATTGCTCAAGTGGAGCCCTCATCACTTCTTCAGGTGCATAGGGTGGTGAGAGAGGCCTGTTGAGAAAAGGGTCTTCCTGTTCTTCAATTAAGGTTTCTTTGTAAACTGGTGATGCCATAATTGGAATGGTGGAACCCTTCTTTTGCATCACCCACGCCGCCAGGTACAGAGCTGCAGATCCAACAATCAGGAATGTTCCAAACCTTGCTTTGATCTTGATCATGTTATACGGCAAATTAGGAACTTCCGAGCTCATGGAAACAATTGTCATAACCAGGATGAATATTTGAAGTCCAAGCGCCCCAAGTTGCCCCCAAAGTAAAGCCGCAGCACTGGAAACAAACACATCCTGAAGGAATGACAATACTATGGCAGCAATCGAGAGGATTGGCACAATATACAGAATGGGTCTATCCAAATATTTAGCGACTTCAGCCAAACTTAATGTATCACCTGTCTCAAAAAAACCGGCATTGCACGAGACTAACACAGCTGGCATAAAAAAACCCAGCATTATCAGTAAGCTTGCGATACGCAATAGCCATTTCCACTTTACCATCGGGCTCTCCCGGTCTTTAATTGTCTAAAACTTTGAGCACAAACACTACCTCACCAATTTTTACAGTGTCATTCTCTTTCAGAGACGTTTCTGCTTTTATACGCTCACCATTCACGAACGTACCATTCTTCGAATGGAAATCAATCAGGATATATTCATCTTTCTCGATGACGATTTTCGCGTGAGTGGTAGAAACTTTTGGATCATCAAGGATTAGATCAGCATTTTTTCGGCCAATAATGGTTTCTTCCTTTATTTGGTAAATGCGACCGCGTCTTCTTCCTTCTTTCACCCATAGGATTGCCTGAGGACCCACCTCTGGAACCGCTAATTCAGTGACATCATCGCCTTGTCTTTGAAAACCAAGATTGGTCTCTTGCTCATCCATATCTAAAATACGGCGGGATCCACCGGGCAGTACTGTTGGAGCTTCATCCACGTTGTTTGGCTGAAAGGCTGCATTATCACGACCAGCAAAATAATCAGTGGGCATATCATCATCAGACGCTCCTATCGGACCAGGGTCCTGGGGGCGTGCACCAGCCAACTTTGCGCACCGCGGACAAGTGCCATACGAAGCAGGATAAGGACCGTGCAAAGGGCAAGTTAATTCTTGAGCCATTTTATTTTTCCTCCAAAATATGCTTATTTCGTGGTTACGAAGGTTACAATGACGTTGTCACTGAACTGAATTTGATCATTGGGTTCCAGCAAAGTTGGTTGATGGATAAATTGACCATTAACCTTTGTCCCGGAACCACTGGCCAGGTCTGCCAGGTAAAAGCGGCCACTTTTCTCCTGCACCTTGGCGTGCTGCCGGGATATACTGCTGACCCCGCTGAACTGAATATCGTTGGTGGAAGATCGCCCGATGCTGGTCTCGCCCTGGCATAACTGGTAGTTCCTCCCGCTTTGGTCAATAAACCAGGCGTTAGTTTTGGGTTTGCTTGGGCGTGGAGCAGCCACAGGTTCCGGCATGGGACGAGGTGCTGGCGGAACATATTGGTCTTGATAGTCCATCCTCCTTGCGGGTTGCTCACATTCAGGGCATTGCCCCAAAACCGCTTCATAAACGTGACCAATACGGCAGCCGACCAAGCCTTTGTAGGTGACATAGTATCCGATGGCGATAACCACTGGCAATATCCCACCCAGCAAGCCAAGATAAAAGATGGCTTCACTAAAAGGAGTCAGGCTTACGATAATTTCAACTGACGACAAACGGAAAATAATTGAAGGGATAATTAGGGCGGCCAACAATACCGCTCCCAAACGCCAGCCTAATACTGGTAGATTTCTTTTTGCACTATCATAAAAAATCCAAATCACTGCGGCCAAAGCTAAAATCAGGAAAATTATCCATCCACCTAACCCCCCAAGCCCTCTAAAAAACCAATTAAAAAAACCAAGCGTTGTATTCATTTTTCCTCCTCAAAGAATTTCTATGGGTTCACATAAATCCAATGACCTTCAATATTTTTAGTTAAAGTACACGTTTCTTCATTTACCTCCGGAATAATTAAAAACCATCCAGGCTGGATAGTTGCATCAATTGGATAGGGATCTCCCTTTTCAGAACACGTTAGTTGACCTAAATTACAATAATTAAACACGGAAAACGTTGTATAATCTCTATACTCTTTACCAAATTCGCCAAAAATAGTTGAAATATTATCACCGCGTTGGGTTAAATAAACACAATAAGAGTCTGGAAAATTTGTAGATGTTTCCTGAAGCGTTGGCGCTGCAGTTTGGGTCAAATCGATACTATTTGTTGGCTCTGGTGGTAAAAGTAAAGGATCATCGGTTTGAGTCGTCGGAGTTACATCTTCCGTCGGGATTGTCGGGTCACCAGGAAGAGCGGCTGGCAATTCAGAGGTCGGGGAACTTAACAAGGCTACTTCCGGATCATCGGCTCCGTCTTTAACCCGATTGATGAGGTAGAAAACACCAGAAAAGAGTATCAGGACCAGTAGACTCAATAAGCCAATGTTGACGATTTTTGCCCGGCTCAATGGTTCTCTTACAGGAAGAAGTGTTTTCTTTTTCCCGGCAGACTTTTTCGCCTTGGCAAAGTTTAAGCTTATGGGTGTTGGTATCGTTTTTTCTTCATCAATGTCTCTTTTGACGGCATCGGAACCAACCTTGATTATGTAAACGGAAATATTGTCGGCTCCACCAGAATTGTTAGCAAAATCAATAAGCCTTTGCGAAATTTGCTCGGAGGTCCCATCGGCACACAATTTTAAAAGGGTTTCACTTTCCGCATAGCGCGTAAGTCCATCAGAACAGAGCAACACAATGTCCCCTGGGAAAAGATCAATTTCTCCGAAGACGTCAACTTCAACATCCCGATCACCACCAATGCTGCGAAGCAGTGTGTTGCCGCTCTTGGCATGCTTCGCCTCTTCAGCTGTCATTGAGCCGTTCCTGACCAATTCGGCGGCATAATTATGATCCTGTGTAATTTGGACAACTTTTCCCGAGCGAATGATGTAGCATCGGCTATCCCCTACATTAGCAACTGTGAGGATGTTACCCCGAATATTGGCAGCTACCAAGGTCGTTGCCATCCTGGAAAGATTGCTGTCCTGGGCGTATTCGAAGATTTCTTTGCAAACGCTTCTCATCGCGTTCTGAAGGCGTTTGGCTGGCTCTAAAGTCGTTTCCTTGAAGAAATCGAATAAAACTCTTTCAGCAGCATATTGGCTGGCACGCTCCCCTCGACTTGCCCCCCCTACTCCATCAGCCACTATATAGAGGGATCCACTATTTTGAATTTCAAGTGGATTAGTTGGCTCAAAACCAGTTACCCAGTCTTCGTTATTTGGCCGTTTCCTGCCTGGATCTGTATTTTGAGCAGATTCAAGAGGCAAGAACTCTACACTTCCAGAATTTCCCATTTAGTCTATTCCTCAAACAGAAATTCGCTTTCACCTGCCTTAATTGAATCGCCGTTCTTTAAAGCAACCTGTTCAGTATTCGGCACGCCGTTTACATAAACCGGATTCTCTACGTGTAAAGCTTGAATCACATAACCTTCTGATTGAGGACTTATAACCGCATGGAATCTTGAAGCAGACAAACCTTTTAATGGTATGTCGTTTTCATCTGACTTTCTTCCCAATCGGATTTCATTTCCCTGCAAATTCCAAACACGCCCGGGTTCAAGACCTTCTTTTTCTATCAATTTTGCAATTTTCTCACCTGCATCAACCGGGGGTCCAACCGGTGTGGTTGATTTCTTCGCAAGTCGATTTTTCTTGCTGGCAATCGGAATGATCACACCTATCGCAATAAGCAATGTGAGTAGCGCCAGCCAAATTATGTTACTGTTTTTTTGAATTTCGACATTGACCCGCAACTGGCTTTCTCCGACATTCTGCTCAAGGTCAGTCGCCACAAATCGGATATCGTGATATCCCGGACTGTGCGCCGTTGTGTTCCACTCAAATTCATAGGGGAACTCACTATCTTCCGCGATTTTGATCTGATCAATATAGAATTCAACGTTAGCTATTCCACGGGCAGCCTTGATTTCCAAAGGAATAGTGACCTTCCCCCCAAGCGTTTGATCTGCAACCAGGTTTGAAGACACCCTCACAGGAGGAACTACGTTGAGATTGATTGACTGCGTTGCGGTATTGCCGACAACATCAGTTACGGTGAAGTCAATCTCGTGCAAACCTGTTTCAACCAGTTCCGAATCCCATACATATTCAAAAGGAGCTGAAAGAATTGTCGCTAGTGGAAGTTTATCAACTTTGATATCAAGCTCTCTGATCGCTCCGGGGGCAAGTATGCTCGGGGAAAACAAGACACTCCCCGATACTTCCTGCCCATCCGTGATGTCGGAAAAAGAAATACTTACGCTGCGTGGAGTAGCAACAAAACGCTGTCCGCTGCTTGCGACACCTTCCGGGTACTTGTATGAAATCAAGACTTCGTGTTCGGTCCCATTAGCCTGTAAATCAGATTCATATTCAAGTACGTATTGATTGCGCAGGTTTCCAAGGATGTTACCAAATGCCTCAGAAATTGCCAAATCGTCAGGATTAATTTGAGCAAAGCCTCCGGTAAGCTTTGCAAGTTTCTCTAGATTGGAAAGATTTACGCCGCCAATCCCAATCGGATAGAGGTGGGTCGACCATCTGGCTGACTCATTCACTACCTGGTCAAAAGTAAATGAACTGATCCCAGTTTCGTAGCCATCGGTGATGACCACCACAATTTTGCGTTCAGTCCGTGGTTTCAGTACTTCAACTGCTTCAACAATAGAGTCAAACAAAGCGGAATCTCCGACAGCGGTTAACTCATCCAGAGCCTGAGTTAATAAACCACGGTCTGTAGTCAATTCCTGGACAATATTCGGCTTCTCTTTGAAGGCTATTAACGCAACTTGATCATTTGGTCCTAATGTCTTGATAAATTCTTTGGCAGCAGAAATGGAATTATCAAGAGATGAGATCATGCTTCCACTTGTGTCCAAAACAAGTACGATTGCCAATGGCGATTCTGTGTTATTGAAAGGTGTGATCGAAAAATCTGAAATAGATTTGTTATCTTCTGAGACTGTAAATGAATCTTTTTCAAGATCCTCCACAGGGAAACCCTGGGGATCAGACACAGAAAAATTCACTTTGACTTTGGGGAAGGCACTGCTATCAACTGCTATCAACTGCAAGTTAACAGAGGTGCTCTGGGCAGTTGTCGAAGCATTAGGAACTGAAACTGATACTAATAAAAAAATGATTGCTGAAAATGACAATAAGAACTTATTCATATCACCACCTATGTCCAGATCAGTTGTTAAGGAAAAATGCGAGTCGAAAATTTCTTGAAATTTTTTTTTCAGATAAGGCATTATAACTGCAAGCTATTGAAAAATCAATTAACTGAATGGGTTCAATACATATGAGACAGATGACTCGAGATCAAGTCAGGGTAGTAACGTTCAATATACTTCCTGGGGCTGAGATTGTCCAGAGCACGATGAGGACGAATATTGTTATAAACCCACTCCCATTTTCTTAATTCTCGGTTCAGATCCTCCAAATCACCATTGGGCTCATGGACTGCATAAAACTCATCCAGGTGAGTGCGATGAGCCCTTTCAACCCTGCCGTTGAGCTTTGGGGAACGAGGAGGTAAAACAAACAAACGGATTTGCAACCCTTCACAAGCCTGTTCGAATTCAGCCATGAACTCAGAACCCCCATCAACTTGGATGGCCTTGACTGGAAAGGGTACTCGCCGAATCAAATTGAAGAGGAAATCTTTGGCTTGCCTTGAGCTGGCTTTTCGAAATACTTCTACCACATCCCATCTTGAGATTACATCTCTGCCAGTGAAATGTTTGAAGTGGATCGCTGGAAATGGATGAATATCCAAAGTGTCCACCTGAATAATATCCCCTGGTTTCTCCACCTCATAATCCTTGGGTTTACGGACGGCATAGGGTCTTTGCACCCTTTTCTTGGGTTTCCAGCGCTTTCGGTAATGCACACTGGGGATCTGATGGCGTCGCTTGAGATCCGTAATCACCCACCCAACGGTTGACACGGAAGCCAACAGACCCTCTTCTTCCAGCAGCACCTTGATCTTTTCCTTACCCCAACAGGGATAGAGCTTCCGCAAGGATCGCACTCCTTCGATCAACTCCTCGCTCCAGCTGTGTTTGCGCAGGTGTTTTGGACGGCGGTTGCGGCATTCCAACCCTTTCCAGCCCTCTTCTCTGAGACGTTTCCGCCAACGATATAGGGTCGCTCGTGAGACCTCCACTATCTGGCTGGCTTCTTCTGCGTCCATCCCCTGCGCCTGCAGGGTTTCCCAAGCTCTTAGCAGTCGCATCCTCTGTTTGGCGTTTTCACTCGGTTGCACTGGTGGCTTTTTGATAAGTTGATAAAATTCTTTTTGCAGGTATATCTGCCGCATCGGGATCTGCTCCTTTCTGGTTTTCTACCCCCTAGGATGATCCCGATGTGCTTTTTTGTAAAGCCCTATCGTCTCACATGTGTTTGAACTCGCTCATTAACTCAGGCATTTCACCAGAAACCAAACAAAAAAATGCTTCGATTAAACCCAGAATGTTCTTCAATCTCCTTGTATTACGGTCAATCGGATTAGAAGTCAAAAGTAACAAGAACATCAAGCCATTTGACTGAAAAATTTGACTGGTTTTATGATAAATTTGAGAAGCAAACAAAATTGATAAAGTTCAGTTCTCTTTCTGGGGTAAAGATCTGATGAACATTGGGAAATACGAAATTTTAGCTGAACTGGGTAAGGGTGGTTTTGGTGTTGTTTATAAAGCCAGAGACCTGACCTTGGATCGAATCGTGGCTTTAAAGGTGCTGCACGCGCAACTTACCCTCGATGAACGTTTTGTTCAGTATTTTGAACGGGAAGCCCGCAGCTTGGCAAAAATCGATCACCCCAACGTGGTAACAATCCACGAAATCGGCAACTATGAAGGCCAGGTTTATATAGCAATGCGCTATTTGGCCAACGGAAACCTGGCTGAAAAGTTAAGACGCGAAGGCCCATTGAGACAGAATGAAGCCTTCAAAATATTTTCTCAAATTTGCAATGGATTAACTGCTGGTCATAAACGCGGAATTGTACACAGAGACGTTAAACCAGGAAACATTCTCTTTGACGACTATGGTCAGGCAGTGGTCACTGATTTCAGTATCGCGAAAGCCGTGCAAATGTCAACGGTTGTGGCATCTTCTGGCTCAGTTGGTTTTGCCGGCACGCCAAGTTATATGCCCCCTGAAATGTGGGACGATGGCGTTGTGACCCCCGCAGTAGATCAGTACAGCCTTGCTTGCGTATTGTACGAAATGTTAACTCGCAGGAAACTCTTTGAGGGCGAGACAACTTCAAAGATCATGCACAGCCATTTCGCCCCACTGGCTCTGCCGGAGTCTTTGCCAGGAGGATTAAGAAGCATTCTCCAAAAAGCGTTGGCGTTCAATCCGGAGGATCGCTTCTCCAGCATGGAGGAGTTCCGTCGAGCCGTCATTACCTATGCCAGGAATGGTTCATATCTGGCTCCGGAATCCCAGGTCAATTTAATCGTTGAACCAAATCCCAGGTTGATCGAAGGCTTACAAGAAAAACCTGAGAAAAAATTTGCGGGAGGTTCTGCAAAACCTAATCAATCCAAACCGCTGCCGACTTCACTTTATTGGATAATTGGCGCAGCCCTGGCGATCATATTACCTTTAATATTTCTTATTAGGGCGAACCTCTCTTCTTCTGTACCTGGTGCTGAGATCGATCCCCCCACTGCCTTACAAACAGGCGCTTCAACTATTAGCACAGAGGTGTCGGCAAGCACAAATGCAGTCTCAATAGCACCCACAAGCACCAATTCCCCGACCTCAACACCAGAACCAACAGTTGAAACCTACAGCACCAGGCTGCGAAAAATCGATGGCATGGAGCAGGTTTTTGTGCCGGCTGGAAGTTTCACAATGGGCAGTGATTATGAAGAAGAACGAGAGAAACCCCAGCACACGGTCTGGCTGGACGACTACTGGATCGATACCTATGAAGTGACCAACGCGCAATACGCGATGTGTGTTTCTGCTGGTGCTTGCAATGCCCCAGATTACAGAAACTCCCTGACACAGGATAAATACTATGACAATACAAGTTTTGATAATTATCCTGTCCTTTTTGTCAGCTGGTATGATGCTTCTGATTATTGCGGTTGGGTTGGAGGTAAGCTGCCAAGTGAAGCGGAATGGGAAAAAGCGGCCCGAGGAGACCAGGACGCCAGGATGTTCCCATGGGGTAACAATTTTGCGAGCAATTATGCGAATCTTTGCGACAGAAATTGCACGATGAGCTGGAAAAATAGCAATTATGATGATGGTTATATCGACACAGCCCCGGTCACAAGCTTCCCCGATGGGGTTAGTCAGTATGGAGCCATGAACATGGCTGGAAATATTTGTGAGTGGGTCGCCGATTGGTATAAAGCGGATTACTTCTATAACAAACAGGATTGGAGTGAGCCAATCGGACCAACAAGCGGTTCCACGCGTGTGATTAAGGGCGGTTCCTGGTACGACGACACTGACATCCTGCGAGTCTCTGCCAGGTATGGATTTGATCCAAACAAATCATTTTACGATGTGGGATTCCGATGTGTAAGCCAGCCTTAGAAGAAAAGAACGTGAATTGACGTTCTTTACCCTGTCAGATCCGGCTCACGAGCTCAGATTTCCTCAATGAAATAAGCTGTCAGGCACTCTGGCTCGCGCTACGGGTACCGTCTGCAAAAGCCCCTAATCCTGTGGAACTTCCCGGCACGGATTGGGTTGAATCGTCGTCAACCGATTGCCGCAGAAACCGAAACGGTTCTCCCTTGACCCAACAAATATGTCCGAAGAATCCATCCGCCACCAGAATTCGCCTTCATCTGAGGCGGTTTGCCATTCCCCTTCCACCTGGGTGCCCTGCGCGTAAATATCGCCCTTGAATGAAAAATCGGTGCCGTCAATTTTGGCTGTTCCAGTCAGCCTGGTGCCGCTAATCTGAACAGTTAATTCAGCGGTGGTGTATCCACCTCTCCTATCCTGATACCAGATATTCCAGACGCCCTCCCAGTCTGTATCCCCAGGAATTGGGGCTGGTGTTCGGGTGAGATCCTCGGTCGGGTAGGCATTCTGGGTGGGTACGACAGTTCCGTAATTTGGAGGGTAAGTCGTAGCCTGGGGGTTTGGAACCGTTGGAGTTAGCATGATCGCTGTGGGTGTGGTCAGGATGGGCTCTAAGGTTTGCGGCGATGGCAGAGGAGCCTCATATGGCGGTGGAGTAAGCTCCACAGAATCAGCAACTTCCTTGCTGGCAGATTTCTGTAAGGTCGCGACGACATCCCCTTGAAAGTGCTCCACATCCGGCTGTCTTCTTTGACCACACCAGGAAAGCAGGGCAAGCAATAACAAAAACAGCAGAATTCTCCGGTTCATCAAGTCGGATTTTATCATGGATAGAATTGACAAACCCCCGTCTTTGCTCCAGCTAAGTCTATAGGGAACAAATTTTTGGACAGCAATTTAGCTGCCGGTTTAGAGCGAAAAAGACTTTACTGTATCAATCACCCGGGCAAGCTCCTGCTCCGTCAGATCATAAAAAAGTGGCAATCTGACCAAACGGTCGCTGACATCTTCGGTGACCGGGCAATCCCCAGGTTGGCCTCCAAATTTGAGACCCATGTCCGAAAGATGAAGAGGCAGATAGTGAAAAACACATATTATGTTTTGGGATTTCATCCACTCGATAAAGCGTGTACGCGTTTCGAGATTTGGCATCAGCAAATAGAACATATGGCTGGGATGAGAGCAATCCTTCGGGATATATGGCAATCTAACAGCATTTTTTTCTGACCAGTCCGCTAATTGCGCATTATAAGTGTTCCAAATAGCGGTTCGTTTAGCCTGTATCTGTTCAGCAGATTCTAATTGAGCGAGCAATACCCCGGCGATTAATTCTGAGGGCAAATAACTTGAACCGATATCAACCCAAGTGTACTTATCGACTTGCCCCCTGAAGAAACGGCTGCGATTTGTTCCTTTTTCACGGATTATCTCTGCGTGTTCTACAAGATTTGGGTCGTTGATCAAAAGCGCCCCTCCCTCACCGGCGCTGATATTCTTTGTCTCGTGAAAGCTTTGTGTCGCCAAAACCCCAAAGGTGCCAAGATTCTTCCCTTTATAACTGCCAAAGAGCCCATGCGCGTTATCCTCAACCACAGGGATCTTGTGCTTTGCAGAAATCTGATTGATCAAATCCATTTCACACGCAACACCGGCATAATGTACAACAAAGATTGCCTTTGTCCTGGAGGTAATAAGTCTTTCCAATTGATTCTCATCAAAATTTAAAGTGTCTGGCCGAATATCAATAAAGACTGGTTTTGCTCCCCTGAGAACGACTGCGTTAACGGTGGACACAAACGTAAAAGATGGCAGAATAACCTCATCCCCTGCCTTAAGATCCATAAGAATGGCTGCCATTTCAAGCGCGTGTGTGCAATTGGTAGTGAGCAGAGCTTTTTTTACTCCAGTTATTTTTTCTAACAAAGCTGTACTCTGCTTTGTGAACTCCCCATCACCAGAAAGATGTCCGGATTGTAAAGCCTGACTTAGATACGCCTCAGCCTTTTTAATATACGCCGGTCGATTAAATGGAATTTTTTTCAACATAAATCCTGCCTCGCTAATCTAAGAATAAAAGTTTCATCGTGATCAAATTTGAAAAGAGTAAAGGTAGATTTGCATTGCTTCGAAACTCCTTTTTTATCTTGAAGCGATCCAAAGCCCAATACACACCACTGCCACACCCAGCCATCTTGTCCAGGGAATAACTTCTTTGAATACCAAGGGTGACAAAGCCAGAACAAGCACAATAGCCAATGCCATAAAAGGGTACGCAAAACTGATATCACTTAATGAAAGCGCGTTCATCCACATAATTGAAGCAATAACAGCACAAAACAAGCCTGTCAGAAGTTTTATGTTTGTAAACGCCCTGATCAGAAACTGAAACACTCCGGCTATATCTTTAGGAAATGGCCCGAATTCAAATGATGCGCTTTTTACCAGCAACTGCCCACATACCGTAAATAAAATCGTTAAACCAATAAAAATGTAAACTGTCATGCCGCGTCCATCCCGATTTGTTTTTTCTTTCTTGTTTTCTGTGTTCATATTCTCTATATCAAGCATAATACCATTACCTAATCAAACCACTTATGAAATGTGTGATAAGACTCCAGAGCATAAAAGCCTAATTTGGTGCAAACCTTTTGAACGGTCGTATTGATCAAGAGGGTTGAATTCAGAACATGTGTAACACCAGCTGCTTTACACCAGTTTAGACCCTCAATCACAAAAGCGCGATAGATTCCCCGCCGCCTCATTCCAGGTGCGACTCCCGCAAGAATAAACTCTGCCTCATCTGATGAATTGACTCGAATTGCACGAAATCCAACCAACTTTCCGTCGAGTTTCGCAACCAAAACATGATTGGCTACAGCTGGATCCACGCAGCATCTTTCTGCCCACGAACTATAAACTTCTGTCGCTTTTACAGGATCCAGGCGAGGATCAGTATGGTAATGTCCTTTGTAGGCAGCAAATGACTCTTTGGCAATTTTTGCAACACCAGGAATATCTTCAGGGTCAAGTGCCTGGATGCTAAGCTCTGAAGGGTAAGTGGCCGGAATGTAGTCTTCAAAATCATTTCGCAAGTAAACAAGCGTATCCATTAATTGGTATCCGTTTGCCTCTATGGCATGAATTGATGCGATATCGGAAGTTGAACACCTGGCAATAAGAAACCTTACCTGGTTTTCAACACAAAACGTGTTAATCTCAGGAAGGATATCTGCGGTAACAAGTTTCGCTCTCGCAGAGACCACCCCAAAACGAGATGTGTCGAGTTCTGAAAGACTGACAAATTTTGAGATTATGAGAACCCTTCTTTCTTACCCTCACCAAGTGATCGGGGTGTTGATGCTGGGTCCGGGTATTGCGAACGAATGCTGTAGGTAGGCTGACCAAGATTTCGGGAAAATAATCTGCCCAAATATTCACCGATCATTCCAATTGCAAACAACTGCACACCTGAGAATATCGCAATGGTTGATGCCAAAAAAGTAAAACCTGGCACCGCTCCACCGCTTTTTATAAAATTGATCACCACATAGATCAACACGGAAAATCCAAATAAAATCGATAGAAAGCCTAACAAACTCGATATCTGAAGCGGGAGAATGCTAAATCCGGTAATGAGTGTGAAAGCATGATTAAGCAATCTCTTAAAAGAATATTGTGAACTGCCGGAAAGCCTTTTGTTGTGTTTGATCCTCACCGAAGAAAACCGGGTCGTACCCCACGAAAGAAGCACGTCGATGGATACAAAAACGCCATCGTAATTCGAAAATGAATCTTTGATCTCCGAGCGAAAAACGCGAAACGCGGATATCTCTTGTGCGGTGGATACCCTCATTGCCTTTTTCAAAATCCATTTAATCAGCCTTGAAGTCAGATTTCTCCAAAAGTTATGCCTCTCCGCTTCGGGCACGCCGTAAACAACATCATATCCCTCTTCCAATTTCATCAATAATTGGGGAATGGATTCTGGAGAATGCTGAAGGTCATCATCCATTGTAACGATGATATCCCCCCGGGATTCTCTGATCCCGCAGAGTAAGGCGTTATGCTGTCCATAGTTTCTCATCAAGTCGAAAGCACGAAGCTGGGGATAGGATGCCGACAAATCCTCAATCACTTTCCAGCTTTGATCCTTGCTGCCATCATTGACAAGAATTATTTCGTAATCGGAGCATGTGTCCTTTAAAACTGATGACAAGTCTTGAATCAACAGTGGCAAACTGTCTTGACTGTTATAAACCGGGATAACGATCGACAAACTCTTTTGCATTTTTAATCCTTCACTCAGTCACAATTCCAACGTGACAAAAGCAGGTTTTGCCTTTCGGTCTCTTCCTCGCTGATGGGTTGTCCGTGATTTTGCCATACTGAACAGAGCCCCCAAAGGGTGAAATCATTGTCAATCTCAAGCTCTTCGCTGAGTTTCAACGCTGCTCCAATTTCTCCTGTGTAAATGTATGACTTTATCAAAGGCAACCATTCACTGTTATCTTCAGGACGAAATCCTGCATTCTCTGCGTCCTGATAAGTTGCCACAACCTCAGCCCATGCCTGTCTTTGCTCTGCGTTAGCAGCCTGTTGATAATAATAGCACCAATTATCCGTGGCTATTACTTCAAAGTAACGGCGCGGCAACTCAGCCCTGGGGGCTGTCAGATCAATACGATCTAAATTGGAAAGTAGAATGATGGACTTCCATAATTCCGCGTAGCGATCCGATTGAAATGCCCTTGGATCGGTATCGGGGGAGAGTAATTTAAGACATCCCTTGTCGGGCGAATAAATCGCAATTGCATCTGAGGTGTTCCCAATGAAATTAAATACCCTTTGGTAACGATCAATTTCCTGGTTAGGTATGAGTTCGGGCATTGTGTTCATCTGTGGAGTTGCTGCCAATATCATTTGATATGGGATCGGATTGTCATCCAGGTCGGGAGCATAAATCATATTAAGGGGTGCCGTCAAGGAGGTCCCTGAATAATACAGATCGAATGGCAGAACAGGAGAAATCAGCACGGTTCCAGGTTCAATCTGCGGAGCCCTCCAGGTTAGCTGAGCAAAGAATTCTTTTTGATCATCCCAGGCTTTTTTATATTCCAAGCCATTTGTGTAGTTAGCCGCCACGGACAGTGCCACGAGTAAAGCAACAATAAGCGTTTTTGCTTTTGTGTTTTGGAAAAGAATATCGATTAAAGCGACGGTCGCAAGAGACGCACCGATTGATAGCGGTAAAAGGAATCGAGTCGTATGAAATGCGAGACTGACCTTAAGCCCCCCTATTATGACCGGGATCATGCCTGCCAGTACCGAAAAAACGCCAATTCCCAGTATTACCAATGCATGTTTTCTATTGTCGGCGTCCATTTTGGATTGGCCTGATTTGCCAATGAAAAACCAGGCTGTAAAAAAAGACCCCAAAATCAGCAGAAACAGAAGTGCGATTTGGTTTAAGCTTTGCATACGAGTGAACAACAACAAAAGCTCAACCCATACGTACACACAACTGTCGAATAATCCCAGCAAAACCCTGAAGATCAAATCCTTGACGACATAAAGTGGATTTTGCATCAGTTGATCAAAAAAACTCACCTGGTAAGAATATAAATGGCTGAATAAAACTCTGAAGAGCGTAAAACCCAAGAATACTAACAAATATGGCAGCCACTGAAGAAAAGTCTTCCAAAGTTTTGATTTAAAATTTGCCATGTCATCAGGCAGCATAACGAAGAGTAGCACCGGCCTTACAAGCTCTAAGCCATAGTACAGCTCCATCGGAGCTATCCCAATAAATTGGAAAACCATTCCAAGTCCGATGAAAAGTGGGCGATACTTTGACTTCCTCAGACCAAGAATCATGAAAATATATGACAAAAAATATATTGCAAGGATTGCGTAATTTTGGCCATACATCACAGAAAAATAGTGAAACTTGAAACCGGGGTAAACAGCGAATAAAGCGGCAGCTGAATAGGAAAACCACTTTTTTTCTGGCATTATCAATCTAAGAAGCTGCCAGAGTGTAAAGGCTGCAAGCCATTTAGTGAAGATTGCGAAATACTGCCATACCAAAGGATTATCTTTGATTATTGGAATAAAGATCCTGTAGACCATTGAAAAGAGAGGTCGGTCTCCCTCAAAAAATTCAACAAATTTTGCCACCCCAAAAGTACGATAGGTCCAGATAATGTACCAATCGTCCAGAAAGAAGCCTAGTTTTCTTGCAATAATGCCATAAGATAGCAAACAAATAAGCAACAAACCAAAGGATAGTAATAAATCATTAATCTTGAATTTTCTTTGCATGCCTGATCCTTGTCATTCGCTATTTATTTATCCACAACGTAGAACATCCTCTGCAAGTAGTATCCTGTATGATGCTAGATAAGAGCGCTGGTTGCGTATTTGATTACGCTTTTAATTACCAAATCTTGCTGCTCATCCGTCATGCCAGGGAAAAGCGGCAGGGTCACCTGCCTGCGGGCGACGTTTTCGGTCATCCAGAGTTCCTCGCCCTCGTTACGGTAGATCGCAAATTGGTGGACCGGCGGGTAATGAAAACTGGTCTGGATGCCATCCTTTTTCATTGCTTCCCGAAAGGCTTCCCTGTCAACGCCCTCTGGCAGCAGAACCGCGAAGATGTGCTGGCTGCTCAATCCCCTCTTCTCTGAGAAAGGCAGCCCCAAGGATGGCGCTTGCTCCTTGAAAGCCTGACGGTACCGCCCCACCAAAACTTCCCGCCTGGCATTTCCCGCCGGCAGCTTTTTGAGCTGTTCACGCCCAATTGCCGAGCGGATCTCATCGATGCGGTAGTTGTAGCCCAAGGCAACCACATCGTAGGTGCTGGCGTGCCCCTGGTGGCGATCCCATGTGAGGGTAGTCATGCCGTGAGAGCGTAAAATCCGCACCTTTTCAGCCAGGCTATCGTCATCGGTAACTAACACCCCCCCTTCGGCTGTAGTCATGTTTTTGTTGCCAAAGAAACTGTAACAGCCCACATCCCCCCAGGTTCCGAGCGCTTTCCCATCCAGGCTCGCCCCGATTGCATGGGCAGCATCCTCGATGATCGCCAAATTATACTTTTCGGCTATGCGCATTATTGCAGGCATGTCGCAGGCAAACCCGGCATAGTGCATCACCACGATTGCCTTGGTTCGCTCATTAATCTTTTCTTCAATCGCCTGTGGGGAGATGCACAGCCAGTCTTCGCTTTCAATATCCACAAAAACAACCTTCGCGCCGGTATACCTAACGGCGTTTGCCGTCGCCACGAAGGTCAGTGAGGGCGCAATTACTTCATCCCCCTCGCCAACTCCGACTGCCATACACGCCAAATGCAGCGCCGCTGTCGCATTATTGACAGCAAAAGCGTGTTTCGCGCCCACAAAAGTGGCAATCTCCCGCTCAAAAGCCTGAGTCACCGACCCCATCGTCAGCCAGCCTGAGCGTAAAACCTCAAGAACAGCATTTTCTTCTTCAATTCCAAGCTTCACATCTGCCAGTGGCACACGCCATTCCATAGTTACTCCGCTAAAAACTGTGATCGCATACTCTCAAAATCTTCATTCGCGGTGAGATAATCGTCCTGATTACCCAGATCGCGCCAATAACCTTCATAAGGGAAGCAAGCTACCATTTCGTTGGCAGCCAAAAGTGTGTTGACCAGGTTCGGGAAGTCAAAATACTCGCCCTTCGGAATGTAATCTAACACCCTCGGCTCGAAAACGTACATCCCCATGCTTACCAGGTAATTCCTCGTCGGTTTTTCGATATATCCGCTCACCTTGTAGCTACCTGCCGCATGCTCAATCACCCCCAGGTTGATGGTATGGGTTCGCTGGTGGCTGGCAATCGTGCAGACGGCTTTCTGGTCCCTGTGAAACTCGATCAGGCGATTGATATCGAGCAGAGTCAGGATGTCACCATTGGCAACCAAAAACGTCTCGGTCAATCCATCCACAAACGCCAATGGACCAGCCGTGCCAAGTGGCTTTTCTTCAAAAGCATAGGTAATTTTCAGGTTATAGCGCGAACCGTCACCAAAATACGTCTGCATCAGGCTCGCCAAATGACCGACAGCCAGCGTCATCTCGCTGATTCCCGCCCGGCTGAATTGACTAAGTACGACTTCAAGGATAGCCCGATCGCCTACTGGCATCATCGGTTTTGGTAAGATATGGGTATAAGGAGCGAGCCTGGTTCCCTTGCCGCCCGCTAAAATGACAGCTTTCATTGTTTCCACCTTTTTATGTTTGTGGGAATTATACAATCAAAGCGAAAAAACGCGCATTCGGTTTTCAAAACTTTCGGGATTGTAAGACCTACAAACCGTATTCCCCTGGTTTATAGAGCTCCATGTGCGCGCTGATCCAATTGATAGTGCGCCTCAATCCCTCTTCCATCCCGACCCTGGGCTGCCATCTAAAAGCCTTTTTTGCTTTTTGGTTATCTGAAATCAAGCGCATCACTTCGGATTTTTCAGGCCGAAGTCGCTTTGCATCCACCAGGATTTCAGGCTGCTTTCCCATGATCCCAAAAATAAGCCCAGCGATCGCACCGATGCTGATCTCCTCACCAGTTCCGAGGTTATAGGTTTCGCCATTCCAAAGCTCTGCCTTGCCAGCAAGCAAAAAGCCCTCAACCGTATCGTCCAGGTAGGTAAAATCACGAATTGCGTCCAAATTGCCCAAGCGGATGACGTCCCCGGAAAGAGCCTGGGTAATAATCGTTGGGATCACGGCACGGTTGCTCTGACCCGGCCCGTAGGTGTTAAAAGGTCTGACAGTGATCGCCGGAACATCAAAGCTTCGATAGTAACTTTCCACCAATTTATCCGCGCCAATCTTGCTGGCAGAATAAGGCGATTGCCCCTGCAGGGGATGATCCTCATCGATCGGTACTCGCAAGGCCGTTCCGTACACCTCGCTGGTGGAAGTATGCACCAACTTCGCGCCTGTTTTGCGGCATGCCTCCAGCACGTTCATCGTCCCGAGCACATTCGTCTGAACCGTCTCAACCGGATGGACGTAGGAATACGGGATCGAAATGAGAGCTCCGAGGTGAAAGAGGGTGTCTACCTCTCTCCCAGCCTGTTCGATAGCCCTGAAGTCGCGTAAGTCGCCGCGGATGATCTCGATGTTCGCGAGGATCCCAGGCGAAAGCTGCTTGAGCAGGCCGATTTCGGCGCGGGAGGTATAGCGCACGAACGCGCGCACTGAAGCACCTTCTTCAACCAGCCTTTCGCACAAACGCGAGCCAATGAAACCGCCCGCTCCTGTTACAAGAACTGTCCGACCATTCCATTTTTCTGTCATGAGGTTTCCTGTGTCGTAATCTTTTTTATTGAGCGCTCCAGAACTTTGACAAGATCCGGGATTACCGCAATTTTGGCACCAGTCGCTTCGCACAGTTTGGTAATGCGGTCGCGATCCTGTTTAGAACCGTTGGCGATCGCAAAAAAGATCAAGCCAACCTGGTATTTTTCTACAAGTTCAGGGATATTTTTCGTCGAGCCGAGGACGCGCACGCCATACGATTCCATGTTGCGCTTGCGGGCATCGTCATCCACCATGCCAATAATGCCGAAGATGCTGGCATACGCGCTGCGCTGCAGTAGCCAGATGGTCATCTCTGCCAGGCTGCCCGCGCCAACGACCAGAATCCGCTCGGCAAAGGAAGACTTTGGACCACGCAAGAGCAGCCATCGGTTTGCCAGACCAGAAAGCAGGCGATCGCGATAGCGCACAAGCACCAGGCCAACCATCATGGTGATACCGATCAACCAGATCAGGCTGAAGGGCAGCCAGGGCTCAGTGAGCCAGATGCGGGTGACTCCGTAGAGAACCACCATCGTGATGCCGATGGAAACTGCGAGATCAACCACGTAGATAGGGCTGGCACTGCGCCAATTGACGCGGTTGAGACCCAGAAGGATGTTGATCAGGCTGACAAAAAACGCGATGGCAAAGGACATGAGCAGGTAGTTCTGCCATCCAAGATTGATAATCGCGCTGAGGCGCCAGACAACCCCCGAGATGCCAACAGCGAAGGCAGTGACAAACATGTCTATGAGGAACCAGGAGAAGTTGCGCCGAAAGAAAAGATAGAAAGGACCCCCGAAGAGCCAGCGTTGATCAAGAGTGGTTCTACGGAGAAGGGGCAGTAGGGTAAGGGCGGTCATAGCAACCACATCCAGATCAGTAAAGATGCTTTTATTGCGGACGTAAAGTTGATCCAGACGGAGTTTGTTGGGGAGGATGGTTTTGAGGTAATCGTCCATGAAACCGGAACCCTGGAGCAGAGTTTCCTCATTACGATAGATAACAGAGGCCGGGCTGGTGATGCCGGGGCGGACAGAGAGCACTTCGGCTTTGACCTCCTCAGGCCAGTCCTGGGCTATCTTGAGATCTTCAGGACGGGGACCNNAGGTACTTGCCGAAGGGAGTGATGCGGTCGTCGTCTTTCGCGGTGACCGGCGCGCCCTTATAACTGCGGTCATCCTCGTACATGGTGCGAAACTTGAAGATTTTGAATGGCTTGCCAAAGCGCCCCATCCGATCCCCCTTGAAGAAGACCGGGCCTGGCGAGCCGTGCTTGATCCGTAAGGCGATGTAGAGAAAAACTGGCGAGAACAGGATGAGGATCAGAACGGAAATAAAGATATCGCCAGCGCGTTTGAGAGCCGAGATTAAAGGTCGTCGGCGCGGTGTAAATGAAGGCTTTAGGTCCCCATCGATATTTTCAAACAATTGCGGTGCTGAAACTTCTGGCATCCTTCCCCTTTAGTTCACTGATAATAAATTCGGAGATAATTGACCAATAATTATGTAATTAATCTTAAAAATGATACTACATGCAAGGCAAGCGGGCAAGGGAACTTGGTATGACCAGCATTTATGAGGTAACAAGAGGCAGAGAGAACGAAGTTGAGGATAACAGTCGTACCATGAAAAAGTAGGCTGAGGTTTTAAGGATTTGGCAAACTTATCTCATTATCTTGCTCCTGAGCTGTGACGCAGAAAGAAAACAGGCCCAACATATATCAGACGTAAAGGAGATTGTAATGATGAAGATGCCAAATTTATAAGTCAAATCTCATTTTTGTGGTTCTTTACAGTTAGGGACAGATAGCAGTTAAGACAAGAAGAACACCGAAGAATTTATATTATCTATACATCAATGGAAGATAAATGAATATTGGGTTAGATGAGAAATATTCATAAGGACCGATATCACAAATAGGAATGCCATCGCCGTTCCCATCAAACGGGCGAAGGTAGCCACGCTGATCAAATAGGGGACAGACAGTAGGACTTCCGGTATCAATGGCGGGGCTGCCTGGTAAGAGTGCATGTGTCAGAGTAAAGCCGCCATTATTTTCAAGTGGACCCAGGAGGGGATCGTCGAGGAAAATGAACTCACCTGGGTAACCGCCCTGGATAATGCTATAGGAAGCATCAGCCACTGTGTTACCAGAGATTACATCAGGACTATTACCCCAGAGAATGGAATTGATAAGTGCCGGCGTGCTGTAAGAATTGTAAATTGCTCCCCCTTCTTGAGAAGCTTGATTGCCAAAAAGGAGAACGTTGGTCAATACAGGGTTGCTGTTTTCGGAATTGTAAATCCCAGCCCCGAGAGGAGCATTATTGCCAGAGATCGTGAGATTAGTGAAGGTTGGACTGCTTAGGTTATTGTAGATCGCACCGCCACGCGCGATCGCAGAATTATTGGAAAAAGTGATGCTGTTAAGCTCTGGGCTGCTGCTTGAATTGTACACACCGCCACCGAAATTATCCGAGGTATTGTCAGTAAACGAAACCCAGGTCAGGATCGGACTTGACCCGGAATTGAACATGCCCCCGCCGAGATCTTGGGCATGGTTTTCAGTAAAAGTGACAAGGGTCAGGGTAGGGTTGCTCAGATAGTTGTACAGTCCGCCACCTCGATCAGCAGCTGTATTGTTTGTAAAACTTACGTTATTCAGCATTGCATGCGACTCATTATTGTTCATGCCTCCGCCTCCCATCCCGGCTGTGTTGCCAACAAAGACAACATTCAATAGAGATGGGTTGCTGCCGATGCTATACACACCACCACCGTACTGGTCACTGGTATTTTCCGAAAATAAAACGTCAACCAAGGAAAAAGTATTTCCGGCATTAAACAAGCCACCGCCATACTCGCCAGCGAGGTTGCGATAAAAATTAACATCTGACAATGAGACATTACAGAGTTCAATACTATACATTCCTCCCCCACGATAGGTGGCTGTATTATCCTGAAAGTTGACATTTTCTAATATTGGACTACTGTGATCCCAGTTGTAGATTGCTCCGCCATAGCCCGCTGAGTTTCCTGAAAAAGTTACATTCTTAAAAAAAGGGGCTCCTCCAGAATTATCAACGGCACCACCGTAGACCAAAGAACTATTGCCTGTGAAAGTAACATTGTTCAATATTGGAAAGCTACCAGAATTGAACATTGCACCCCCATGTTCACCAGCAAAATTATTTGAAAATGTGACATCAGACAAATTTGTATCACTCAGATAATTATACAAACCACCTGCACGCAGTCCAGCTGAATTGTCTGAAAAAGTGACATTCACTAAAAGAGCATCACTTGCATTGTTGTTCATGCCTGCACCAGCACTGGCCGTGTTTTCAGAAAAGGTGACCTCACTTAGCACCGGTAAACTTCCCATGTTATACATCCCACCGCCTGAAACAGAGTCATTCTTAGAAAAGGTCACGCGGCTAAGGGTAGAGGTGTTAGCATAAGTAAACATGCCACCACCATAATCAAGGGCAGAATTTCCAATAAATGTGATGTCAGTCAGGGAGGAAACACCATCATATTCATACAATCCGCCACCACGCTCCTGGGCAGAATTATCGGTGAAAGTGACGAAAGATAAGGTCACATTGCCGTAATAGTCATACAAGCCGCCTCCCCGAAATTGACACGAATTGTTAGAAAAAGTAACTTCTGTGAACGAAGGATTGCCCCGCAGATTGTAAACACCACCACCATAACCAGCAAAATTGTTAGTAAAAGTAACCTGATTTATGCTTGGATGACTGGCAAGGAGATACATGCCTCCACCCCGGTCGAAGGTCGGTTCCGCATTAGCATTCCCAGAAGTTACTGTAAAACCATCCAAAATAGTGGTCGCATCAAGATTGGTTCCTACAATGACATGATAACTGTTGTCACTTGAGTTTCCAGAAAGACCAATATCACCGCTCAGAATGGTTGGATTGATCTGCCAATCCCGCTCTTCCCAGGTTCCTCCACCTGCAGGGAAAGCCCCATAGATTGCGACACCGGATTTCATTACAAAAGAAATGCTGCGGTCGGTAGAAGTGGTGGGGAAATATGTGCCAGCGGCTGCCCAAATCTGATCCCCGGCAACTGATCTGGATATTGCAGACTGCAGATCACATGCCTGTTCCCAGGAAGAACAATCTCCAGATGCGTTGGGACGGGCATAGAGGACTCGAGCATCGACAACAGGGAAAGACTTGGCTTCGAGCAGGCTGAAACGAGTGAGCCAGAGCGAAATGCCCAAAAATACAAAAACGAGACCAAGAATTAATTTCTTACTATTCACAATCCTCATTAATAATGCTTGAAATTTCAGCTTTTGGCAGAAGGCAAATAATAGGAGGTCAAGAACAATTGCCCTCCTCATCTTTTCACCTATTTATGAAACCAATTTATCAAAAACAAAATTTCAGCATTAGAACATCAACAAATTAGAGTCTTCATTATATCCCGAATTATTTTCTTGACAATTCGTTGTCAAGGGTACTGTCAAGTATTTTTCGCACATTTAGGAATCACTTGGTTGGTAATCCTCCAAATGCTGCATGTTCAAGTACGTTTTCTGACCCCACTCAGACTGCTCGATGTATCTGAGTCGGGCACATACAAGCATCAATGCAGAGCGTCCATCCGGAAACGCGCCAACGCTTTTCGTTCTGCGCCTGATCTCCCGGTTCAGCCTTTCCATAGCATTGTTGGTCTTGATGCGCCGCCAATGCTCTCTTG
>DIWN01000102.1 GCA_002423495.1 Anaerolineaceae bacterium UBA6105 | reverse complement strand
TCGCTGATATAGACACCTTCGGTGGCCTCAACCTTTTCTTCAGGTTGGTTCATGACGATGCCCTTATAAATCCATACCTTGATGCCAATCTGACCAAAAGTAGTCGTGGCAGCAGCACGGGCGAAGTCAATATCTGCACGCAGCGTCTGCAGCGGCACGCGCCCTTCACGCAGAGTCACACGGCGAGCCATTTCAGCACCGGACAAACGACCGGAAACCGAAATTTTGATCCCGCCTGCGCCCTGGCGTAAAGCCTGTTGGATAGCGCGTTTCATTGCACGTCGATAGCTGATGCGGCGCTCGAGCTGGCTGGCAATGTTGGTTGCCACCAGGTAAGCGTCCGTATCGGCTGATTTGATCTCTTTCACTTCCAGATCAATCTTCTTGCCCGTCAGTGCTTCCAGTTGCTGGCGCAGAATTTTGACACTCTCGCCTTTGCGACCGATCAAAATGCCAGGTTTGGCTGTGTGCAGGGTGATCTTCACCTTGCCTGGATAGCGTTCGATTTCGATATTTGAAACACCAGCGCGCTCGGATTCCTTTTTCACCAGATCACGAATTTTCAGATCCTGATGAAGTTGTTCGGTGTAATCCGAACCTTCGGCGTACCAGCGTCCTAACCAGGGCTTATTGATCCCCAGACGAAATCCGATTGGATGTACTTTACGACCCATATCTCACTCCTTACCTTTACTCGATCTCGCGTAATACAACGGTCACATGCGCACGGCGCTTAAGCAATGGCTTGAAACGACCGCGTGCGCCGAACCTGCGCCACTTGCGGGTGGGAGCTTCGTCAGCGTAGATCTTGTAAACCACGAGGTCATCGCGGCTAACACCAAAGTTCTCTTCAGCATTGGACATAGCCGAATAAATCAGCTTGCGAACTGGATGAGCTGCCTTCTTGGGGGTCAGACTCAAGATGTTCAATGCATCCACAACCTTCTTACCGCGAACCAGGTCGATAACCAGGCGGGTCTTCTGAGCAGATTCAGCGAAGTTAGTAAGCTTTGCAGAAATTTCCTGTGCCATACTATTCTTTACCTTCCCCTTTCAGAGACATGACCGCGGAACCAGCGGGTTGGGGCAAATTCGCCCAAGCGATGGCCAACCATGTTCTCGGTAACGTAGATCGGAACGTGGCGGCGACCGTCATGCACTGCAATCGTATGCCCTACCATCTGGGGGAAGATGGTACTGGCGCGGCTCCAGGTGCGGATGACCTTCTTTTCGCCTTTCTCGTTCATATCTTCAATTCTTTTCAACAGTTTCGGGTCAACGAATGGCCCTTTTTTCAATGATCGCGACATCTTAGTTTCCTTTTCTGTCTCTCAACCACTACCGGCGCTTTGCCTTGGAGCGGTGGCGAAGAATCATGTTATCCGTGCGCTTATTTCTGCGCGTCTTAAAACCAAGGGTCGGCTTACCCCAGGGGGTCTTCGGACCGGGCATACCGATCGGGCTGCGACCTTCACCACCACCATGCGGATGGTCCCTTGGCGACATCGCACTACCACGCACTTCAGGGCGAAGCCCCATGTGGCGCGCGCGTCCGGCCTTGCCGAGCTTGATATTGCTGTGTTCCACATTACCAACCTGGCCGATCGAGGCTCTGCAATCCTGCAGAACTAAACGCACTTCCCCCGAAGGCATACGTACTTGAGCATACCTGCCTTCTTTGGCAAGCAATTGTGCCGAAGTCCCTGCAGAGCGAACCATCTGAGCGCCCTTACCGGGATGCAGTTCGATCGCGTGGATCGTGGTGCCAACCGGGATATTCGCCAGGGGAAGATTATTTCCAGGGCGGATTTCCACGTTTGAACCAGAAAGCAGCGTATCGCCAACCTTGACCCCGATTGGGGCAATGATGTAGCGCTTTTCGCCATCAGCATAGTGCAGCAGCGCAAGGCGTGCAGTCCGGTTGGGATCGTATTCGATTGCGGCAACTTTTGCGGGGATGTTGGTCTTATCCCGTTTGAAGTCCACCAGGCGGATCTGCCGGCGTGCGCCGCCACCACGATGGCGGACAGTGATACGACCAGCCGAGTTTCGCCCGGCACGTTCCTTTTTCAGCACGATCAAACTGCGCTCAGGACGGGACTTGGTAATCTCTTCGAACGTATAGCTGGTTTTGTGCCGCTGACCAGGTGTCTTGGGTTTATAAATCTTGACTGCCATTAGTCCACTCCTTCAAACACAGGAATGCTCTCCCCATCCTTCAGCTTCACAATGGCTTTTTTGTAGCCACTTGAACGCAGCGCCAGGCGGCGGGTCCGCGAATTGCGGTGCGCCTTGGCGGGGAGGTTGATGATATTTACACGCACGACGGTGACATCGAAAGCCGTTTCGACGGCGGTCTTAACCTGTTCGCGAGTGGCATAAGATGCAACTTCGAACACATACTGGTTCAGTTTTCCGGCCAGGTAATTCGACTTTTCGGTCACAACAGGGCGCCGCAGGATATCAAAGACGGTATTACTCATTCTGCTTCACCTTCCTATCCCAGATAACTCTTGATCACATCGAGTGAAGCAAGTGGGATAATGACTTTCTCACAAGTGAACAAATCGCGAATGTTCAGGTAATTTGCCTGCAGCAGCTTGGCATTCGTCAAGTTGCGTCCGGATTTGATCAAGTTTGTGTAAGATTCACTCTTATCGGGCACCAAAACCAGCTTGCGCACATCACCAGCCAGAGCTGAGAGCACTTTTGCCAGGTCTGCACTGCGGGCTTTTTCCAAGCTGAGGGTGTCAACCACGATGATCTTCTCATCGTTGGCGGTCACCGTCAACGCACTGCGCAAAGCTGCGCGGCGCATCTTCTGGGGCATAGCCTGGGTGTAGTCCCGTGGTTTTGGGGTGTGGATGCGACCGCCGCCAACAGACTGGGCGTTATTCATGCTGCCGCGTCGCGCGCGACCAGTGCCCTTCTGTTTCCAGGGCTTGGCACCACCACCACGGACTTCGCCGCGGCGTTTGGTGTTGTGAGTGCCCAGGCGGGCATTCGCCATCTGGCGCTGATAAGCCTGGTGCATCAGGTCCACATTCACTTTAGCTGCAAAAATTTCATCGGGCAGTTCAACAGTATCCGACTTTTCGCCTTTTAAGTTATAAACGTCAACTTTCATGATAGCTTTCTCCATTCAACCACAAGCGCATTACTGCTTGCGAGCCTCTTTGATTACCACAGTTCCGCCTTTGGCGCCGGGCACTGAGCCCTGAACCGCGATCAGATTGCGCTCTGGATCAACCATCGCAACACGGATATGCGAAGAAGTGACCTGAACATTGCCCATTTGCCCAGGACGGCGCTTGCCCTTGTATACACGCCCTGGCGTAGTGCCGGATCCAGAAGAGCCGGGGGAACGCTGGCGGTCAGACTGACCATGGGTCGCGGGTCCACCGTGGAAACCATGACGTTTCATGGCACCGGCAAATCCCTTGCCCTTGGAGGTGCCGACAACATCTACAAATTCGCCTGCAGCGAATACCGACGCATTCAATTCGTCACCTGGATTGATATCTTCAATTTTCTTTGTGCGGAATTCCCTCAACACGCGCACGGGAGGGAGGTTGTTCGTCTTGAGATGCCCAAGTTGAGCCTTGCTCAGACGCTTTGGTTTCACTTCTCCATATGCCAGCTGAACGGCGCTATAACCGTCAGTCTCAGCAGTCTTGATCTGAGAAACAAAACAAGGCCCAGCCTCGATAAGCGTCACGGGAATTGCGCGCCCGCTTTCATCGAAGATCTGGGTCATACCGATCTTTCTTCCTATAAGCCCTTTTAACATACTATTCTCCTGTTTAGGTTTCTGCGAGACTGTCAGCCTGGGCAAGCTGCATCATCTCCGCACAATTCAGTCAATGCTCCCTGTGTAGCGGTCTGCCCACGCGGGATACATTCTTAAATTGTCACACAAATATAACTACCCCTGAAGGTAGCCCGTCAAATATATCACAAACCCCAATGGATTGCAAGGGTTTTTTGGACTTATTGGCTGGTTTTCCTTAGCAAGTTACTGTGCTCAACAATTCTACTACAAAACCTCCTGTTCATCCGACCCAAAATGTTGGATCGAGAGACCCCGTAGGGAAAAGGCCCGCCTTTTCCTTGTATTCTTTCAGACCTGCCAACCCAACAAATGCCACCTCTCCCTCAAACCATCGGGGGTAGGGGTCACCCCCCGTGGTGACCCGCCTGCTCTGCCTGTCAAACCTACGGCACTACTTGCCACAAGACCCATTGTAGGGAAAAGGCCGTGCAAAGCCTCCCCGTGCGGGATGCCTTTTCCTTGGTTATTTTCGAACATTCATCAAACCTTAGGGCAAAATCTTGTTAGGTCGAGGCAGGCCATCGACCCTACGAGGGGTTTTTGCGTACAGAGGGGATCATGATGCTGGGAGCGAAACGACCAGTATTTACTCCCTCCGCCGGATTTCGACAATTAATATATCAGGCAGACACAGTTCTTAATTACATCTAGACCCTGTAGGGAAAAGGCCTGCCTTTTCCTTGTATTTTTGCATAACCCATAACCTTGAATCACAATCTGAATACCCTCTTCAGTCTCCCATCCGCTTCGCGGTGGGAGCCAGCTTCCCCCGAGGGAAGCCCAAGGAATAGGAGGCTGACCCAAAAGCCCCCATTCGTAGAAAAATTCTCTAAGAGTGGGGGCTGTTTTAGTTTACTCTCCGTAACATAAAAGTGTAATCCCTATTTTATAGCAAAATACGCTCATAAGTGGGGATGCAAAATAATGGAGTTGACTTTTGGGTCAGCCTCTCCGTCGAAGATCCCAGCCTCGAAGAGGCATGTGGACGTAGCGGGGGAGAGTGTCTTCGTTGTTTTGCCAAAGTGACCCTCTTCAATCTCCCGTCCATTACAAGGCAAGAACCAGCTTGCAACCCAGCCGACGAACAAGGGATATCCCGTAGGGAAAAGGCCGTGCAAAGCCTCCCCCTGCGGGATGCCTTGTCCTTGTATTTTTGGCACGATCATCAACCCTTCATCATAATCTTGCCGGTTGACGCAGGCGTCAACCCTACGGCACAATCATATTAGATCGAGAGACCCCGTAGGGAAAAGGCCGTGCAAAGCCTCCCCGCGCGGGATGCCTTTTCCTTGTTTTTTTCATAGTTGCCAACCCTACGCCAAATGTTAAACGCGTAGAGCTCACCCCATATGAACCACTTAAATCTTACTTTACGATCAAAGGCAATTGCGACATCCAGGCCTGGGTGGAAAATATCGTGTCGTAGCAATCATCCCAAACCCCTGAGAAGTAGATGCCGTTTGACGCGACTTCTCCAATTGGCAGGTTTGTGAGACAGTTCGTGTCATAAACTTTGATTTTTGTAGCAATCCCGTCAAAAACAAAGAATTCGTTCAAGACAATATTTGACTCGCCCCAAGCCATCATTGGGAAATCATCGGCTGAGGATTGCGGGCGCGCTATTACCGGCGTCATCTCAAGGTCATACTTCCAGGTGGCTGATCCTGAGGAAGGCTGCATTGGCGGGTCCGAGCTGAAAGCGTCAAACTTGTAATATACCTGTTCAGCCCCGGTTGGCGCCGTGTTGTCGTCGCCAATGAAGCTGAGGTACAGGTACTCTCCCAAACCCAGGATTTCCACATCCTCAATGACCGAGAAGGTGTCCCAACTGGATGGCAAATCTACCTGCACGTCTAATTTTCCCGTGCAGCCTGCGGCTGTGCATGAGCTGATCCAAATTTGGTCTGTAGTGTCCGGCTGGTAGCCGCTGGCAAGCGCAACTCGCTGAGTGGTGCCGTCTTGGTAGAAAGACAAGCTCACAGGGATATCCTGATCTTGAGCAGAGTTAGTAACTGGCACCCAAATTTGGCTCATCTGCCCATCCGCCAGGGTGCTGCGGTTGGAACGGAGCTCCAAACGTTCATAGTAAGGGGGGGGGCTTCGGTAACCGTCCAGTTGTAGTGGTAGCCAACATGCAGGTATCCACCCGAATCGATGCCCAGATCGAGACTATAAACATCGGCGGTTTCAAAACGTTCGGTGAAAAAATCAATTCGACCTGCATAAGTCGGAAAAGCTGAAATGTCTCTGTACCACAATTCAGCAGTACGGACATTATCCGTGTAGGCTCTGTCATAGACCGCGTAGGCATTCATCCCGCGGGCAGTAACCCAAACATTGCCGGTGGTGTAATTGCTGCTATCCAACGCGTGGCAGCTTTTATCGTAACCACCAATAGGCGGAGTGACGGGGATTAATAAATAGCAGGCATACTTATCTGTTGTGCCGCGCTGTTCAACCCAGGTCAGAAAAGAAGTTCCATTATCTAACGCTGCGATGTCAGGGTTGTACTGTTTCCAGTTCGTCCCCGATCCACCCATAACCATCGTGATCTTACCTAACGGGTCTGCCTCGCCATAGCGAGTGCGCTAATAAACGATGCGGTTCGCCACGACGCCAGCTATATGCGAGCGCCCAGCTGCGTCGACCGCGATTACGGCATGCTCCACATTGTCACCAGCAGAGATGTGAATTTCTGTCGGAGGTGAAAAGGTTGTGGGAACACAGGCACTTAAAATAAACGTTAAAAGCAAAAAGAATGTCCAAACGATGGTTTTCCCTTTCATGGTATCTGCCCTCCTTGAAGTGGGTGCATACAAACCCTCCATCCGGGAGTGTATGCATTTTTTTTATTGGATTGTATCGAATAGGTGACCTCGGACGAGGTCGAAAGAGTTTATGTTAACACTATAGCAAATTTGAACATGGAATTCAAGTAGAGATTACCTTTTCCGTTTGAAAATGCAAATTTCTAATTAAAATGTTATGGTAAGCCGATGGAATCATAACCACCCGCTTTTCGGGCGGCTTTTTTCATTTGTTGTACGAATTCTGCTTCTAGCAGGCGCAAAAAAAGCCTGCCCCGTTTTGGGGCAGGCTCATCCTGTTCAAGGAACAGGGTTATCTGAGGATCAGCGGTAAGTAGATCCTTGGCAGGGGTGTTACCGTGATTGTGACTGTAGCTTCGTCAGTCCATTCCGATTGGATACTATTAGGATACGTAATCAGTTGATATGTAAAAGTGTCAATTCCACTAAAGCCTTCGTCAGGCCGGTAAGTGAATGACCCATCTCCTAATAGAATCAGACTTCCATGCTCAACGTTAGTGACCAGTGCCACAACCATGTTGTCGAAGTCAACTTCGATGTCATTTTCCATGACACCAGGAGCAGCAACTTCCAATAACCCATCTTCAACCACTGTGTATTCATCGTCAACTGCGGTTGGGGCATCATTAATCGGATTAACGGTAATCGTCACCGTCACAACCTCAGAATACAATTCACCATCGTAGACCTTGTATGTGAAACTATCTTCGCCGAAAAAGTCTACATCAGGGAGATACGTAAACGATCCATCAGCAGCTAGATTAAGCGTACCATTATGAGCATCTGTGTCCAACTCAGCGGTCAGAGTTTGCCCTTCCACATCACTATCGTTGGCTAAGACGCCATCAGCAACCAAAATCACCAGCTCAACCTCTTCATCGGTGCTGTATTGATCGTCGACTCCCACAGGGGCATCATTAACCGCAGTGATCGTGAGTGTGACAGTGGCTTCATTAGAATATAGACCTCCATCGTAGATCTTGTAGATGAAGGAATCTCCACCATAAAAGTCTGCATCAGGCAAGTAGGTAAAGGATCCGTCTACAGCCAGTGTCAATTCACCGTTGGCAACATCTGCTACTAATTCCACAGTGAGAGTGTCACCATCTACATCGGTGTCATTAAACAAAACACCTTCTAAAACCGTTACAATTAATTCGGTATCTTCGGGTGTTGAATAAGTATCAGCAACTGCTACAGGGGCAGTGTTTAGCGTGGTAAACGACCAAGTATAATCCTCTTGTTGCACTATTGCTGGATCTTCAACATCAACGATGCCAGAGGCAGTCGCTGTATAAAGTCTGTGCCCAGCAAGCGGATCAGAAGGTGTAAATGTGATGGTCTTGGTGGCGTCATCGTACACGCAAGAGCCTGCAACTGAGAGTGCTTCGGCATCTAACAGACTCAAACAAGAATCTGCTGCTATGGATTGGCTCCATGTTGCAGTGACTGTCGTGATATATGGTACGTCTATGGAACCATCCAAAGGTGTAACAGCGGTCACTAACGGATCCCGCCAATTCAAAACAGTGTAATCGTAAATCTGGTGACCGGTTTCATCGTAAGCTACTGTAAGGGTTAGATTAGCTAATTCTTCGTTGCCATCAGCACCCTTCATAACCGTATCCCAGTTGCCACGAGTAAATTTGAAAGCTAATTCTGTACCTTCTTCAAAAATCAGCTCAAGCGTCCAGTGTGTATCGTCAACTTTCTCCATCGAAACCAAACCGGGATCCCAGTTACCAAGAAGTGGTTGGTTGCCAACGATGTAAACCTCATCAAGTGCAGGAGTAAAAGCTGGAACTGTCACATTGAAAGTTACTGCTTTGACAATTTCATTAAAAGCACCTGGAGTATTGTATGCTTCGCCCCAGGTTGGTGTGCCGTCATAGCCTTGAATACCAGCCAGGTCAAAGTCATTCCGTACCCAATCGCTTGCACCATCAGTATCGAATCCATCTGGTATGCGAGAAGCGCCTCCTGGAGCAAAGCTGCTGAAGCCATCATAATTCTGGCCAAGGACTGGTGTTGTGTACAATAAATCGCTTGAGCCGCCATCGTGAATTGCGAGACTATCGACAATCTCAGTCCAAGGTTCCATTTCAAGAACCCCGTCATCATTGGTGTCTAAGTCATCCCCCACAATAGCTGTGTTGCCTTTGACCAGTAATAAGCTGATCGTGCCATTTTCGATAGTGTTGTATGGCAGATTGACCAAGTAAAGGCCATTAGCATCTGTTGTACCCAATGGGATTACGTTATCGACCTTGCCTTCGTTGGTATTGGATGTACTCCAGTCGCCTTCAATAGCAAGGAAAGTGTACTCACTGTAATCCGTTTCGGGGTTGCCAATGAATTCCAAATATTCAACGTCATCACCAGTCGTGCTTATAGAGAACTCGTTGAGCTTCGGTTCAATCCACGGCAACTGAACAACCGCTAGGGCTGCTTCTTCAAAAGTCGCGTCAGAAGTCGTGTCGTGTAAGGCCTCATTGATCAACAATCCTTGATCTGGGATTGTATCCACCGTTACCTGGAACGTGATTGTTTGGGTTGTGCTTGGTGTTACCTGGTCGAAGCAGATCATGTGGCCGTTAGTAAAGCTGGCATCATTGTAGGCGTATTGCGTTGCCGCTGTGCCGCCAAAGTTCTCCGTGCCGATCGTTGCCAAATTCAACGGTCCGTTGATGTTATCGTAGGCGAAGACAAATTCGTAAATACCCGGAGTGTCGTCGACCACGTGATTGTGAACAATTTCAAAATCGTAGGTAGTGGTTGGGTCGCCCCAAATCTGCACATCGTCGTATTCAATAATGTGGAGTGAAGCGCCTGCACTTGCTATACTCACGCCCTTGTTGGTAGCCGCATCGTAGACAATTTCCATATCCTGCCAGAGCATGGCTGCCAGGTTATTGGGGTAGGCAGTGTCTGGAATAGCTTGATTTACCCAGGGTGCTCCACCATAGTTATTGGCGTAATCGAATATGGCAAAGCCGTCATCGGTGAAAGAGATCGTGGGATAATCAATACCGTAGAAGTTGTAAGGCACCGCACCGGGAGTCAGCGTCCAGACCGTTGTGTCTCCAGTGATACCAGCATTAGTGGGAATTCCAAAGCCTGCCAAGTCCACATAGCCGCCAAAGCCTGTGTCGCACAAGGGATCAGTAACCGAGTCGGTCACGTTGTAATAAGGCGCTTGAGGAGCGTCCACCGTTCCAGACCAGGTGATGGCATTGGTCAGCTCATCATAAACTGCGCCGCCGGTAACAGAATCGGGCACATAGGTGACCCCAGCCGGCAGAACGTCGTTGATGGTGTAATCGGTTGGCACATCAGCAAAATTGGTGATCTCAATCGTATAGGTGATGGTATCGCCAGGCATAGCGCTTTCAACGTCTGCGGTCTTGACCACATCATCAGCCAGTCTGCGGATATCAATATCGGTCGAGCCTATCCAAGTAGCACCATCACAGACTGCATCGGCACATGTGTCGAAGTAACCATAGAGGCGGTCGCCTTCTTCGGTATCCTCATACCAATAAACGTCCAACTCGAACGGGGTCGCACCAGGATTTGTAACAGGAACTACCACATCGTAGTTACCAACTTCGGGAACCAAAGGAACGATGCCGGATGCCAGGGTGATAGTATCTCCAACCGCGCCAGCCCAGTTTTGGACCACTAACAAGTAGGTGTCATCCGTGTTCCAGAAGATCCAATCCTTGGGACCGTTAATATATTCCAAAGCCGTGGCGGTTGCGCTTTGCGCAATCAGAACGTCTGTTTCAGGTTCTAAAGTTCCGTTAGCATTTGCATCCCAGAACAGGAACATATCCACATCGGATGAGGTTGTTTCAGTTACCTCTGCCACCAAACGGATGGAGTATGCGGGCACATCAAACACCTTGACATACACCTGGCTGAGATCATCAAAGGGATC
>DIWN01000031.1 GCA_002423495.1 Anaerolineaceae bacterium UBA6105 | reverse complement strand
GACATTTTCGCCGGTTATTAACAGCAATTCGTTTTTGGTGGTGTTTTTTTTTGCCTAATGCTAACCTTTATTAATGATAAAATCTTGCGTTGGCTCGGCTAACAGGCATTCATTGCGAGGAAAAACCAGCATATAACGATATAATAAAAGCCATGAGATACCAACTTTCAACCGAATGGAGCATCGATGTGCCCGAGGATTATCAGTGGCGCAAGGAAGATGACCACGTAATTTTCTGGCGCAAGGGCGCCACCATCCTGACCACCATTTTTGCCTACAGCGGTGAGAAGAACCGCCATATCCTTCTGGCAAACCTCAAGGCGCGAGCCGAAGCAGAGAAGCTGGAAGTGATCACAGACCTGGATGGGGATATCGAACGCTTTGGCTACTTCAAAACTGAAGACATCCAGCCCGGGCATACGCGCCTGGCACTGCACGCTTTCACCACCGCACCCCGCGGCTGCCTGCAGACTTCGTTTTACCTGGATGACCCGGATGAGCTCAGAGAACATCTGCAAATCTGGCAAACCGCTGCCTACGAAGCGGAGGGAGAATTATGAGCCAAATGCAACCAGCGACCGGTTTTGTGGGGTACTTTGACATCCTGGGATACACCCAGATCATGCTCAATAACAACATCCACAAAACAGCCCAATTTGTTTCTGATACCTTGATGAATATCCCCCAGGATATGATTGATTCTTTGCGATCGCCCTACCAGGAAGTCCGGCCATTGGAAGTAGCGCCGGAGTCCTCCGAACGGGATGAATGGAGCCAGATCCTGGACAGGGTAAGCTGGATCATCTTTTCTGACTCGATTCTGATCAGTCTGCCCTTTGATCCGGCCTTACCGGAGCGCGACCTTGTGCGGCTTTATCTGGCGTTTTCAACCGTGTGTGCCTCATTAATGAATCGCTGCTTTACGGCAGGATTTCCACTGAGGGGAGCGATTTCGGTAGGGGAGTTTTTCATCGAAGACCGCTGTTTTGCTGGCAGACCAATCATCAACGCCTATTACGCCACGCAGCAGCTTGAGTTTGCGGGATGCGTTTTGGATGAGGCAGCCAATAACCTGATCAGTGAGGTGCGTAAGGATTTGGTGAAGCAGGGCGAGCGAAATTTGCTGGTCAAGCTCGACCAAACCACGATTCTCTACATGGTGCCACTCAAGGAAAATCTGGATGAACGCCTTCGGACGATTAACTGGGTTTTGCTGGATACTCCCGGATTTTTGCAGATTGCGGGAGATATCCGCGAGGTGACCACGCGGGCATTCCTGATGCACAACAAAATTGCTGTGCCTGCCGTGCAGGGTAAGATCAACAACACCGAGATGTTTATCCGGCATGTATTGACCAATCTGCGAAGGGATGCCGCGCAGGGTTAGAAAGATGGATGATAGCCAGAAGGGAACGGTCTTGTACCGTTCCGCCTCTCATCCGGATTGGCGCAAGGCCGTTCCCAACATCGAGACAGGTGTTGGTGACATAAGATATTTTCATGTTCTTTTGTAAAAAAGAGATGTTTGTGTAGGTCAGGTTCCGCAGTTGAACCTGACATGGCGAGCGCTAGCTAAAAATGGTTTTGGAAAGGTTATTTTTTGGCGAAGAATTAAGCTTTTAGACGCCAAATCAAAAAAATGATGCATACCGAGGTTCGTTATGTCAGGTTGAACCCCGCAACCTGACCTACGCCAATGCTCGCTCGGAAAAAATCAAGGTTTTCGTTCCACCTTTCATCCGGAATGGCGCAAGACCATTCCCTACGTCGAAACGAACGCTCGTTTGGCAAAAAAATCGGAGTTTTCGTTCCACCGTTCATCCGGAATGGCGCAAGGCCATTCCCTACGTCGAGGCGAACGCTCGTTTGGCAAAAAAATTGAGGTTTTCGTTCCACCGTTCATCCGGAATGGCGCAAGGCCATTCCCTACGTCGAGGCGAACGCTCGTTTGGCAAAAAAATCGGAGTTTTCGTTCCACCTTTCATCCGGAATGGCGCAAGACCATTCCCTACGTCGAAACGAACGCTCGTTTGGCAAAAAAATCGGAGTTTTCGTTCCACCGTTCATCCGGAATGGCACAAGGCCATTCCCTACGTCGAAACGAACGCTCGTTTGGTAAAAAAAACCGAGGTTTTCGTTCCACCGTTCATCTGGAATGGCGCAAGGCCATTCCCTACGTCGAGGCGAACGCTCGTTTGGCAAAAAAATCGGAGTTTTCGTTCCACCTTTCATCCGGAATGGCGCAAGACCATTCCCTACGTCAAACTACTTAATATAGGAAAAACCGCCCTGGGTATCCAGGGCGGTTTTGAGTGTTGGGCTAGACGCTGACTACTCGATTGTGATTGCGACTTCAGGGCATTCTTCCGCGGCTTCGCGGGTGGCATCCTGAAATTCCTCAGGGATGGGGTCCAGCAAAACTTCTGCGTAGGGTTCATTCTGAAGGCTAAAAACCTCAGGGACGATTCCTTCACAAATACCACAGCCGATGCACAGGTCCTGATCAACAGTTGCTTTCATTTCAATTTTCCTTTCAAGATTGTTTTCAATTATTGATTCCTCAACGTCATCCGCGCTATCCGCGCCAGACGGTGTTGGTGTATCTGATTCCTCGCCATTTTCAATCATGATGGCATTTTCGGGGCAATCCTCTGCTGCCATTCGGGCATCTGCTTCGAATTCCGCCTGCACCGGATCCATAATCACCTCTGCGATAGCGCTGGAGGCAAGGCTGAAAATGTCGGGGGCGCTGCCTTCGCAAATCCCACATCCGATGCAAAGATCGGGATCAACATGTACTCTCATCAAACTTCTCCTGTTCGAGTTTACACTCTGGCAAGTCTGCTAAAAATTACGCCGTAAGTATAACACGCCTTGCTATTCTGACCCATAATAAAGCGGCAAAAACACCCGTTTTCTGGCTCGATTAAGCCTTTTGTCCCCAAAAGGTTTTGACGCCAGTTGTGATCAGATCGATAAGTGTGCCCAAAAGAACCCCGCCAAGGATTATCAGGAGCAGGAGCGGCATGGCGCTGATGGCGACAGGAAGCGACTGCAGGGGAGCCCAATTGGCAGGCTCGAACATGAAGGGGGCAAAATCGTTCGTCAGCTCTACAAAGGCAGGATTGAAGGCGTTTGGCGTGTGAAACCAGGTGAGCAGCAGAATAACCTGCAGAATTGCTTCAAGTAGGGTGGTAAAGAAAACGGGCAGTGTGTGGCGGCGTGCGAGGAAACGAATAGATAGATTCAAAATTTGTGCTGAAGCTGCAGCAACAAAAAGCCAGCGAAGAGTGATCAGCACTTCAGGATTGAATACGGGGATCAGACCCGAATTCTCCCAAACAAGTGGGATGTTGACCTGGGGTACAACCACGAATAGGATCAGGAACAGGATCGTGAAGATGAAACTCGCGATGATGTCTCTGAGTTTGATCTCCTGGTGTCTTTCAGGCACAGCAGGCAGATCTTCGAGGTCATCTTTATCGTAATCAAGCTTGACGTCTTTTTGATAGAGGATCGCAAAAATAATTGTGACCCAGGCAAAAGCCCCAAGTAGGCCCTGCCAGATATTGCTCAGGACTGACGCGAAGAACACAAAGACGTTGCTTTCAAAGGTGATAAAACCTTCCAAAAGGGACGCGATTGCCATCCCGAGTGTGACAGCCAGCAGCACGATCCTCAGGACCCGCAAGTAGACTGAGAAGTGGGGCTGACCGATGAGCGCGTCTTTGGTGTGGGGGTCGTATTTTGCGGCTAATTCTACAGGTCGACCCAACTCCATCAGCACAGCTTTGGTGTCCGCATCGCTTACTGGTCTGCCCTGGCTGCGCTCAGCCAGAGTTTCTTCGATCAGGCTTTCAAGTTCCTGACCCACATCCTGCCGTTTATTTTCGGGCAGGTGCTTGGTGACAGCGTATATATAACGTTTGATTAATTCTTTTGATTCCATTTCAAGCCTCCAGGATGGTTTCGATATTTTTGACCGAGTCGCGCCAATAGCTGGTGATTTGGGCCAGAAGTTGGCGTCCTTTCTCAGTGATCTGATAATATTTGCGCGGTTTATCCGTGCTGGTGTCCCAGTCGCTGCGCAGTAAGGCTTGGTCTTCAAGCCTGCGAAGCAGGGGATAAACCGTGTTGGCTTCCAGGGGGATGCCGCTATCGGCCAGGTTCTTGACCAGTTGATAGCCATAGCTTGGCTGCTGGCAATGGCTAAGTACGACCAGGTTGGTCACCCCCCTCCGGAGTTCGACGACAAAATTTGCATAGATCTCATTCAATTCGCTCATAGTTCTCCTCAAAATAATGTAGAAACCATTATAGTGTATATCGCACAGTAATGCAAGGGCAAATTGGAAATTGGTGAATTTGTTGGTGCGTCGTAGGTCAGGTTGCTTAGCTCAACCTGATATCGGATACATATAATTATTGAGTACTTTTTTGCCAGCATTTGTGATGTCAGGTTTCACCCTGGAGGAAAGCACTCCAGGGCAGGCAGAAGAACCTGACCTACGCGCTGTTCCATGTGCCCCCGCGGCGGCTAGAGTGAACCTCAGCGCTACGAAGGAGCTCTTCTCTCTTCCTCAGTCTCGGAAAATTTTTACTCGTGGCAGTCTGCCTTGCGTTTTTTCATTACCTTTGTGTAGATTACCGGTGGGGGCGAAGCATTCTTTACGGATGGCTTAAAAATAGGATTGCATAATTTTTGAAATGCTTCGCCCCTACGTCCGAATTCCATAGGTCTAATTGTAGGTCTGGTTCTTCTGCTGAACCTGATCTACGCGCTATTCACCCTGGTGATAATTTCATTTGACGGGCAGTAGCGGGAGCGGGTATATTTAGCCAACTACAATTCGAGGTTTGTTATGATCTATCATCTGACCACCCTGCCTGAATGGCAAAAAGCGCAAGAAAAGGGTGTTTATATCCCCAGCGGTTTTGTGAAAGACGGTTTTATTCACTGTTCGGATCATTACCAAATCAAATCCACAGCCAACCGGTTTTATCGTGAAACCCCCGAGCTCATCGTGCTGGAAATCGATCCTGATCTGAGTGAGGCGGAGTTGGTTTACGAAAATCTCGAGGGCGGCGAGATGCCATACCCGCATCTTTATGGCACTTTGCCGGTCAATGCGGTCAAAACTGTCCACGAACTCGGGCATCAAGCCAACGGGGACGTCAGCCTGCCAGAAGCGCTGATCCACCCCGAACCGGAGCTCTTTACTGAGCTGCTCTACGGGCAACCCGGGCGGATTTTTCGCTCACCAACCCCTGGCAGTGAGCACTTTGATCCGGAAGATCGTGTTTTGGGCTTTTACAAAGAGGCAAATATCAATGTAGTGGTCGTGTTAAACGCGATCGAAGAGCATCTGCGGCACAGCGGGCGGGAGCTGCTGCCGCTTTATGAGCAAGCCGGCATCCAGGTGATCTATGACCCCGTGCCCGACTTTTCTGCTCCTCCGCACGGCACCTGGGACGCTTCACTTAATAAAGTAGCAGCGCTGCTGAAACATGGGAAGAATGTCGCCATCCACTGCCATGCTGGCGTTGGGCGCACAGGCATCTTTGCGGCCTGCCTGGCGCAGGATCTGCTCGGGCTTTCGCCTGAGGCTGCGATCGAGTGGGTACGGCAGTTTATCCCCTTCGCGGTTGAAACCCAGTTCCAACAGCAATATGTATTTGCTCATTGCCAATAGATGCCTTAAAGCAAACCACCCTGATTATTACCAGGGTATTTTTTTGTTGCGTAATTTACTCAATGGATAAATTTAGCGTTATCTCCGTGGCTGTAGCTGCGCCTGAGGTCACATTGATAATGTAATCGCCGGATTCAGGGAGCACTCCCTCAAAGCTAGTCGAATCACCCATCCCTGAAAGCAGGACGGTTCCGTCGACGTGCCAGATTGAGAGTTTGAAGTTCTGCGTTGGTGATATGCTCACGGACAGGGTCTGCCCCTTGTTTGCCCAGGCAACGAAGTTGTGCACCTTCCCGGCTGGGATGGTTGCCTTGATCGTAATACTGGAGGTATTGGGAGCAAAAGAAATTCGCTGTGGGATGCCGAGGTAGAGCGAGTAATCCCTGGCGTAGTTGCCAGTCTTGATATCGAGATACCAATCGCCTTTTTCTGAAGCGTAACCCCTATACCAGGTCCACAACTGGTCAAATTCGACCAGTTTATTGCCGCTGGGGCTTGTGATGGCGATGTACGCGCCGCTGCTGCTGATATCCATCATTTGATTTTCGTCTGCCCAGAAAACAAAGCGTTGGGTAGCATTGGCTGCCAGGTGGCCTTCGGCTGTTATATTGGTTATTCCTGTTGTGAAACTTAGCCGGATTGCCTGACCAGGAGCAGAGGTTGGCACGCTGGTTGAAGTTGGAGGAATAAGAGTGAAAGTTTCTGTTGGCATGATGGTCGCCGTAGGTGGAATACTTGTTGCGGTTTCCGGAATACTGGTTGCAGCATGGGTTGGCTGGATCGCGATTGATGTGGAAGTTTGCTCAGTCTCAGCAATAATCGCAACTTTTGTAAGGGTTGCCTGTGCAAAAAGGGCTACCTTGGTTTGAGAGTCGGAAGGCGAGGTTGTCGGTTGCGGAAAACTGCAAGCCGACAGTATGCCTAACAAAACGATAGCTAAAACTATTTTTTTCATGTCTCCTCGATTTCTATGTCACCTTGCAAAATAGGTCATATTCCATGACACTATAAATATAATACGCTAAATTTCGCCAGAAAGTTCCCTGTTCCAGTTCTTCACAGGGTGGAAACTTCTACTATGGTATGAACACACTGGCATCCAGACACTTATGATCTCTTGTCCAACCTCTCCGCTCATCCGGATGGTTCCCGGGAAGTATCTTTAAATAATTCGTTGTGTGGTATTAACCAAAAAATATACAATCTGCTGCTTTAATAGGTTTTGGAGCGAAGGTATCTTTGTTGCTTTCCTGGGAAAGGATCTTCTTAGGCTTTTGCCAGAGGGGTCGATCGAGTTGGTATGTCAGTTTATCCATTTAACTATGGGCAAAGAATTTCAAGGTCAGTATGTATTCGATTACAGCCAAACAATATCTAATATGACCACCCCGTGCGAACGCCGGGATGGTCATTATTTCAGCCATTTATTTTATGTATATACCTAAAGTTATCATAGTTGGTACTGAGGAGGTTGACACTACATCGATGATGTAATCCCCAGTTTCTGGAAGGACACCTTCAAAACTGGTAAATTTATCTGACTTGGAGACTAACGCGGTGCCATTAACATGTTGAATGGAGAGTGTAAAATTATCCTCTGGTGACACACTCAGATTTATGGTCTGTCCTTGTCTGGCCCAGGCGAGAAAATTGTGTGTCATCCCGGCAGGCAAAGCTGCCGAGGCATCCATGCCATAAGTTCCGTAACCGAAATGCAGGTTTTGTGTGATCCCAAGGTAAAGCGAGTAGTTAGTGTCAAAATTACCTGTCTGGATGTCAATATACCAATCGCCTCTTTCCGAGACATAGCCTTGATATGAGCTTAGTTTCTGGTCTAAATCGACCAGTTTTTTCCCGCTCGGACTGAAAAGAGCAATGTACGCATCGCTGCTTCCACTTAGCAATATTTCCATATACTGATTCTTGTCCGCCCAGAAAACATAGCGTTTAATGGTATTGGCGGACAATCGGCCTTCAGTAGTAAGGTTAGTGGTACCTAACGCGAACTGGATCCTGCTGATTTGACTGGAATAAGTGATCGGAATAACTGTCGGAACCGTGGTTGGTAATGCGGTCGCCGTAGGTTCAGGGGTCGGGGGAACTTCAGTTGGTACAGGGGTGGCTGTGGGTGGCACAGGGGTTGGTGTAGGTGGAATGCTTGTTGAGGTTGGGGTGGGTGTAAAACCCATAGCGGTAAGTGTCATCTGTACCAGAGCTTCAGCCGCACCTTTGGTCGAAGTGGCATCAGCATGGAGGGCAACCTGTGTTTGCGACTCAGAAAGCGGGTTAGTTGAAGATTGATTGCCGCAAGCGGCAAGTATGCTTAACAAAAATATGGCTATAGCGATTTTTTTCATATGTCCTGGCTTTCTATGCCTAGAAGCAAAAGTTGATTTTAATGTATAAAATTTTACCTTTATCGTCTATAGGTGCAAGAAAAGTGCCAAATACCAATTATTGTGGGATTTGCAGATAAGTGGTGTAGTTTCTCCAGTAAATCGCGGCAGCAGCCGCAACCACGAAGGCGCCATAAAACAGCACGAAGATCCAGGCGTGCGGTCTTTGCGCGCCAGCAATTTGCCCGAAAAGCTCTTTGAGAGGCTTGACCTGGCAGACAAGCAAGTATGTGATGAAACCAAGCCAGGCGCCGGAGCTGTTCAGGATTAAGTCATCCACATCGAAAATACGGATGATAAAACTAAGCTGGACGAGCTCGATGGTCAGTGAGATTGCCAATCCGATCAGAAAAGCCAGCCAGCCTTTGTGGCGATTGGGGGTGAGCACTGATACCAGGAAGCCGATCGGTATGAAAATCAGGACATTACCCAGAATATTGATGGCTACGATCAACCAGGTGAAGTGGTGGTCAACGTCAATTGCCCGTTGCAGCATCAGCACCAAACCTCGCAGGGGCACCAGGTTGGGCTCTTCGGGGGTGCGATCAAGCACCAGGATAAAGGGTTCCAGCGTGCGTTGAATCAGGAACCAAAGGAAAAGGAACAGAAGGGCCAGGGTAAGCTCGCGCGGCAGGCTGCCGCGCCTGTAAACCGCAAAGCGCGTTAACCGGGCAATGACCCAGCCAAAGCCCGTTGCTAATAGTAAAAGATTAATGTCGTAGGTCAAGAAAATCATTCTGATCTCCTGCTGGCATTGTAACGCATTAGAGAGAAGCTGTTTTTTTGAGGCTTAGGCAGCTGGAGTTCCAGCAAAACACGGATTTGTTATAGGTTTGATATGAATCTTAACAAATAAATTGCGATTCGTATGTTATGATTTTATCGTTCCATCAATAAGGCTGTTTTCGGGAGTAAGAAAATGACCAAGACATTATTAATACTGCGACACGCAAAATCCAGCTGGAAAAATGAAAAATTGAAGGATTTCGACCGCCCACTAAAGCACCGTGGCGAAGTGGCTGCCAATCTGATCGGCAAAGTACTCACGATGACTGAGTTGGTGCCCCAGGTTATCCTCTCATCTCCCGCGAAAAGGGCCAGGCAGACGGCTGAATTAGTCGCTGAGGAAGCCGGATTCAAAGGCGAAATCAAATTGGTTGACCCATTTTATATGGGTGAACCTGAGAATTACATCGCCGAACTCAATGAACTGCCGGATGAGATTGAACGCGTGATGGTTGTTGGGCATAACCCTGGCCTGGAAGCCCTCCTGCAGTTGCTGGACGGCAAGATAGATTCGCTGCCAACAGGCTCTTTAGCCTATCTCTCACTGAACATCAAGCACTGGGCTGATCTCACCAAGGCTACGGCCGGTGATTTGATCAGTTTCTGGGAGCCTGACGAAATCAAACTCGAAGAAAAGGAGGAAGCTATGGGCAAGGACAAGGATAAGAAGGAAAAGAAAGAAAAGAAGGAAAAGAAAGAGAAGAAAGGCAAGAAGAAGGACAAGAAGTAAGCAGTTTTCTTCTGTAGCACATCTTTCTTTATAGATTTTCACTGCAGCGCAGCCTTTGCGTAATTTTCAGCGTGTTTTATTGAAGTGCTTATTGTGCTGCCAGTGGACGCAAGGCTTGGAAAGAGAATCTCTTTTGAGGGCTTCTTCTCTCCAGACTTGCGCTGTGTACTCATCATTACGGCTCACCTGCTTTACTTGTTCCACGCATAAGAATCCTTATGCGGCGGTATAATCGACCCCGTGTTTGAAATGGATTACTAAGAATGGAGCCAACCTGTAATTGCAGGATGTAAGGAAAAGACTATGCGGAAGAAACGCTGCCTGATCGTTACCAGTGATGCCGGTTATGGGCATCGCAGCGCGGCACTTTCAGTTTCGAAAGCGCTCGAAGTTTTGTATCCGAACCAGGTTGAGAGCTTGGTTACCAATCCGATCCAGGAAACCAATACCCCCACAGTAATGAAGCCAATTGAAAAGGGCTACGATCGCAGTGTGCGCTTCAGCCCGGGGCTTTATCGCCTTAGTTACGAGGTCAGTGATTCGCGTTTTGTAAGCGAGGTGGTGGAAGGGGCACTGACGCTGATGCTGCAAAAGATCATGGCGGATACAATCCGTGATTTCAAGCCGGATGTGATCCTGAACACCAACGAGATGTTCAACAACCCAATCGGCAAAGTGCTAGAGGACGTCGATCCGAAAATTCCTGCCTTCACAGCCGTGACCGACCTGGCGGATGTGCACTCGCTTTGGTTTTCACCTGAGCCTGACCGGTTTTACATTGCCAATGAGTGGGTCAAAGTAAAAGCGCTTGAGAGTGGCGTGCCCGAAGAAAAGCTGGTAATATCTGGAATTCCGATCAGCCCGGATTTTGCCCTCAACCAAATGGAAAAACAGTCTCTGCGCGGCTCGCTTGGGCTTGACCCAAACCGTTTTACCCTGCTTTTTGTCGGCAGCAGTCGCGTGAGCAACCTGCAGGAATATCTTAAGGCGTTGGAACATGTGGCAACTCCGGTGCAGGCGGTGGTGATTGCCGGCGGAAATGATGAACTTTACCAGGATTTGCTCGGCAGCCACTATAACTTCCCCGTGGAAGTGCGAAATTTTGAAAAGAATGTGCCCCAGTGGATGATGGCATCGGATGTGTTGGTGACCAAGGCTGGCGGGTTGATCGTCTCGGAGGGACTGGCGGCTGGTTTGCCAATCCTGCTGATTGACTACCTGCCGGGTCAGGAAGAAGGCAATGTGCGCTATCTGCTCAGCCACCAGGCAGGGGCTTTGGTGCAGAACGTGGGGGAATTCAGAGCAATCGTGTCTTACTGGCTGGAGGAGGATGGCATCAGGCTCAAGCAGATCGCGCGGGCTTCAGCTGAGCTCGGGAGTCCGGAGGCGGCACTGACGATCGCAAAAGCTTTGTGGGATGCCGTGGATTTACCGCCAGAACCCAAGCTGCTCCCGCCTAAAGCAGGCTAAGCTTTTCAGCTTTTGACAAGACTCTAATCGAATAACTCGTCCAGGTCAGGTCTGACCAGGTCGAGCGCGGCAGCTTTGGCCAGGAGTTCGGCAAGCGTCTGGGATTTAAACTTTGCGCGCAGGTTGTTGAAATGGCGGTGAACTGTGCGCGCCTGGATGTGGAGCTGGTAAGCGATCTGGGCGGCGTTTTTGCCGGCGCACAAGCCTTGCAGAGTTTGAAATTCACGCGGAGTGAGCTTGATCTGGGGATAATCATCCGGGGTTGTGAGCGGCGTGACCACCACCAGGTGGTTTACGCGGATAGCCTGCCAGGCCCGGGTTGGGGAAGGCTCATAGGGCAGGTAGCGTTCCCAGTCGCCGCGATTAATAGTCTGGACCACGAATTCTGCCCGCTCGGAAACCTCGCGCACCTGCAGCTCTCCTTTTTGATTAAAGACAAACATCTGTGTCAATTCGTCACCCGCAATAATAGAATATATGTTCTATATTATCACGGTTTATCCAGGGGATGTCAAGCAGTTGATTTCGGCAGGGAATGGCCTTGTGCCGTTTTGTTTGGTTTTGTTGCGTGATTGTTGTGGGGAATGGTCTTTTACGTTCCGTTTTGCCATCTTGCGGAAGGGGTCGAGCCCCTTCCCTACGAAAGATGATTCGCGTGGTAGGGAACGGTTTTGCGCCGTTCCGGGTGGGAAAACGAACGGGGCTTGCCGCGTTTTATACGAAAAAATCTAGTGGGGTGACCTGGTCAGGAAATCAGCCTTGATCGTGCTCTTCTTCGATCCAATGTCGCAAAAGCATAGATGGACAGAACACCAACCACTGCGCCGGCAAACCAGGGCGAGCGAATGCCAAACGCGTCGGTCAGAATTCCCGCCGCAAGTGGACCGATTGCCATAGCAACATGCCAGGTGAGCCCAAAGACTCCCAGGTAGCGCCCGCGCTGATCCGGTGGAGCCAGGTTTGCCACGAAAGTGGTTGCGGTTGGGGCGGTGATCAGCTCGCCGAGCGTCATCACAACCATTGCCATCCAGAAACCCCAGAACCTGCTGCTAACCCCTACGATCAGCATTGCCGCCACGTAAAAAATCGCGCCAATCGGCATCACCTGCGTGTCGCGGTAGGATCTCATGGACCGGGTGACGAATACCTGCAGGAAAACGACCATTAAGGCGTTGGTGGTTGGGATCCAGCTATAGGTGGATTCAGTCAGACCAAAGTTTTGTTTGAGGTAGACTGCCAGTAAAACCCACATCAAAGCCGCGCAGATCTCCATCAGGGTGAACGCGCCCACCATGTGGGCGAAGGGCTTGTTGCTGAAAGCCTGGCGATAGACCCGGATCTGATCCCTGATACTTTCAGGTTTGGCTTCGGGATCTCGCACCAGGGTTTCGCGCAAGAAGAAGAGCGTGATCAGTCCATAAAGTGTCAGCGCAAGCGCCGCGCCTGTGAAGCCGATGTTGTAATTGCTCGAGAGCAAAATCCCGCCGATCATTGGTCCGAGTGCCACGCCGATATTGCGTGCCATGCGGAAAATGCTATAGCCCTGGATGCGATCGGCAGGGGGTAGCATATCTGCCAGGATAGCATCCGAGCCGAGCCGGTAGAGTGGGCTGAAAAGACCTGAGGCCAGCATCAAAAGCGCGAAATGCCAGTAAGAACTGGCCTGGATGTAGCCAAAGTATGCCAGTGCCGCGCCAAAGAGTCCCACAGCCATGATGCTTTTGCGTCCAAAACGGTCCACCAGCGAGCCAGCCAGAATTGTGGCGGTCAGCCCGGAGAGCGAGTTGATGCTCATCAGGCTGGTAACTGCCGCCATGGGCATGCTGAGCGTTTCGCTGGCGTAGATGGTCAAAAATGGCCAGACCATGGTGGTGCCGGTCGTGGAGATGATCAGACCGAGCAGCATTAACCAGAATTGCGGTGGATATTTTTTGAACATTGGCGGCGGTCTCGTTTATGGAGCTGGGATGGGGAAGGCAGCCTTGCAGGTGAAACCCTGGGGGGCGAAAAGTGGCTCAAAGGAGTTCATATCAAAATAGAGCGTGACGGCTTCAGGGATCTGGGCATATTCAATGCGATAGGGATCCACGATCACGCCCTGTTCATTAAACTTGGGTGTGAGACGCGTGAAGAAGATTTCTTCGTTATTCGGTCCGCGCAGGGTTAAAAGGTAAGTTTCCTGCCGGGTGCGTCCGTCGTAGAGGTTGGTGTTGCCTGTGCGGATTGGATTCTCGGGGCTGTAACCGTAGCTGGCGTCTTTTGCTACATCGCAATACATTAATTGCGAAGCTTCCAGGAAGCGCACGGATTGCTGCAGCCGCTTGAGGATTGGCCCGCCTGAAAGCTCCCAAAGGCTTGCTGAGTCTTCTGATGTTGCAAGCCCAAACAGGCTGAAACAGCGCTGGTTCACCTGGATCACCTGGAGCGCGCCGATGGAGCTCAGGCTGAAAACCCTTGCCTGCAGCTGGACTTGCAGTGCTGTGCCGGCTTGGGTCAGGACGTCGGCGGGTTGGCTGTACTCGAGGTCAGAGAGGTCTGCTGCCATGCGCTGAAGGATCGTGTCCAAACAGACCCGGGAGGTGGAACCTGACGGCGCGGGTTCGCTGGCCAGGCTGAAAAAGAGGGTCTCTTCCGCATTGCTGAGCGTGACGCGCGAATCCTTAATGCGAACCGCGAGCGGCACGCCGCTTTCGTCCCAGGCGGTAACAGGCTCAAAGGAATACATTCCGGCACTCACTTGAACCGGACTGCCGGTCTGGATGTAGTCTGGCGGCTCAGGTGTGGCTGTTAGGGCGGGAGTGGGGCTGAGGACTTGCGGGGGTTTGTAGATGGGCACCTCACTTCGGCCTGGCAGAGTGGTCTGATACTGGCAGGCAGCCAGTGCGCTTATCAGCAGAAGAAGGGGGATCAAGCGGAAAGTGGGACGCATCGCTAACTCTGCGGAGGGGTGGGGGTGAAGGCGTTGATCAGGTGAAAGTCTGATAGCATGGCGCGGAAAGTCGGCTCGAAGGCTTCCCAGTCCGCTTGAATTCCCGTGCCCAGCAGCATAACCACCACGCCGGGCATCGCGACGATCACCAACTTGCCGAGCATGTAGGAATCCTGGTGGGGCTTGGCAATGTCGAACTGAACGGCAGGGTAACGGTCGACTTTTGTTTCGCTCTGGTTGATGACCTCATAGACTTCATCGAGGTGGCTGCTGATAAAATCCTGTATCAATGGTTCGGCCGCGTCAAGGTGCTGATTGGTGTTGAGCAGGTTTGTGGGGGAGAGATAGAGCAGCACGCGCAGGTCTTCTTCGCTGCCGTCATAATCAGAGGGTGTGTAGAGGCTCACGTCGCCTTCAGTCTGGCTCTGCCATCCCTCTGGCATTGAAAATTCAAACCGACTTTGCGGATCCGGGGCGGACACAAGAGGCAAAGCCTCCCCACCCCCACTACAGGCAGTCAGGGAAAGTATCAATACCAGGCAGAATATCCAGCCTTTTTGGAGGAGTTTCATATGCACAGATTGTACCCGAAAAAGGCGCTCAACACGGCTTCCTGTCATCGCGAGCGAAGCGCCTGTGCCCGCGAAGCAGGGTATGGCGATCTGCCTTTTTTCTTAGTCTTTTGTAGGTCGGAATGAGGGCTCTTTTCCCTCACTCCGACGCTCCGAAACTGTTGGATGTATGTTGAATACCGGTATGAACAGGAGATCGTCGTAGGGAAAAGGCCTGCCTTTTCCAAGCTTATGAGGTTGACGCAGGCGTCAACCCTACGTGCAACTCTAATTGAGGAGACCTTCGGTCAGATGCCGTGCTCGGTCCCACAGGGAGGCTTCGCTCTCAGGAGACCGGCACGAACAGAATGGTGGAGACCGGCACGACCGGGAGATCGCCGTAGGGAAAAGGCCTGCCTTTTCCAATATTCTAAGGTTGACGCGGGCGTCAGTCGTACAAAAAAATCATGTTAAGTCGAGATATCTCGCAGGGTGAGGGTCACACGCAAGTTTAAATATATCTTATGTTTTTAACTGCAGATTGCCACGTAGCTTCGCTCCTCGCAAAGACGAACCTCCCGTCATCGCGAGCGAAGCGCGGCGATCTGCCATTTCCGGGATTACAAGGTTGACGCGGGCGTCAACCCTACACGACAATTTTGTTAGATCGAGGTATCTCATAAGGCCACACTTTTATCCGAATTCCCGTTCAAATCCTGAACTCACCGCTTATAATAAGCCTATGCCGCAGCAACCCGATGAAATCATTTACGACCGACGCCGCAAGCGCATGATGGTACAGGTGCTGCCCGGGGGTAAGGTGGTGCTGAAAGCGCCGGTGGGGACTTCCAGGCGTAAGATCAACAGCTTCCTGGAACAGCATTCCAGTTGGATTGCAGAAAAAAGAGCTCTGATGGAGAAAGTAGCTCCTCCAGCTCAGGCACTAAAATTTGTGGAAGGGGAAATGCTCTGGCTGGCAGGCAGGCAATATCCGCTCCACCTGGCAGATAAAGGCGCTAAGGGATTGGTCTTCAAGCAAGGGCAGGGCTTCTTCCTGGTGAAGACCGAACAAAAAAACGGGGCAGAAAGGCTAAAAACCTTCTATCGCGAGTACACGCGCAAGGCGGTCACCGCGGAAGTGAACAGACTTGCCAGGCAGTGGGGTTTGCAGGTTAAATCGATCCGCATCACGGGGGCAAAAAGGCGCTGGGGCTCATGCAGCCGGCAAAATTCGCTCAACTTCTCGCTGCGGCTGGCGATGGTGCCGCCGGAAGCGCTCGAATACGTGGTGGCGCACGAACTGGCGCACACCCGCTATCACGACCATTCGCGCGCTTTTTGGACCTTCCTCGGGCAGATGCTGCCGGATTATGAAGTCCAACGCCGCTGGCTGAAGCAAAACGGGCTCAGGCTGCCGGACTTTTAGCCCTTCGCCTGCCATCTCAATTCGTTTCCCTGGGCGTCAAAACGCTTGCGTTTGGCCGTCAGGCTCTCAATCCGAACTTCATAAACTTTCGTGATCTTCAGCGCGCCGCCTGCCGCCAGTTCAAATAAGGCCATCTTCCCGGGCGTGAACTTCTCACAGATAGAGCGCAATCCCAATAGCTTTTCAGCGGGATTCGTCAGCTCGTATACCCTACCCTGCACGCAGGCGGATTCGAACTCGGTGGTGAAGACCTTCGACCCCAGTTTTGAGGCAGCCCCGGGGTCCTTCAGCATGTTCGCAAGTTCCTCCGGGCTGAACAGTTCCGGCACCTGCACATGCGAAACAAAAGTCAGCGCCACCTCCTGACCATCCGGCAGGTAGTCCACTTTGCTGCCGGCAGAGGCGGAATGGAAGAACAGCCTGTCGCCCTCCCTCGCAATCGAGAGGGGGATGGCGTAGGGCTTTCCGGCTGGCGTGACGCAAGCCAAAACGCCATACTGGCTGCGGTCAATCACCTCACGGGCAAAATCAGGGTCCATCTCACGGTCTTTTCGGCGCATTATTACTCCTCCAGGAAAACTCATTCAAGTATACCGCTGGTAAAAGATGACATTCTCTTACAAAATTGGCAACTTTTGACCTCTATCCAAATGCATCAAAAGACGCTAAACTATGCCCATACATAGAACAATAGTTCTATAAAAGGAGGCAGCGTAACATGCGACACTCAAACCCCACTTGTCAGGCTTCTACGCAGCCCACCGGAAAAGCCCGCCAAAGCACGGCGGGCTCACTCCGGCAGGCGGAAACTGTGCAACTGGACAAATTGGCGGAACGGGAAGCTTTTCTGGCGGATTTCAGCCCGGCTGAACGCCTGCAGCTTTCCGAAGCTGCCAAACTTGACCTCGACGAGGAGATCAGCATGCTCTCGCGCACCTTGAAACGCTTTATGCGTGCCGCGGAGGGCGCTGGTGAGGATGATTACCCGGTCAACCTGGCGAAATCCCTGGATCTTTTGGGATTGACCTGTTCGCGCATGGCTTCCTTGTTGCGCGTGAATGTCATGTTGCTTGGTCCGGAAAAGAACGAGACTTCGAAAGAGCTGCTCAGGCGCCTGACGGATTTCAGCCAGGAGCTCAGGCAGACGGGTGAGGTCAGCCATGACTGAGGCGCTAACTTTTCTCATAACCGATCTAAGCTACAAGCATCGTTTGTGCCTTTCGCAAGCCGAGAATCTTAGCCGCCCCGACTTTTTACGCTCCCTGCGCAGGGTCAGCAACTTCACGCGCGTCTTCGGCGGTATCAAATTGCGTTCCTACCAGCAGGCAGCCGCCAATGCGATCGTACAATCCGTGCTGCACAACCAGGGGATTTCAATCGTGGTAATGTTCCCGCGCCAATCCGGCAAGAACCTGATGCAGGCGCAGCTGGAGGTCTACCTGATGGCGCTGCTGGCGGAAGAAGGCGCCGAGATGGTGAAACTCTCGCCAACCTACCAACCGCAAAGCCTGAATGCCATGCGCCGCCTGGAAACCGCCCTGGAAGCCAACTTCCTGACACGCGGGGGCTGGCATAAAAGCGTCGGCAATCACTACCGCTTTCACAAATCCCATCTCACCTTCCTCTCGGCGGCACCTGGCTCCAATATCGTCGGCGCCACCGCTTCCACCCTGCTTTCTCTGGATGAGGCGCAGGATATCGAGATAGCCAAATACGACAAGCAAATCGCTCCCATGGCGGCCTCCACCAACGCCACGCGCGTCTTCTGGGGCACAGCCTGGAGCGCGCAGACTCTTTTGGCGCGTGAACTGCGAGCTGCCAGGGAAGCGGAAGCGCGCGACGGCATCCGGCGGGTGTTTCAGATCACGGCTGAAGAGGTGCGGCAGGAAGTTCCGGCTTACGGGATGTTTGTGGATGAGCAGATCGTGCGCATGGGGCGCACTCACCCGATGGTTCGCAGCCAGTTTTTCAGCGAGGAAATAGATTTTGCCGGCGGACTGTTTACTCCCAGCCGGCTTGGTTTGATGCAGGGCGCGCACTCTGCGCTCGAAGTGCCCGTGCCGGGTAAGCGTTATGCCTTGCTGATCGACCTGGCTGGGGAGGATGAAGCCTTGCGCCAGGGCGGCGCAACCGCCGAGCTGGATAACCCCGAACGCGATCTGACCGCGGTAACGGTGGTGGAGCTTGATTTCTCGCTCCTGGGTGAAGACCTGGTGGGCAAGCCAATCTATAGAGTGGTCAACCGCCAGGTCTGGCAGGGCGAAAGACACAGCACGCTCTACGCGCGTTTATTGCGCCTGGCGGAGCTCTGGCAGCCGGAAAAGATCGTGGTGGATGCCAGCGGCGTGGGAGCGGGCGTGGGGTCCTTCCTGCGCGACAAGCTGGGCGAGCGTGTGATCACGCTGCAGTTCACCCGTCAGTTGAAATCACGGCTGGGGTGGGGATTCCTGGCGGTGGTGGATACGGGGCGCTTCCAGGATTTTTCTCCGCGCAGTGCGCCCGAGCAGTGGAGCGCCAATCCGCTTTTGGGGCAGATGGCTGTCGAGCAGGACCGGCTTCAGGCGCTTTTCTACCGCCAGCTGGCAGGCTTGCAGGCTGAAGTCAGCCCCGGACCAGAACGCTTGCTGAGGTGGAGCGTGCCGGAAGGCGCGCGCGATCCTGAAGGCGGCTTGCTGCATGATGACCTGGTGCTATCGGCATCAATGTGCGCGATTCTAGACGAGCAGAGCTGGCATCTGTCATCGCAAGCTGTCTTGATCCCTGCCAGCGACCCGATTTTGGAAATGGATGGAGGTTTTTGATGAGTTATTTTGTGCGTAACCAGGAATTTGCCTTTGGGATTGACCTTTCGCGTTATAACGCCAGCGCCGATCTCAAACAGATGCCTGATTTTGATCAGATTGCAGCCCACAAGCCCGCGGTGAACTTCGTCGCGATCCGGGCAGGCGTCTCGTGGGGCTATCGCGACCCGATGTTCAAGCATTTTTCCCAAAAAGCCCTGGCAATTGGCGCTTGCGTTCTGCCCTACCATGTCCTTTACCCCGGAGAACCAGCCCTGAAGCAGATGGATAGTTTCTTGAAAATTATGGAGGGCATCAATCTGGACGCAGTGAGGCTGGTGCTTGATGTGGAGCTGGAGCATGGGCAAACCCGGGCGATGATCACCAACACCCTGCTGACCAGCCTTGAACTGCTGGAGCAGGAAACCGGGCGTTTGCCGATCGTCTACTCGCGGGCAATGTGGGTGGATGCCAACCTGCGCGTGGCGGACCTGCCGCGGTTGGACTGGTGGCTGGCGCAGTATTACTACCGGCGTCCTTTCCCCCAGTACACGCCCGAGTACCCCTGCCCACCGCGTATGCCTAAGGGCGTCGACCACTGGCTGATCCACCAGACCTCCGAACGGGGTCCGGTGATCGGCGGAGTGGGCAACTATATGGATTACGACCGTTGGAATGGCACGCCGGCTGACGTTTTGGCGTATTTTGGACGCACGGATGCAACCGGGGTGATCTGCCCGCTGGACGGAGAGATTTGCCCTGTCAAAGGGAAGCACGCGGCTGAATGCGTGCCGTACCAGGCGGTGGCAGCATGAGCAGCCTGCGTCATCAGTTACGCCAATTCCTGAGGCTTCAACCTCAAGCAGAATCGCAGCAAAAACAGCTCAGCCTGGAAGAAACGGAGAATACCCTGCTGGTGGGTGCCTGGCAGGCAGGGGATAGCCCGCGTGACCGCCTGGCTTACGACCGTCAGGACGTGCTGGCGGATTGCATGGATGCCTGGCGCTTCAACCCCCTGGCGCGCCGCATCACCGAACTGACCACCAATTACGTCAGCGGGGGCGGGTTCGTGCTCAGCTGCCCGCATGCGGCTACCCAGGCTTTCCTGCAGCGCTTTTGGGAGCATCGCCTCAACCATATCAGCCTGCGTGCTGGTGAGCTCTCGGATGAATTGGTGCTCAGCGGCAATTTGTTCCTGCTGCTTTCCACCGATGCTTCCGGCATGAGCTATCTGCGGGTGATCCCGAGTGCGGATATTGCCAGGATTGAATCCAGCGAAGCGGATATCGAACAGGAGCTGCGCTATGTGGGCAAGCCGGGTTTGGATGGCGATGAGAGAGTCTATCCGGCCTATCAGCCGGGCAAAGACAGACCGGGGGAAAATGGAGGCTTTAGCCCGGTCATGCTGCACTACGCGGTCAACCGGCCGGTTGGGTCCCAGTGGGGTGAGAGCGACCTGGCGCCGATCCTGAAGTGGCTTTCACGCTACAGCGCCTGGCTGGAGGATCGGGTGCGGCTGAACCGCTTTCGCAACGCCTTTGTTTACGTGGTGAGAGCCAGGTTTGCCAATGAAACCGCGCGGTCGAACCGGCAGGCACAGCTGGCGTTGCATCCGCCTGCGCCGGGCTCGGTGTTGGTGACGGATGAGAATGAGGAGTGGTCGGTGATTGCGCCCAAACTGGAGGCTTTGGATGCGTCGAGCGATGGTCTGGCGATCAAGAAGATGATCGCGGCTGGCGTGGGGCTGCCGCTGCACTTTTTGGCTGAGCCGGAATCTTCGACCAAGACTACGGCTGAGGCATCCGGCAATCCGAGCTACCGCCGTTTTGCGGAACGCCAGCGGGCGATGTGCTGGATGTTGCAGGATTTGCTGCGCGTAGTCGTGGAAAGGCGAGCATATTTTGACCCGAGCGTCGATCCGACAGCCCCGATTAGCGTCTCTGGCGGCGATATTTCCGCACGGGATAACGCCGAATTGGCGGATGCCGGGCAGAAGGCTGCCGCGATTGCCTCAGGATTGCACGAGAAAGGACTGATCAGCTCAGAGGAACTGCTGCGCCTGGTTTATCGCTTTATGGGTGAGCAGTTGCCGGCAGTTGGGGCGACTAAAGGCGAAGAGGAATAGGAACAGCAATGGATTTTTGCGTGGGGCAAAAAAGGCTGTCTGGAAAGGAAGAGCATGAAAGGAGTCGAATGGGTGAATTCAGAGAGCATTTAAATCTGGAGGTAAACCCTGTCAGTAAGGACCGTTTTGAGATCCTGGCGATCACCGCAGGGACGGCAAACGGTTGGGAATTCCCGGCGGAAGTGCTGCGCGAATCGCTGGTGCTTTGGGAAGGCGTGAATTGTTTTGTGGATCACAGCCTGAGTGCCCGCTCGGTGCGCGATATCGCCGGGGTATTGCGCGACACCCGTTGGGATGAGAGTGCCAACGGCGTGCGGGCAGAGCTGAGCGCTTTTGGTCCGTCCGCAAAGGTGCTTGCGGAAATCGGCAGGCAGGTGCTGGAAGCGAGCGACGAACCGGCGGTCAGGGTGGGCTTCTCAGCGGATGTTTTATTCAAGGGCAAAGCCGGCAAGGTGGAGAAGATCCTCAAGATCTACTCCGTTGACCTGGTCTATAACCCGGCACGCGGGGGGATCTTCCTGCGCGCGCTCAATCAACTTGGCATCAAACCCTTACAACTTGGAGGGAAAAGCATGGAATCAAATCAGAATCAGGATCTTGGCGGGCTGCAGACAGACACACTGACTGCCCAACCCGCTTCAACGACTCGTGAGCTGCAGGAGCAGCTTTCGGAAATGCGGGCGATGCGCTCTGAAATGAGCGCCTGCCTGCTGGAAGGCTTTCTTTCGAACACACGCCTGCCCATCGGCATGCAGCAGCGCATCCGCAACCAGTTCCAGGACCGCACTTTCGCGCCTGCTGAACTCAAAGCGGCACTGCGCGAGGCGCATAGCATGTTGGGGGAGTACGATGGGGCAAAAAGCGTGCAGGGACCAGCCCGCATCGAAGGCATGATCGAGCCCTTGGAGCGCTTGCAAGCAGCCGTGGATGACATGTTTGGCGCGCCGCGGGAAAAGCAGATGCTTTCTGCTTCTGTGCCGCGTCTTTCAGGCATCCGGGAGCTCTACCTCAACACCACCGGCGACTACGACCTGCACGGCGGCTACTTCCCGGAGCGCGCTCAGTTGGCAAGCACCGGTGACTTCAGCGGTCTGGTCAAGAACAGCCTCAACAAGCTAGTTACCAACACCTGGGAGGAACTGGGTAAAGCCGGCTACGACTGGTGGAAAGACGTCACCGTCCAGGAGCACTTCACCAGCCTGCACGAAATCAGCGGCACTCTGATTGGCACGGTAGGCGACCTGCCGAGTATTAACGAAGGTGCGGCTTATCCTGAATTGCAGGTGGGCGACTCGCCTGAAACAGCCAATTTCGTCAAATATGGCGGTTACATTCCGCTGACCCTCGAGCTGATCGACCGCGATGAGACCCGCAAGCTGCGTTCCTATGCCCGCGAGTTGGCATCTGCCGGCATGCGCAAGATTTCCAGGCTGGTGGCAGAGATTTTCACGGTCAACGGCGGCACTGGTCCCTACCTGGCAGATGGCAGCCTCTTGTTCAATACCACGGAAGTCACGACTTCAGGAGGGCATTTCAACCTCGACACCGTGGCGCTCAACCACACTAACTGGGACCTGGTGAGCAGCAAGGTTTATAACCAACCGATGCTGATCAAGAACGCCGTTTCTCTTTATGGCACAGGTCCGCGCCTGGCAGTCAACCCAAAATTCATCCTGGTGGGTCGATCGCAGCAAAAAGCGGCGCTGGAAATCTGCACTGGTTCGCTGGTGCGCGAGCCCGATTATGTCTACGACAACGTCCTCAAGGGCA
>DIWN01000094.1 GCA_002423495.1 Anaerolineaceae bacterium UBA6105 | reverse complement strand
TAAACATTGCTACCTTTGTTGCAAATATTGTACCACTGCGGGTGTGTTTCGCCATCGATTTTTTGGAGAATAAAAAGACCTCCAATAAAGGAGGTCTTTGGTGCCGAAGGAGAGATTTGAACTCTCACGAGCGCTATGCTCACTACGCCCTGAACGTAGCGCGTCTGCCAGTTCCGCCACTCCGGCGTGAATTGATATTTTATACGAAAGTGGCGAAATGTCAACTAAGTCGATTTTAAATCCGGTCGCAACTCGTTTTTGGCATGAGAGAAGATAAAAGATTGAGACTTTCGGTCAAACCCCTCGCAAGGTTCCACAGGGAGGCTTCCCTAAAGGGACGCAAGCAGTCGCACTCAGGAGACCTTGTGAGAACGAGCGTTTTTCGTAGGCCGGAATGAGACCGCCTGACCCCCTTCTTCCTGCAAGCATGTATGCGGGCTCACTCCGGCAAAACGGCAGATTGCCACGTTGTTTTGCTCCCCGCAAAGACGAAACCATCCGTCATCGCGAGCCTCTTTTGCGTGGCGATCTGCCTTTGGATTCTTGTGGCTGGAGATCTTCGGTCAAATCCCGTACTCGGTCTGGAGACCGGCACGATCGAAGTTTTTCGTAGGCCGGAATGAGACCGCCTTACTCCCGTATTCTTGCAAGCATGTATGCGGTCTCACTCCGGCAAAACCTCAGAACCAACAACAGCGGAGTGGTGAAAATCGCACCATTCTGCACTCCTGGCATGCACATCATGGCCGGAATTGGAGACCTTCGGTCAAATCCTGTACTCGGCGAGGACGCCGGCACGATCGAAGATAAAAGATGGAGACCTTCGGTCAGGTTACATGCACTCTTTGCAAACCGGTACGATCGGGGAGGATTGATGGAGACCTTCGGTCAGGTTACATGCACTCTTTGCAAACCGGTTCGATCATGAACAATGACGTCGGCACAATCATGAACATGGACCCCGGCACGATCAAGAATAGTTGACGGAGACCTTGTGTGAACAAGGACGCATCCTGGTAGGGATGGGCTCGCGTGCCCGCGCAGCAGGGTATCTGTCCATCCGCTTTGTTGGCAACATCAAGAATCTGCTGTGGGAGCAAGATCCGGCGGGAGTCAACCCCCGCCCTACGATACGAATAACGGAGACCGGCACGATCGGTCCATATCTGGCACGATTGGTGTAACAGATAACAGTATGAAATTAATCTCGCGGAAACTCTCCCTTCTGAGCTGTGTTCTTATCGTTGGTTCAGGTCTGATTTCAGGCTGCAAAAGGGTTGTCAAAGACTATGAGCCCTGGCGGGTGCCCGAATCCGCTTCAACGCTCGTTTACACACCCCAACCAACACTCAACGTGCAGCAAACGGCGACTCAAAGCCCAAGCCAGGTTCCCCCGACTTCCGTCCCGCAGGTCACACTAACCCTTGCCCCCGTCGGGATGCAGCCCACACCCAACGCGCCGATGGCTTTGCCAACGCTGCGGACCTCCGAAACTCAGTACACGGTTCAAAGCGGCGATTCACTGGCGCGGATCGCCCTGCTCAACCAGGTTTCGGTCAAACAGATTCTTGAACGCAATGAGATCGAAGATCCCAACCTGATCACTCCCGGCGAAGTCCTGATCATTCCACCCGCCAGTGCTAACGAGCAGGGCACCAGCTTCAAAATTATTCCTGAAGCGGAACTGGTCTACAGTCCATCGGCCAAGGATTTTGACACAGAATCGGTAGTCTGGCAGTTCAACGGAAAATTGAGCCGTTATGAAGAAACGCTGGAAGATGAAAGTCTTATGACCGGTGCTGAAATTGTGCAGCGGGTGGCAGATGAGAACGGGGTCAACCCGCGCCTTTTGCTGGCACTGTTGGAATATCAGAGCGGCTGGGTGCGCAGTGAGGGTAAGAACGGCATCCCTGCCGATTATCCACTTGGGCTGCTCAATCCGTATAGCCAGGGGCTTTACAAGCAACTGGGATGGGCTGCCAACGAGTTGCTGCGCGGCAGCAACCTCTGGCAACTGGGCAGCCTGGCAGTCTGGGTGCTTTCGGATGGCGAGGTCATGCGCATCGATCCCACGATCAACCCTGCCACAGCCGGTGTGCAGCACTTCTTCAGCCTGGTAAAGACAAAAACCGAATGGAAAATCGCGGTTTCCGAGACGGGTTTTTATGCCACTTACGAGCAGATGTTTGGTTACCCATTTGCTTTTACGATTGAACCGCTTGTGCCCAAAGGGCTGGCCCAACCCGAGTTTATCCTGCCGCTTGCGCCCGGCGATGTCTGGTTGCTTACTTCAGGTCCACATTGGGGTTATGGCACTGGCAGCATTTGGGCCGCGCTGGACTTTGCCCCACCCGGTGAAGAAGACGATTATGGCTGCTATGAGAGTGACGCCCCGGTTCTGGCAGTGGCGGATGGCTTGGTGGTGCGGTCTGGTGCCGCGGCTGTGGTATTGGATCTTGACGGCGACGGCTCCGAGCAAACAGGCTGGACGGTGCATTACTTCCACATTGGCACAGAGGGGCGCATTCCCGCTGGCACACAAGTTGCAGCAGGAGATGTAATTGGTTATGCCTCTTGTGAGGGTGGGGTTACCAGCGGCACACACTTCCACATTGCCAGGCGCTACAACGGGGTCTGGATCGGAGCCGCAGGAAGCATCCCCTTCAACCTCGGAGGTTGGATTGCCTCAAGTTATGGAACAGTCTACGACGGGATGTTAACAAAAGATGGAGAGACAGTTGAAGCTTACAATGGCCGTGCCGATTTCAACGAAATCGGAAACTAAGAGCCAACGCGAAATCCGCCTTGAGCGGCTTCACCGCCGCCGCCGTCGGCGCTTGATCACCAGCACACTGGTGATGTTAGCCGCGGTAGGATCTTTCCTGTTCTTATCAAGCAATTCCCCCAAAGTCACCTCTTCGCCTGAACTGCCCAAACTGGCAGATCCTGCTGAGCTTCCTCCAGCTCCGGAGGGTCCGGCGTTTTTTGCTGGAGTGAACCTGGTGGGGGCTCAGTCTCCTACCTCAACGCTTCCTCCATCAGAAGTTGAAGCTTCTGAAGCTATGCCGCTGATTGTGCCGGAAGAGACACACCTCGAGCCTGAGTTGATCCAGCCGGAGCCTGTTCTGCAGACCATCCCGACTCAGGCCCAAATGATTACCTATGCTGAGGACGCGCCGATCCTCTATTATGCCCAAAGTGGCGACAGTCTTGGCGTTCTGGCAGTTCGCTTTGGCGTTGAAGTGCAGAATATCAGCTCGCGTGATCCGCTCCCTTCGGATGGATTCATCCCGGAAGGACAATTGCTGCTCATTCCTAACCGGCTCGATGAAACTACTTCGCCCCTCAAACTCATCCCGGATAGTGAGGTGGCCAACAGTCCTTCAGCTGTTGGTTTTGACGTAAATGAATTTGTACGTCTGGCAGGCGGATACCTTGCCAGTTACCAGGAATCGGTTTATAGCTTTGGTGTCATGCGTGGGGCTGACATCATTGAAAAGGTAGCGCGAGAGTTCTCCATTAATCCGCGCTTGCTCCTTGCCCTGTTGGAGTATCAGAGCGGCTGGGTGTATGGCGGACCTCAAACCGCTCAACAAAAAACCTATCCCCTCGGCATCATTGATAATGATCGCATCGGACTCTATCACCAGCTTGAGGCTGCGGCAGGGATTGTGGAAACTGGCTATTATGGCTGGCGCGAAGGGACCATGGTTGTATTGGAATTCCCTGACTATAGTAAAGTGCGCCTCTCAGCTGAGCTCAACTGCGGCACGATTGGTTTGATGCACTTCTTCTCCAAACAGGAAACATTCCCTGGCTGGGCAGAAGCGCTTTATGGTGAGAAAGGTTTCACCTGGACTTACCAGAACATGTTTGGCGATCCATGGCTGCGGGCAGTGGATTTTGAGCCATTATTCACCCCGGATGTCCGGCAGCCAGAACTTCAGCTCCCGTTTTCTCCTGGTGTTACCTGGGCGATGACGGTTGGTCCGCATGCTGCCTGGGGAGCGGCTGATGTGAGGGCGGCTTTGGATTTTGCCCCGCCTTCGGCTGAAGCAGGCTGCCACACCAATTGGTCGTGGGTGACCGCTGCGGGTCCTGGGTTGGTGGTGCGCTCGGAAAACGGAGCAGTGGTCGTGGATATGGATGGTGATGGTTTTGAACAGACGGGTTGGAACATCATCTACTTGCACATTGCCACCAATCAACGCGTGCCAGTTGGCACCTGGGTTGAAACTGGCGATCACATCGGGCATCCCTCCTGCGAGGGGGGTGTTTCCACCGGGACCCATCTGCACATTGTCCGCAAATACAATGGCGAATGGGTGCCAGCGGATGGCCCGCTTGGCTTCGTGATGAGCGGTTGGAGAGCAAAAGCGGGATCAGCCTCCTTGAGTGGATGGCTGGTGAGAGGTGACCAGGTGGTTAAAGCCAGTGTGGTCGGAGCCAGTGGCTCACACATTTCTCTTGATTAATGACCCCATTTTGCGTTTGTGGTATAGTAAAAATTGGATAGTTGCCGGTTATAGACTCATGAAGACCCTAAAACATTTTCAATTCAGATGGCTGAATCTTCTTGGCATTTTTTTGATTCTGGTCAGCTGCACTCCGCGCCAAAGACCGACATATATCGTTTCTGAGATAGTCCCCAGCGATACTCCTATCGAGCCATCGGCCACTCCATACGAGGCGCGCCCGGTCTATCCACCAGGTACGTTGGTGGATTACGTCGTTCAAAGTGGCGATAATCTTGAGCTTCTCTCAGTGCATTTTGGCACATCCCCTTCAGAAATTCTTTTCTCCAACCCGGAAATACCGCAGGATATTACTACTTTGCCACCTGGCTTTCCAATGAAAATGCCGATCTATTACATGCCTTTCTGGGGACCCAGTTACCAGATCATCCCCGACGCCGCGTTTGTGTACGGTCCGGACTTGCTGGATTTCGATCTGCGGGTTTTCCTGGACTCAACCGACGGCTGGTTCAAGAATTTTGGCGCTATCATCCAGGAAAAGTATCGTAATTCAGCTGAGGTCATCAAGTACTACTCTGTAAATTACAGTTTGAATCCAAAACTGCTCCTGGCATTGGTGGAGTATCAGACCGGGGCTCTCAGCAACCCGCAGCGGGACCGTACCAAAGAGGCAACTTTCCTGGGTTTTGACAACTACAACAGCACGGTTGAGTTGCAGATTTCCTATGCGTCTGACTTGCTGAATGATGGCTTTTACCGTTATTTCAACGGTGAGTTGACATCCCTGGTATTGGAAGACGATACCATCGAAAATATTGACCCCTGGCAGAATTCTGCCACTGTGGCATTGCATTATTATTTCTCGCAGGTCTACAAGGGAGAAGCCTACAAAAAGGCAATTGGCCCGGATGGTTTTGCGAAAACCTTCAAGGAGTTATTTGGTGACCCCTGGCAGCGCAACCTGACCGTTTTACCTGGCTCGCTCAGCCAGCCGAAGTTTATCCTCCCCTTCCAGGAAGGGACTACCTGGGCATATACTGGTGGTCCGCATACGGGTTGGGGCACGCGTAAACCCTGGGCGGCGATTGATTTTGCTCCTCCCCTCCCTACACAGGGTTGCGTTGAGACTGAGCAGTACGCCCTGGCAATTGCTGACGGCGTGGTGGCAAGGATTGACGTTGGGACGGTCATGTTGGATTTGGATGGCGATGGCGATGAGCGTACTGGTTGGGTGATCCTTTACCTTCACGTGGCTGAAGAAGGGCGGGTAAAGGTGGGCGACCGCCTGAAGCAGGGCGATAAGGTGGGGAGGCCTTCCTGTGAGGGCGGCAGCGCAACCGGCACGCATATTCACCTGGCGCGCAAATATAACGGTCAGTGGATCCCGGCTGCCTGGGACGTTTTGCCCTTTAATCTCGAAGGCTGGATACCCGTGGAGGGAGTGGCGGCATACCAGGGCACCTTGGTCAGGGGAACGCAAGTGGTACGTGCCAGCACGCTCTCAGATGCTGCCAGCATGATCTCAGCGGATTAAACTAAAGGATGTAAAACCTAAAAAGATGGGGGTCTTGCAAAAAATTGTCTCAGCAATATTTCCAGATCTGCATCACTGTACACGCGAATGGCGTTGAAAAAATCGGTTCCTGAGGCGATTCTGTAGGTGTTTTCATTGATGTATTGCTTGATAGCCGCAAAAAAGGCTTCATCTCCCAGTATGTCCCGCAGATTTTGCAGGAATTTTGCCCCATTCAGGTAGACTGCGTCACGATAGGCAGTATATCCGCCAGGAATACTTGTGTTCGAATCGACCCAGCCTTTTGGCTCGAATCCCTCCACGCGGTTTGCCCACCACCATTCCAGGTGTTCGGGCTGGAAGCGTTCAAAGTACAAGGCTTCGCTGTAGGTCGCGAAGGCTTCATCCAGCCAGGGCTCACGGGCAGGGTTATTCCCTACCATGCTGTAAAGCCACTGATGCGAAATTTCATGTGGAACGAGGATCGTGAGATTGTTGAGCGGCGCGTCGCGGTAGAAGTCGATTACGCCTTTGCTGATTAGCAGCATGCCATCCGTTTCCATGTTATGCAGGAAGTCGGCTGCCACCAGGCTGAGGGTTTGGCGGGGGTATGGATAGAAAAGCTCCGCGAACATATCGAGCGCGTTTTTGGCAACCTCAATGATAGCCTCGCCAGCCTCGCCGTGCTGCGGGAAAACATAGGTGCGGATGGTGACCCCATGGTGTTGGGCTTCCTGCGTGACAAATTGATCACTGATAGAAAGCGAAAAAGTCCTTGCCAAGGGCAGCTGATATTCAATGAAATCAAGCTGTTGTTCCCCCTCACTGCTTGCAGCTATGGTCAGGTTTTTGGCTGAGCCGCTCAGGCGTAAGCGTAGGTTGAAATCTGCAGACTCCGCCAGGATGTATTCACCCACGATTGTGTTGCTGGCGTCCACTACTCTTTCGTTGACCTGCCAGCCATCAGCGGCATCAAACGGAGGAATGATCGGGAACCAGTCTACCAGATTTGTCTGCAGGTCCGACCAGCCAAAAACCCCCTGGCGGTTCGGAAGGATCAGGGTGAAGATAATTTGAATTTGGGTGGAAGCGCCTGGCTGCAAGGCGGGTTCGAGACTGAGCATGGTCTGGATGCCGTTCTCGCGCGACTGCGCCACAAGATCCCCGCTGATTTTCCCCTCGGAATAGGTTCCCGGGAAGTAACGGGGCGGTATGAGTAGCAGTATCTCATTCATCGCCTGGTTGTTTCGGTTGTAATAGGTGATGCGCTCCACAACGCTGACGGTATGCTGCGCGTAGTCAAGATTCACATCGAGATCATAAACGGTGCGGTTTTTAGGTTCGGCAGGAAGTTCGAGTTCGGGAGAGTTGGTCGGCTGCGCCTGGGATGTGGGATTCGGGGAACTTTCAGGTAGTTTGGTGATTTGCGCTACTGGTGTGGGCAGTTCCGCGGCGGGCGTGGCGGGCTGACCGCATGCGGATAGCAGCAGGCTCAAGGCAATAATTAGGGCTAAGAAGCGTTGACGCATACAGATGATTCCCAATGGCAGTATACCAGTTTTTAAAAAGGAATATTGATCATTCTTGATTGTCAAGAGTCAAAGACGGAGGGTGGGTAGGCGTCAAAAAAACATTTATTGGACTCACACTTGGTTATAGCATACCCACCATAAAAACATCAAAAAAATGAAAGCTTGTCAGGGCAGGAGATCCTTGTTGTTGGTGGGTTGGCTATAGAGATATTCTGGCAGGTCGAGGTAATGTGACGCCAATCCACCCTACGAAAATGCTATTTTGATGGTGATTCTTCCATTTGATGGGTTGGCCATAGAGATATTCAGGCATGTTGAGGTAACGTGACGCCAATCAACCCTACAAAAAGGCTGTCTTGATGGTAAACACAAAGGCTGGTCATGCGGACCAGCCTTTGCCGTTCTCAGAAAGATTTATAAACCAAAACTGTGTGGATTGACCGGGCTGCCGTTGTAGCGCAGCTCGAAGTGGAGATGGGAGCCGGTGGAATTGCCGGTGGAACCCATGTAACCGATGGTTGCACCACCGTATACTATCTGACCACAAGAGACCGCGAAGCCTCCATCCATGATGTGAGCATAGAGCGACAGATAGCCATTGCCGTGGTCGATCACAATCGTGTTGCCATAACCGCGGTCAGACCAGCCAGAGTAGATCACCACACCGTGATCCACTGCATAAAGGGGATCGCCCGTTTCACCGTCATAATCGAGACCGTTGTGTACTGGCGGGTTGTACTCGTAACCGCTGATGAGGCGTGTGTTTGTGGGCAGTTGGAAGATCCCACTACCAGTAATCCAGGCAGTTGTGTTACAAGCATACGCGCCTAAGTAAGACACATTCGGGTGATCACCAGAGCCGGGGTCTGAAACGACGCTGACCCATGACGGAATAGAGCCTCTGCCACCAGGGATGTAAAGGAAAGTGCCGGTCATGATGTGGGGTAAGCTGAAATCGCCGATTTCCTGTTCATCGAGCTGATTGATGGGCTCGTTCAGGATGTCTTGCGGTGTGACGCCATAACCTGAGGAGACGCCATTTAAGCCTTCCCCGTATAACCAGGCATGATAAACGCCATCTTCGGGCAGGATGATCAGTTTTTGACCTGGATAGATTCCATCCGGCGTGTCGCCGATAAGGTAGCGGTTTGTCCAAAGAATAGTTTCGGGCAGAATGTCGAATTGCTCTGCGATGCTGAAGATCGAGTCCAGGGGTTGGACTTCATAGGCAATGATCTCATCACGGGGAGCAGGATAGCTCTCAGCGTTGCCCAGCGGCAGCGAATTGAGTTTTTCAACTGCGGCGTAATAGAGCAGCGTGTCGTTCGCGAAGTAATTGGGCAAAGTTCCACCAGGCACCACCAGGCGTGTGCCGGCGGCAATGTTGGGCGAAGCGTAACTGCCAACCGTCCCAGCAGAGAGATTATTGGCCGGATAGTTGATGATATCTTCGGGGGTAACACCGTAATAGCTTGAAACTGCGCCAAGACCTTCGCCTGCCGACCAAGTGTGGTAGACACCGTCCACTGGAAGGATAAAGATTGTCGTGCCAGGCGTGTAGTTGCGGATGTCATCGCCGAGTTCGTAACGGTTGCCCCACAGAATCGTTTCAGGCCACAGGTCGTATTTTGCCGCAAGTGAGGCAACGGTTTCACCTTCCTGAATAGTGTGTGTGATCACTTCCGTACGGGGGACAGCTGTGGGTTCGGGGGTGGGTTGCGCTACTGTGGGAACGGGAGCTTGTGTTTGGGTTGGCGCATCAAAGATTGCGGGAGGATAATCTGTCTCCAATAACACTATGGGCGCAACAATGGTGCTGGTGCTTTCAACCTGGGTGGGCGGCTTGTTGCCTGCCATCCAAATGATCAGTGTGATTAAGGCCAGCACGATCAGAACACCAGCGGCGATCATGCCCGACTGTTTGTAGAGAGGTTTTGTGCTGTCGATCTCAGCGTCCTTTTCGGGCTGAGTATCAGGGGGTAGGTTTGTGTTTTCGGTCATATTTACTCCAGCTTTGGATATTACCCGTCAAATTCAGGGGTGTCAAGTTGAGGCAAAGCCCCTGAAAAGCCCCTTTGGGAAGGAAAAGCTTAGTTTTCAAAATACTTGGAGACAATTGGTGTCAGGTCCACTTGGCTATGTCGCGCAAAGGCGTCAAAGAAATCCTGCCTTGTCGCGATACGCCAGGTGTTGCTGTAGACGTAGTCTTTAAGCGCAGCAAAGAAGGTTTGCTCGCCGACTGCCAGACGGACTTCGTTCAGGAATTGAACGCCACGCAAATAAACGGCGTTGCGGTAGGGCACATAGCCGCCTTCAAGATGAATGGTGGAGTCGACAAAACCCTGGGGGTTCTGTTCGTGGATGCGGATTGCCCACCACCATTCCACGTCCGCGGGATGGTAAGTTTGGTAGTAAAGCAGCTCCGCGTAAGTGGCAAAAGCTTCATCCAGCCAGGGTTCCAGGGCGTGATTGTTGCCGATGGTTCCATAGAACCACATGTGCATCAGTTCGTGTGAAGTCATGATCACGAGGTCGGTCTGGGGCGTTGCGTTGTAGAAGTCAAAAATTCCGTAACTGATCATGACCATGCCGTCCATTTCCATGTTGTGAAGGAAATCTCCGACCACGATCGAGACCATTTCATGTGGGTAGGGGTACAAGAGCTCGCCGTAAAGTTTCATGGCATTCGCGCCAATTTGCGTGACGGCAATGCCAGTTTCGATATTGTTCATGAAGACGTAAGAGCGGATGCGAATCCCATCCTGAACGACCTCATGCTCGAAGTAGCTGTCGCTCACCGAGAAGGAAAAACCGCGGGCTCCTTCAAGATGGTAGGAAAACTTACCATCGGAACCAGTGGCGGGGGAACTCGCGGCGACTTCGATCAGCTCAGCGCGGTCTGTGAGCGTGAGAGTCACGTCGAAATCGCTGAATTCGTTGACGATCGATTCGCCTACGATGATGTTGTCCTCATCGACCACACGATCATAGGCCAGCCAGCCTTGTTCTTCATCATAGGGTGGGATGAATGGATACCAATCCGAGATGTTGGTTTGGCGGTTGGTGTAGCCGTAAATGCCCGGATGCAGCGGGAAGTAGAGTTTGAAGCTGAAGGTGAAGGTGGTCGTTTCGCCTGGAAGTAAGGGGGAGGAAAGGCTGACCAGGGTGTGGATGCCGTCTTCTGTAAAGCTGGCCACACGCTCGCCACGCAGGTCGGATTGCTCGTAAGTGTCTTGGAAGTTGCGCGGTGGCACAACGAAATGGATTGCTTCAAGGGCATGGTTGCTGCGGTTTGTGTAGGTGACCACTTCCGTCACCGCGCCAAAGTGTGAATAGTAATTGAGGATCAGATCCAGCTTGTAGTGGGTGCGATTTTCGGGCAGGGGCGGCAATTGCCGTTGGGCTGGCGCGAAAGTTGGACTTGGAGTGGGCTCAGGGGTTGGGCTGGAGTCGAGGGTTGGTTTTGCTTCAAGGGTTGAAATAGGCTCGGGCAGGGCAGTCTCGGCAGCTCTGCCTGCGCAACTGGCAACAAGTGGAAAGAGGATGAGCACGACAAGAAATTTCCGTAAGTTCATACCCTGCGATTTTACCAGTAAAGCGAATTTGCGCTTCTTTCTATGCATGCTTTCGTAGATCTCCGTATTTTGCGAATGGGATGATTTCCATCCCAACCAGGAGATTATCCGTGCGGTGGGGGCTTGCTCTCACCGCAATATTAAATCGTGTAATCCGACAGTTGACCCCAGTCCACCCTTAGAGGCGACGCATGCGTCGCCTCTACCAAATATTGCCGGCATTTCGCAAGGGGGAGGCACGGCATGCCGTGCCCCTACGGTAGGATCCTTCGTACGGTGGGGGCTTGCTCCCACCGATGCAGAAAAGCTGGATTGAAGAGAACAATCCAGCCTACGGATATGCTTCACAATAGTTGATTAATTGGTACAAAAAAGCCGCCACAAGAAGTTCCTTGTTCCGGTGGCAGGCTTTCTGTGATCTATTGAAAGATTGTAGCCTTTGAATATTGAACAACTACTCTTCGATGATTGTGACCTTGCTGCGGATTTCTGCAGTTTTACGCATCATGGCGATGCCCTGGCAGTACTTTTCCTCAGAAAGCTGCACGGCGCGTTCCACGTCCGCCCGATCGATTCCCTTGCCGGTGACGATGTACTCAAATTCCATCAACTCGAAAACATGGGGATGGGCATCCCTCACGCTCTCCACGTGGACTTTGCATTCAAAAGCCGTAAAGGGCACTCTCTTTTTGCGTAGGATTGAGACCACGTCCATGCTCGAGCAACTCGCTGTGCCGAGGGCCATCAATTCCATCGGTCTGAAGCCGGTGTTGTGCCCGCCGACGCTTTCCGAAGAGTCAAGCGTAACTTCGTGCCCCGAATCGGCGGTGCCGATGAAGGCCATATCTTGATTCCAGGTTAATTTAACGTCCATTTTTACTCCTTTTATATGGTAGTTCGAAAATCAGGCTGTTTCAGCCAAGGTCCAGTTTGCCTGTACGTCAAAGTCCAGGTCAGAAGCCTCATCAGCGATAAAGTGGCGGTAGCCAGCGGCGGCGATCATGGCGGCATTGTCAGTGCACAGGTTGATGTGCGGTATGTGCACCCGGAACTCGGTCTGTGAACGGAAAGCTTCGCGCAGGGCTTTATTGGCGCTGACGCCGCCCGCCACAATAATTTCGCGTGCTTTAAATTCCCGGGCTGCCGCAATGGTTTTTTCAAAAAGCGCTCTCACAACCGCTGCCTGGAAACTGGCGGCGATGTCAGCCGTGGGCACGGGCTTGTTGGCCGACTTGAACTCTTCCACCGTGCGCAAGACGGATGTTTTCAGCCCACTGAACGAAAAATTCCAGGGTTCACTCAAGCGTGCCACGGGGAAATTGAATGCCCGCGGGTTCCCCTGCATGGCAGCTTTCTGGATCGAAGGACCGCCTGGGTAGCCGAGCTCCAGCAGGCGCGCCACTTTGTCGAAGGCTTCTCCGGCGGCATCGTCGCTGGTTCCACCGAGCGTTTCGTACTGCAGATGATCCCGCATAAAGACGAGTTCAGTGTGCCCGCCGGATACTAACAGGGCCAGCAGGGGGAGTTTGGGTTCAGGGGAGGGCTTGCTGCCGGCTTGATAGAGCCAGGCAGAATACAGGTGCCCCTCCAGGTGGTTCACACCCACAATTGGCAGGTCCGCTGAAAGGGCCAGGCCTTTGGCGAGGTTCACGCCTACGACAAGGGAGCCAGCCAAACCCGGACCGCGAGTGACCGCGATTCCATCCAGGTCGTTAAGCCCCATGTGTGCCTGCTGCAAGGCTTCCTTGACGGTCGCGTGCACCGCTTTGACGTGCTCGCGCGAAGCCAGTTCGGGATAAACACCGCCAAATTGCGCGTGCAGATCCACCTGGCTGGCGATCACACTGCTCTGAATCACTCTGCCGTTCTCAACGACCGCCGCGGCAGTTTCATCGCAGGAACTTTCGATTCCTAAAACGCGCATATCGATCTTTTTCATATTAAGATCCTCTCATTGGTAAAACCAATTCCATTGGAAACTCCACGAATTTTTCAAAGCTGCCGTCTTCGCGGACAAACCAGGTGTCTTCCAGGCGGATGCCGTAACCGCGATCCGGATAATACAAACCGGGCTCAATCGTGAAAACTGATCCAACATGCAAGAGATTGCTCGGGTCTTTTTCACGCCCAAACCAGGGCTTCTCGTGCACATTCAAACCCAATCCGTGACCGAGGCTGTGGATGTACCCTTGTGTAATTTGCGGGTCTTGGCGGATGGTTTCATGTCCCATGCCCTCAAACAGCTCACAAGTACGTGCCTGGTAGCGCGATGGGTTAACGTCATTTTCAAGTTCCGTCACAATCTGCGCATACACTGACTTCACCTGGTCATAGGCTTTTTGAACCTCCTCGGGGGCGTAGCCAAGGCACCAGGTGCGTGTGAAGTCATAAAAATATCCTCCACCGGCTTCGCAGGGGAAAATATCAAAAACAATTGTCTTTCCGAGCCTGATGGGGTCCGAGGGCGTACCGCCGCTATGCGGCACCCCCGCATCGCGACCGATGGCAAAAATGGTGTCTTCGGGGTTCTCGGCGCCGGCTTCTGCCAGCCATAGATTGATCTGCCCCTTGACATCGCCAATCGTCAGGGGACTGCCATCCTCTTTAATCAGAGTCTCACCCTGCACCTTATGAGCGGTCAGAAAATCCTGGGTGCGTTTTACAACGCCGGTTGTAACCTGCCCCATGTGCCGGATGCGAGCCAGCTCGTCAGCGCTTTTGGTTGCGCGGGCTTCGAGCATAATGCTGCCGTCGAAATCCCCGCTCAATCGCAGCCCGGGCATCAAGTCCGCCAGGCGCTGCATCAGCGCAAACTGCTGACCAAACTCAACCATGCCATACAGCAACACTGTGCCTTCTGTCAATCCGATTTCCTTGAGGATATCCGCGTATCGGAGCGCGGAAGCTTCCAACAAATCGCCTTGGGCTTGCTCGAGATAAGCCTGCATCGGGAATTTGGCGTAACTAAGCAGCTCGTAACCTGTTTTGGCAGCTTCATCCCGTTCCATCATGCCGTGGCAGAGCACAGACTTTTGCCCGGGGCGAATGAATAGATCAGCGCCGGTAACATGCGCGCCGCCGGTCAGATACACCATGGCAGGGTTATGCTGCGCCGCACCAGTGATCCATAGAGCATCCGCGCCGTATTTGCTGATAAGTTGATCCAAATCCTGTTTCATTTTTGTACCTCGAATAGTTTTCCAATTGATTTTAAGCCTTTTAGCAGGTTTTCTTCCTGCCAGGGGAGGACGCTGCGCGGGTCGATCAGCAGCAGATCATCCTGAACTCTGGCGATGATCGGCGGTTCAGCTTCGCGCAGCCGCGCGGCAACTTTTGCCGGGGATTTTACATTCAGCGCGAGCAGGCAGGTGGGCAGAGTTTCTCCGGGCAGGCTGCCGCCCCCAACAGTGGAAAGCCCTTCCAATGCGCTGCCAGCCTCGAGATGATCGATCCATGTATGCACCTGTTCGGTCAGATCTTCAAGCGAGCGGGAGAGCATCATGTAGAGCGGGATCTCCTGCTCGGCTTTGCCTTTGAGATATAGCTCAATCGTGGCCGAAAGCGCCGCCAGGCAGAGCTTGTCCGCGCGGACCGCGCGATAGAGCGGATGGCGGCGGATCTTGGTGAGCAGGTCGTTTTGCCCTATCAGAATGCCGGCCTGGGGACCGCCCAGCAGCTTATCGCCCGAGAAGCAAACCAGATCCGCTCCTTTGGCGAGCACTTCCTGCACGGTGGGTTCGTGTGCCAGACCGTATTTTTCTGTGTCCAGAAAGGCGCCGGAGCCAAGATCCACCATCAGGGGCAGATTGTGCTGGTGAGCCAATTTGGCAAGGTCCTCGAGGGCGGGTTCTTCGGTGAAGCCGATGATTTTGAAATTGGATTGGTGCGCCACGAGCAGCATGCTGGCACCTTCGGCGATCGCCTGTTCAAAATCTGAGAGGCGCACGCGGTTGGTGGTGCCGACCTCGAGCAATTTGGCGCCGGACTGCTTCATAACATCCGGAATGCGAAAGCCGCCGCCAATTTCTACTAACTCCGAGCGCGAAATGGTTACCTTCTTACCTTTTGCCAATGCGCTGAGCGCAAGCAATACTGCCCCGGCATTGTTGTTGACCACCAGGGCGCTTTCGCCGCCAGTCAGACGGGTCAGCAAATCGCTGGCGTGAACGTCGCGCTTGCCGCGTTTGCCTTTGGCGAGGTCAAATTCAAGCGTGGAGTAGCCACCAGCAACGCTTTCAACAGCTGCCAGCGCAGCGCGTGAAAGCGGCGCGCGCCCGAGATTGGTGTGCAGCAGCACCCCGGTGGCGTTGATCACGGCCCGCAAAGACGGCCGGGATTGTTTTTGAAGAAGCGATCCGAGAGCGTCCAAAAGCTCATCATCCGTTGGCATTTGCGTTAAATTTGGCAGGCTTTGGCGCAGGTCATCCTGAAGCTGGCGAATGGCTGAGACGGTCCAGGCATGTCCATAGGACCCCAAAAGCTGCTCGGTGCGGGGGTGTTTGAGAATCTGATCTACCGAGGGGATGTCGCGAAGGGAGACCATGATCAATAGCTTTGTGGGTTAGGCTTCCAGCGGCTGCGTTCCCAGAGCCTGATCAGAAACTCCACCAGGAACAAGGCTGCTGCCAGGATGAATCCCAGGGGCACCGTCAGCACCCGACCCATCTGCAGCCAGATCAATAAGGCGGCAAAGATGCCAAACCAGGCCGCCTGGCGGATGATCACCTGGGGTGCAGCAAAGGGGCTGGAGGGAAAGCGCAGGTTCAAAAACCAGGTGAAGGGCAGAAATAAACCTGTCACGAAAACAACCATGAAGAAGAAAAATAACCAGCGTGGTCCGATGGTGGGCAATGTCATGGTCAGGATCAGCGCGATCCCGATTGCTCCGAGAATCACCAGCACCAACATGCCTGGCAAATAGAATTTGAAGGGAATGGGCTGATTTTGGTTTTCTTCCATGCTGAGATTATACTTTATTTCTCCCCTCGTTAAAGGGGTATGATTTGATAATAAGATTGTTTATTTGGAGGAAAATGGCGGAAGAATATCAACTGAAAGTGATCGGGTGGATCGAATCAGACCTGACTCAAGTGGAGAAGGCTCCCTCCCAGGGTGTGGGTTCCGGGCAGGAAGCCTGGTTGGTTTTGGGACCTGAATTTTCGGATGGCTTGGATGGCATCCAGGCTGGCGATCAACTTCTGGTGTTAACGTGGCTGCAATTTGCGGAACGCTGGCCGTTAAACTTCCACCGCACGGCAATCACCAGTTGCCGCCCAAGGGTGTGTTTGGCACCCGTTCGCCCCACCGCCCGAATCCAATCGGGGTTCACCAGGTGGAAGTGCTGGCAGTTCAGGCAAACCGTTTGCACTTGCGCGATATGGAGGCAGTCCACGGCACCCCGGTGGTGGACATAAAAATTGCCTTGCGTTGAAACCTGATCGTCGCAGAAAGCTGCACAGATGATTTTTTTGTAGGGCGAGATTGAGGGCACCGGAAGCGATATGATGGACAAGCGTATCGTGCCCTCAATCCGCCGCAGATGGGAAGCCGGATAGCAAGATTTATTAGGTATCGTGATGGCGGATTGGAAGCACACCAAGGTCTCTGTATGATGAGTTGTGTACTGCTTCCAATCTCGCCCTACGGGCACTTCGTCTCGTTCTACCTTTTAATAACCACGCAAAATAATTTGAACGTCATTCCTAAATATGATACACTCGATTTACTCGTTAATCTCTCTTATGCCTGGCATAAGAGATGGATGAAACAGACTGCGAAGGGATACCTCCAGGTGAGGTATTTTTTGTAAGGTGACAACTATGACAGCTAAAAAACTGATAAATAGAGATGCTTATCTCCGCGAGCTCGACAAGCGTGTGCTGCTCTTTGACGGCGCGATGGGCACCATGCTGCAGCTGCAGAATTTGACCGCTGCAGATTTTGGCGGCGAGCGTTACCTGGGGTGTAACGACTATCTAACAATTTCCTCGCCTGAGACCGTTGCCAGAGTTCACAGGGCTTACCTTGAAGCTGGCGCTGACGTGGTTGAGACCGACAGTTTCCGGGCTAACCGCCTGACTCTGGCTGACTATGGCCTAGCCGATAAAACCCACGAGATCAATTTTGCTGCGGCACAGATCGCCCGTAAAGCCGCGGATGAATTTTCCACTCCCGATAAACCTCGCTTCGTCGCCGGTTCCATCGGACCCTCGGGAAAACTCATTTCCACCAGTGATCCTGAAATGTCGGACATCACTTACGACGAACTCAGTGATATTTTCCGCGAGCAAGCCCGCGGGCTGATCCAGGGCGGCGTGGATCTGTTGTTGATCGAAACCTCCAACGACATCCTTGAGGTCAAAGCCGTTATTCATGGCATTCACCTGGCTTTCGAAGACGAAGGCGTCAGGATACCCATCCAGGCACAGGTCACACTGGATGTGAACGGCAAAATGCTGCTGGGCACGGATATCACTGCTGTACTCTCGATTTTGGAAGGCATGGGCGTGAATTTGGTGGGGCTGAACTGTTCTACCGGTCCCGAGCACATGCGCGGAGCAATCTCCTACCTGAGCGAGCGCTCGCAATTACCCATTTCCTGCATCCCCAACGCTGGCTTGCCAATGAACGTGGATGGCGAGGCGGTTTACCCGATGCAGGCGGAAGAGTTCTCGACCGCCATGGCTGAATATGTCAGCCGTTATGGCGTTCGGGTTGTGGGGGGCTGCTGCGGCACCACGCCGGCCCACATCCTTGCACTGAGCCAAAAATTGACCGACACCACCCTAGCAAAAATCGAGCCGGAGTCTTTTGCCTCGCTGGCTTCTTCGGTTCAGGCAGTTGCCATTGAACAGGAACCTGCTCCATTTATGATTGGCGAGCGGCTCAATGCCCAGGGTTCCCGTGCCTTCAAGCGCCTGCTCCTGTCGGAAGACTACGATGGCATGCTCCAGATCGCGCGCGACCAGGTGGACTTTGGCGCGCACGCGCTCGACGTCAGCGTGGCTGTCACTGAACGCAGTGACGAAGCAGAAATGATGCGCCACTTGGTAAAGCGCCTGACGCTGGAAGTGCCGGTGCCGCTGGTGATCGATACGACTGAACCCGATGTGGTCGAAGTTGCCCTTCAGACCGCTCCAGGGCGCTGCCTGATCAACTCTACAAACTTTGAGGCTGGCGACGCCAAACCCCGCCGAATTTTTGCCCTGGCACGTCAGCACAGCGCGGCTGTGATGGCATTGACCATTGACGAAGAAGGCATGGCAAAGACTGCTGAAGGCAAGCTTCAGATCGCGCGCCGCCTGGTGGAGCTGGCAGCAGAGTACGATCTGCGCCCTGAAGATATTGTTATCGATGACCTGACCTTCACCCTTTCCACCGGTGAAGAAATCTACCGCGATTCTGCCATCCAGACCCTTGAAGGCATTCGCCTGATTAAAAAAGAACTGCCGGGTGTGCACACATCCCTGGGGGTCAGCAACGTCTCGTTTGGTTTTTCTCCCGCTTCGCGCAAGGTGCTCAACAGCGTTTTCCTGCATCATGCGGTTGAGGCCGGGCTCGACATGGCTATCGTTAACCCCGCGCAGGTCAAGCCCTACGTTGAAATCCCTGCCAACGAACGCGAGCTGGCAGAAAACCTGATCTTTGACCGCTCAGACGCGGCACTTCCTGACTTTATTGCTTATTTCGATTCCGTCGTGACCAGCGAGGATGACCAGTCCACAAAGGCAGACCCATTTGAAGATCTGACCAACAGCGAGAGGTTATTCCAGAAAGTTTTGCGCCGGCACAAGGCTGGCATCGAAGAGGACATCGACGCTATTCTCGAGGAGCAATCCGACCAAGCGCAGGGTGTCGTTGCGGTAAAAATCCTCAACGAAGTTTTACTGCCTGCAATGAAAGAAGTTGGGGATCGCTTTGGCGCGGGGGATCTGATCCTGCCCTTTGTTTTACAGTCCGCGGAAGTCATGAAAAAGGCTGTTAACCACCTTGAGAATTACCTGGACAAACAGGAAGGGCTCTCCAAGGGCAAGCTGGTGCTCGCGACCGTTTTCGGAGACGTGCACGATATCGGCAAGAACCTGGTGCGCACGATCCTTTCGAACAACGGATACGAAGTAGTTGACCTGGGCAAACAGGTGCCAATGGAGACGATCATCTCCGCAGCGGTTGCCCAAAAAGCGAGCGCGATTGGTCTGAGCGCGCTGCTGGTCTCCACCAGCAAGCAGATGTCCTTAATCATCAATGAACTGCAGCGGCGTGATTTGGACATCCCCGTCTTGATCGGCGGAGCGGCCATCAATCCGGCTTTTGGGCGGCGCATCCTGCGGACCGAAAGCGGGGAATATTACCGGGGCGGCGTTTTCTACTGTAAAGACGCCTTTGAGGGTTTGAATGTGATGGATCAACTCTCGGACCCTGCCCGCAAGGAAACTCTGCTGGCGACGGTTAAAGAAAAAGCTGACCAGGAATTTGGAAAGAAGAAACCCGAGCGTCAGGCATCCTCCCCGGAAATTATCACGACTGTCAAACCGGCAGCCGCTATCCCTGAGGTCGCCAGGTGGGGAGCGCGAGTGGTGCGCGATTTGCCTTTGCATATTGTGGCAACCCATCTCGACCTGAAATCCCTCTACCGCATGAATTGGGGCGGCACAGGACTGAAGGGCGAAGAATGGGAAAAAATGCAGGCGGAGTTCGATATTCGCAGGCTGCGCATGCTGGCACGGGCGGCTGAGGAAGGCTGGTACAAACCCCAGGCGGTCTATGGCTACTGGCCAGCGGCATCCGATGGGAATGACCTGATCGTCTTTGACCCGGAGTCCATTGGCAAAGATCTGCGCGAATTGACCCGTTTTACCTTCCCGCGCCAACCTGCTGGCAAACAACTCTGCCTGGCGGACTACTTCATGCCGCTCAGTTCGGGCGTGTTGGATGTGGTTGCGCTGCAGGTGGTGACGGTTGGCAAAGAGGCTACAGAGCGCTTTGAAGCGTTGGACGCGGCAGCGGAATACTCGGAAGGTTTCTTCTTCCATGGTCTGGCGGTGCAGCTGGCTGAGGCGACCGCGGATTACCTGCACAAGCAAATCCGCCGTGAACTCAACCTGACACCCGAACAGGGGCTGCGTTATTCCTGGGGTTATCCGTCCATTCCGGAGTTGGAGGACCACCGCAAAGTTTTCGATCTGCTGCCTGCTGAAGAAGAACTTGGCATGAACCTGACCTCAGCCTATCAGTTGATTCCGGAGCAATCCACTGCGGCGATCATCCTGCACCATCCCGACGCGCAGTACTTCAACGTCGGCACCAGCCTGACCGACCGCGCCTTCGGCGGGTAGGTGTGGAAGCGTAATTTCGATTTGGGCATGCTCTGGTCATGCTAAAAGTGCAATTGGAGAACCTAAAACAAACAAGATTGTGATAAAAAATCGCAATTTTTGAATAATTTTGCTTGTCCTGGCAGGCGCTTAAGGAATGCTAATTATTCTACGCGTGCAATCATCCCAATTGAGATTAAGGTACAATTCCTGTGTTCAAGGATGGAAGCTATGAAGAAAACGCCTGGAATCTTGCTTGTTGTACTCACGGCAACATTGCTGTTGAGTGCTTGTGTTGCCCCGATCGCCCCGACGTTAACGGATGCTGAAAATACCGCAATTGCGGGTACGGTGACGGCTGTTTTTTCAACCAATCCTACCGTCGAAGTTTCACCCGGCGATACGCCAACCCCTGCCCCCACTGAAACTTCTATACCTGAGCCCACTCCAACTCCGGCTGTGCCGGTGGGTCCGGACTATTACCCCGAAGGCGTCAACCCCCTGACAGGTCTGGAGGTTGATGACCCCGAGCTGCTCAATCGCCGTCCGGTCATTATGAAAATTTCCAATCACCAGATCGATTATCAACCGCAGTGGGGACTTTCCTCGGCTGATTTGATTTTTGAATATTACATCGGTTGGGGTGCCAACCGGTTTGCCGCGCTCTATTACGGGCAGGACAGCGACAAAATTGGTCCTGTCCGCTCCATTCGCCGAGTCGATGGTCACCTTGGCAGCCTTTACCAGGCTGTGGTTGGCTCCACGGGCGGAGATGGCAATGACGTTTTACCCTATCTCTACAACTACATTCCGGGTCGCTACTTCCTGGATAAATACCTCTGCCCAGGCGTCTGCGACGACGGTCGTAACGTGGTTTATAGTGTCTATGGCAACTCTGCCGCACTATCACAATACTTCAATAACCAGGGTTACGCGCTTGATGACCCGGATCTGAGCGGCATGGCTTTCTGGGCTACCCCTCCGGAAGGCGGCGAAGCTGGTGAGAGTGCCTGGATTAGTTTCTCGTCTGCTGAAGGAAGCGAGTTTGTCTATGATGAAGCCAGCGGCAAGTATCTGCGCTTCGCGATGGACGAAACCACCAGCAATGTCTACGGACCTTCGATCGACCAGAACACCGACGAGCAGCTTGCCTTTTCGAATCTGATTGTCGTCAATGTTCCTTACACCGAATACAAAACCACGCTGCACAGCATCGATCTGATTGGCAACACCAACGGTCTGCCCGCCACGGTTTTTCGCGATGGCAAAGCCTATGAGATCACCTGGAAAGCCCCAAGTTCGGGCAAGCCGCTCCAGTTTTTTGATGGGCTTGGTAATCCATTCCTGCTCAAACCCGGCAATTCCTGGATTGTTCTGCTTGGCACCAGCTCGCTGGTGAACTTCGAAGGAGGGGAGTGGAGCTTCACGTTTAGCATCCCATAGGACGTTGCGAACACTCATTGTTTCTGATATTCATGCCAACCTGACAGCCTTTGAAGCGGTCCTGTCTGATGCTGGCAGCTACGATCAGGTCTGGTGCCTGGGCGATGTGGTGGGGTATGGACCGGACCCCAACGAATGCATTGCTCTGTTGCGGGAGCAGCCTGGCTTGCGCTGCATCATGGGCAATCATGATGCTGCCCTGGTGGGTTTTATCGATCTGCACGCCTTTAATGATCAGGCTGCGAAGGCAGTCACCATTCAATCTGAGCTGCTCAGCCAGGAATCTCGCGATTTTTTGGAGCTGCTTGAGGTCGTGATTGAAGAGGGTGAGATCACCTTCACGCACGGCAGCCCGCGAGAACCAATTTGGGAATACGTTGTGAGCGGGCGCATCGCCAACGAGAACTTCTCGGCTTACCTTACCCAAATCTGCCTGGTGGGTCATTCGCATGTTCCCTCGATTTTCGTCCAAAATCTCCATAGTCCTCCGACCATCTTAACTCCCCAACACGCCGACCGCTGGAGATCTGATCAACGTTTCATTCTGAACCCTGGTTCGGTAGGTCAGCCGCGCGATCGCAATCCGAAGGCGTCTTACGTTATTTGGGATGATCAAGATGACACCTGGCTTTTCAAGCGCGTGAGTTATGACGTGGAATCCGTCCAGAAACGCATCCTTGAACTCGGCATTCCCTCGAGGCATGCCACACGGCTCAGCCAGGGCATTTGAATTCTTTCTGGAACAAATTCAGCCAGTTTTCGTCTATAGGGTGGAAGAGAAAACAAAAGGAGACAAAATGAAGAAGAAAATTTTGCTATTAGCTTTGATTTCAATGTTGATGTTATCTGCGTGTGCTTCGTCCGCAAGGGACATAATGAATGAAGCAGTGGAAGCCCCTGCTCCTATGCCAGGGTATGCCCCAGCTCAAGAAGAAGCCTGGGATAAGGAGGGTGGCTCAACCGCCTACGATGCTGCCGGGCAGCAAGCACAGGTTGAGAGGGTGGTGCTTAAAACCGCTGAGATCACCATTTCAGTTGCCAAGCCCCACGATTCCATGAAGGAAATTTCTGAAATGGCAAGCCGCCTGGGCGGATTCGTGGTCAATTCCTACACCTGGAAAGACCAGAATTATTCCAGCGGCCGTAGCTATGACAGAGCCACGATTAATATCCGGGTGCCTGCCGAGAAGCTTGATTCAACCCTGGCTGAAATTCGTGCCATGAGCGCGAATGGAACCGAAGGCGTCATCTCCGAGAGTCAGTCCGGACAGGATGTGACCTCTGATTTTGTTGATTCCCAGTCACGTCTGCGCAATCTCGAAGCTGCTGAAGCGCAGCTGGTGGAGCTGATGGCTAACACCACTGACCTTTCAAACACGATGGAGGTTTTTCGCGAGCTGACCAATATCCGCGGGCAAATCGAAGTGCTGCAGGGTCACATCAATTACCTGAAAGAATCAGCTGCACTTTCCTCGATCGCGGTCACGCTTGTTGCTGAGGCATCGATGCAGCCGATTGAAATCGGCGGCTGGAAACCCGAGGGCGTGGTACGCGAATCGCTTGAGAGATTGGTGCGCAGTTTCCAGGGCCTGGTGGATTTCCTGATCCGATTCAGCATCGCCTGGCTGCCTTTCCTGATCCCGCTGGGAATCATCACCTACTTCGTGGTCAAAGCTGTTCGCAAGTACTCTACCAATTGCCCACCCTGGCGGAAAAGTAAAGGACAAGACAATTCAAACGACTATAATTAAACCAAGTCTGACAGAAGACGAAGAAAAGAAATAAGACCTGCTTTTGAACCCACAACCGCCCTTCAGAGGGCGGTTGTGTTTTGTCGAGTAAAAATCGATTAGAGGTAAAAAACGCTTGCCTGGCTTTGGCTAAAATTTCACCTTCATTGAGGTCTTAGCCGCGAATTTCAGCGCAATGCTGATCACTTTTTCAGTCTCTTGTATCCAATAGACCTCATCTTTGCCGACAGTAACAGAAGTCGGAACCGCCTGGCAATAAAGATAAACCCTGCCTTCGGCTTCGCGCCCCAGATCCAGCTCAAAACTCAGTTTCTTGCCCCAAACCTTCCACGCTTGCAGTTCAATCCCCTGTGAGACGTGCAAATCGCTGCCGAGGTAGGCAATCTTTTGCAGCGGGCTCAGGGTCACCAGCCGCACTCCGTGCGCCGGCACCCCACGGAAAACGAAATCCGCTTCGACTTCCGCCCATTCTCCTGCCCAAAACTCGCGCATCAGCCAGGGCTTTCTCCCTATCACAAAATTGTCCAGATCCAGCACCAGATCCCGCGGCTCGTCCGACCAGTTAAAAAGGGCAATTACATGGCGTTCACCAGCCGGTGTCTGCATCACCTGGCGCAGTTTGGAGGGCATGGTCTTCTCAAACAGGTCAAGAACCTGTGGATTTGGCGGCAGCACCGGCAGCAAACTTTGGGCTATCCTCAGCCGGTCTTCGCTGAGCTGGCTCATGTCGTCCGAGAGTAAAAGCGCTCCGCCGCTGAGGCTGATGGCAGTTGCCAGGGACTGCACTTCGGGCAGGGTCAGTTTTGAATCCGCCCGCACCAGCAGGCAGTCCGGATCGTTAACCCACCAGTGAGGGTCCATTGGGGAGCGTGTGATAATGTTCTGGATGGCATTACGGGCGCAGGGACTGTTGGGTTCATCGTGAACAGGTTTTTTGATGCCCAGGAAGTTGGGCTCCCACTCGGGGCTGACGTCGGCGCTGATGCGCATCATATCAAACACCCCAATGGCCGGACCAATCGGGCAGCCGCAGCCCAGCAAGATGGCGTCACTGCCCGCTTCTTCGCGAATCAGCTCCAAAGCCTGGCGCAGGATCTGCGCGCGGGTCTTGCTTGGGTCAAAATGCGAACCTGGCAAGGCAGCCGCGTAGAGGAAATCCAGTTTAAGATAGGGAAAACCCCAATCTTCCACCGCGGTTCGGATGACGTCACGGACGTAGCCAAGCGCGTCCGGATGAGTGAGATCAAACGCTCGCCCCAACCCGCCCCAAACGAGACCGCTGTTGACAGGCTGACCATTTTCCTTACGCAAAAGCCAGTTGGGATGCCTGCGGATCAGCTTTGACCGCGGCTGCAGGATAAACGGCGCCAGCCAGATGCCGGGCGTCAGACCTTCCTGGCGAATCTCTTGCGAAAGACCAGCCACTCCGTTGGGGAATTCAGGATCAGATTCAAACCAACTGCCCACATCCTGCTCGAAGCCATCATCGATCTGGAAAAACTTCAGCGGAAGTTTGGGCTTTAGTTGGCTGACAGCCTGGAGATTCTTTGTGATCTCTGAAGGAGTGATGTTTTGGAAGTAGTAATACCAACTGCACCAGCCAAGCGGCGTCTCGATGCGCTTTTTGACGTCATTTTCCCGCGCGACAGCTTCGAAATAGATTTTGAAGGGTTCTGGATCCGCGCTGTCGAAGAATTGCCATGCCAGCCAGTCGCTCTGGAGGCTTGCGCCCGGGCGCAGCTCGACCTTGTCAGCATTGGCCCAGATTTGCAGATCCGGTTCGGGATGGAGCGTGGAAACGAGCGAGCCAAACTGCTCCTTTTGGGAGAGAAATCCACAAATCAGCCCGACTTTTGCCTCGTGATCGATGATCGCGCCAAACATGTCGGATGAGAACTGCGAGTCTTTGCGTGTGACCGGCGTGCCGGCGTCGTAGAGCATCGGGGTTGAAAGACCATTCAGCCAGCTGCGGGTTTGTTTTTGACCATATTGCCAGGTGTTGCTGGGTGACCAACTTTGCCAGCCATTGCTGAAAAAAGCGGTCTTTTTGGGGCGATCTTCCGAGAAGTGCAGCTCGCCTGCCCGCAAAGCGCCAAAGGTCATTATGTCGGGGTGGAAGATCTGCTCCGAGTGATTGCGGATTTCCATGCGCTCCAGGAGCAGGGGTTGATCGGCTGGCAGGGCAAACTCCACCGACCACTCGAGGTCGACTGTTTCTGCCCGGTAAAGTGCGGTGACTACTTCCAAAAGTCCGTGTCGGGGGTCTTCCCGCTGTTCCAGGTTGACCGATGCCAATTTAACGTTAGGGTGCAACCCGTTACTGCTAAAACCCAGGTTATAAGCCGCGTTCTTCAGGCTTGCCCCGGGAAAGCGCAGGCTTTCGAGAAAGAAAGTGCCAGATTCCGGGTCAAGCACAAAGTCCAGCCAGGCGTTTGTCAGTCGGGTCATGTTGCATTCCACCTTTCCAGGATTGCGCTGAATGAAATCGGACCTTCGCGAAGTAACTTCGGCTCACTCCCGAGGCAATCCACAATCGTCGAAGCCTGCCCGCCTGAGAGTGTGCCCCCATCCAGCACAAGGTCAACCAGCCCGTCGAGTTGGGCCAGGACGCCCTGTGCATCCGTTGGGTTTTCGTGGTCGGAGAGATTCGCGCTGGTGACTGCCAGGGAACCCGTCTGATCGAGCAAGGCTAAGGCCACGGGATGGTCCGGCATGCGCACAGCCAGCCCGGGGTAGGGCGTCAGATCGGGAGGTAAGTCAGGAATTTTGGGCAGCACTAGCGTAAGCGCGCCAGGCCACCACATTTCCATCAGCCTGCCAGCCTGCTCGGGAAAGCCCGAAACGAGATCTGTCAACTGCTCAGGGTGGCTGATCAGGACCGGAATGGCTTTGGACATGGCGCGTCCCTTGGCGGCATAGATCCTTTGCAGGGCAGAGGGCAGGTGGGGGTCACAACCCAGACCGTAAAGCGTGTCGGTGGGGAAGGCGATCAGTCCGCCAGAGCGAATCACTTCGCAGGCAAGGGCGATGGCATCGGGATGGGCGGCCGCTATGAGTTGTGTTTTCATGAGACCTCGATCCTCACCAGGCGGTCCAAGCCAGCCAGGTCCTGCAGCAGCCTCACATCCGCTTGCGGGAAAGCTGTTTTTGCCAGCGCGAGCGTTTCGGCGCCGAGGGTGGCTTCGGTTTCAAGCAAAACCAAACCCGGGTGATTCAGCCTGGGAGGGAGCTGCTCAAGCAGCCGGCGGATCAGGCTCAGGCCATCCGCGCCGCCGTCCAGCGCCAGGGTTGGCTCGAAAGCAAGCGTGTTAACTTCTTCGAGCTTCGTGCTTGGAATATAGGGCAGGTTGGCGCAGATGAGGTTAAAAGATTGATTTCCGGCAGGTAATAAGTCTGCTTGTTCAAATGTGATCTGGTCTTTAGCCCCGAGAGTTTCCGCGTTTTGTTCAGCGATTTTGAGCGCTTCAGGCGAAAGGTCAGTGGCGGTAAATGTGAGCCAGGGTTTGCGTGTAGCCAATGCTATCGCGATACAGCCGGAGCCAGTGCCCACGTCCAGCACATGCTTTGCATCGGGGTGTGCTTCCAGCCAGCTCAGTGCTTGCTCCACCAACAGTTCAGTCTCCGGGCGGGGGATCAGCACAACCGGGCTGACGGAAAAATCCAGCCCAAAAAAGGCTTGCTTACCGGTTAGGTAGGGCAGTGGTTCCCCTTCTTGCAGACGCCGGACTAAGCGCTCTAAATGGGCTTTTTGCTCAGGGTTCAGATGTGTTTCAGGGTGAGCCAGCAGCCAGGTTTTGGGTTTTTGCAGCACATGCGCCAGCAAGATCAGCGCCACCTGGTAGGGCTGCTCAATGCAATTAGTTGCAAAGGGCAGACTTTCTTCAGTCATTGGTTTCGAAATTTGCCAGGCGTTCGGCTTCTTCGGCGTGCTGCAGCTCCTCAATGAAAGTATCCAGTTCGTAGCCTTCCATCACGCCCGCAAGGTTGTATGAGGAGGTGTTGATGCGGTGATCCGTCACTCGGGATTGCGGGTAGTTGTAGGTGCGGATCTTCTCGGAGCGTTCGCCGGTGCCGATCTGTGAACGGCGGCTGGCATCGAGCTCGTTTTGGCGCTTTTCCTGCTCCATCTCATAAAGCCGCGCCTTCAAAACGCTCATCGCGCGCAGACGGTTCTGCAGTTGCGAGCGTTCGTCCTGACATGCCACGATGATGCCGCTTGGTTTGTGGTGGATGCGCACGGCGGTCATGTTCTTCTGCACGTTTTGCCCGCCAGCTCCAGCCGATTTATAAACATCAATCTCGATATCAGAATCAGGGATGTTGATTTCTACGTCGTCGACTTCTGCCAGGACTGCCACCGTAACGGTGGACGTGTGAATGCGCCCCTGGGATTCGGTTTCGGGCACGCGCTGCACGCGATGCACGCCGGATTCAAACTTAAAGCGCGAGTATGCTCCGCGCCCTTTGATGGAAAAGGTAACTTCCTTGTAGCCGCCAATGCCAGTCTCGTTGGAGGAGATGATCTCGGTTTTGTAGTGATGGATGTCGGCGTACTTCAGGTACATGCGCAGCAAATCAGAGACAAACAGCCCAGCCTCATCGCCGCCGGTGCCTGCGCGTATTTCAATGATGACGTTGCGGTTATCGCGCGGGTCTTTGGGGATCAGCATGGACTTGAGTTTTACTTCCAGCTCTTGCTGGCGGTTTTTGAGTTCGTCCAGCTCCAGGTATGCCATATCCAGCAGTTCGCCTTCGGCAATGCTGATCAGTTCTTCGGTTTCTTCGGCTTTTGCATGGTTTTCCTTGTACTCGCGGGCAAGGTTGACGATTGGCTCAAGGTCAGAGCGTTCTTTGGAAAGCTCTGCTACAAGCTGAAAGTCTGTGCCGGCTTCCGCCAATTGGCGGTCAAGTTCCGCAAAGCGGTCGAGGATTGCTTCAAGTTTATCTAACATAGTTTTTCTCTCAATGATTTCGGACTGAGATTATAACATCCTGTCTGGGGTCTGTCATCCTGAACCGGAAACTCGCAACCTTTGCAAGGTCTGTCATTCTTAGATAATACCTGTCAAATAACAATCTGAGAGCAAGGAATTGTCATTCTGAGTTGCTTTTGCGAAGAATCTTAACCCAAGGTTCAAAAGGCAAGATCCTTCGTTCCTCAGGATGACAAACATACACAGTCATTCTGAGATGCTTTTGCGAAGAATCTTAACCCA
>DIWN01000084.1:2466-2647 GCA_002423495.1 Anaerolineaceae bacterium UBA6105 | reverse complement strand
GCAAGAGTCGATTATAGCACGCCAGGTCTCAATCGCGGTGTTTGTATCAAATCCAAGAGATACGCTCTCGTTTTCCTTTAAAACCTGCGTTTAAGACCGAAAAGAGACAAATTGATCCCTTTTTCAGCCCTTTTGAGAGTTCCTGATAGTTTAATATGACTAAACTGAAACCCGTAAGCCT
>DIWN01000084.1:0-2428 GCA_002423495.1 Anaerolineaceae bacterium UBA6105 | reverse complement strand
CCCGCGATGTCTGCCCTGAATGCGGCGGCGAAGCCAAAACGCCCTTCACCTTCAACGGTCAGGGCGAGGTATATTCCTTCACAAGCTACAGCAATGCTCCCGCTGGCTTTGAAGAGCAAGCTCCCTACACAATTGCCATGGTCAAATTGAATGAAGGTCCAGTTGTGACCGCCCAACTGACCGATCTCGGCGCTGAGCCCGTGCGCATCGGCATGCCGGTGGAGATGGTCACGCGTAAGATCCGCAACGACGGCTCCGAACGAGGGATGATCGTCTATGGCTACAAATTCCGCCCTGTGATGCAGGGGTAAACGAATACTTGATAACGAGAGTGCCTTCCATTTTGGAGGGCACTTTTGATTCACGCAGTATTTGTTTCTCAAACCTCATGATGGGTGAAGAGGTGCTTCACGCTAAAACAGGAACATGTGACCCGCTTGTAAGGTGCTTTGCCAATCTTGGAGCGCCAAGATCCTCTGTTGGAGCGCGAGAACATCGCCAAAACCTTCTTCCTGTGCATCCTGGCAGGCAGGAGTGTCTTTGTCGAAGGTGATCAGCGGCTTCCCGGAAGACCTTTCCCAACGTGGCTGGGCACTTGTGGAGAGAAGTACAGCCAAAATTATGGATATCGGCAGTCTGAATTCATGGGCTGTTATGTGACTTTGTCAAAAACTACCTGGGCTAAATCGCTTATAATAATTACATCAATTCAAGTCAATTCAATTCAAATCATTCCAATGGAGGTTTTCCTATGAAACGCAATATGTCCAATATTGACCGCCTTATCCGTGCCATCCTCGCTGTTTTGCTTGTCTATCTATTTATTGGTGAGATCGTCACAGGTACGTTTGGCATTATCCTGGTAGTGCTCGGCCTGATCTTGCTGATCACATCCGTTCTTGGCTTCTGCCCGCTTTACGTACTCTTCAAAATGAGCACCTTGAAAGGTAAGTAAGACATTTCTACAGGGCGGATGAGCAATCATCCGCTCACTTGGTTGTTACAGCAGAAGGAAGGATTGCTGTTTAATTAGGGATTCAAAAAACCGGCTGACTGATCTGGTGGAAGAGCCGGCTAAGATCGGCGTGCCGGTGGAGATGGTCACGCGCAGGATCCGCAACGACGGCAGCGACCGCGAATTTAGTTGTATATACGCATATTAATTCTGCTTGGTGATGTAGATTTAAACGCGGAGTTAATTCATAATGCAAATCTCCTTCCTAAAAAAGGGAGGCGGGCTGCTGCGGAATGAGGAAACTGTATAATAAATGGTGCATGGTAAGAAGCGCAAGATTGCTAACGCCTTTTGATCATGATTTCTGTTATTATTATTTTGGATTAATTAATAACATTACGTATAATGCAAATCGTTGGACACTACCAAGTTCAGGAGTTAATAAATGGATACATCAAGTATGTTACCTTGCACCGTAGTGCACCCTAAGCTATTCCCTGGCCCCATTACAGACCCAGGCAACCCATTAAAAGTGCCAATGCTTATTGAAATTGGTGTGAAAGAATTGATAATTCGTGCCTCTGCGCCTAGGGCAAATGGCAAAATAATGGGAACCGAACCCTTTTCTAGTATCAAATGGGTGACTGTTGCGCATTTGTCCGGAAGCGCACAAAAAATGGAAATCCTGCGCCGAAGCTTGCTAAGGATGGCCATTGTGGGAGGGGTTGTTCTGGTATTCATGTTTGTTTGGCGAGCCTATCCACTTGGTATTAGCATACTGGCAACACTAATAGTCGCCGCCGTTAGTGGCTTACTAAATTTCTTATTCAATGGGGGGTTCGGAGACATTCAGGATGTTGTGCGCTTTAATTTCGAACCATCTGAGCATGGACATGCCTTCTATCTAGAATTACCAACTAATCAGGAATCAAGATTGCACAAGGCACTACTTGCCGCAGGTCTCAATCTTGTAGAACCTGAAACTAATTTGGGTACGGCGTTTAGATAATAAAGCGCAAAAAAGAAAGGCTTGTGATTCTGCTACGGCCTAAATGGGCGAGAGTGCGCAGCCCTAGTGGATCCACCTCCGAAAATTGTTTTCTATCTTTGATTTTTTCCCTGCATTACCCGACCATCGCTGAAACCTAACGTCATACAATATCCTTAATCACATCGACTCTGACCGAGTTCTATATATGGGTTTATGTTTCGGCCAGTGGTGGCGCATTAGCAACTGTGTGAGTGAAAAGTGAACCGCCTTCCAGAGATGGAGGGCGGTTTTTTTGTTGATTTGAATAATTTACCGTATTAATGTGGTGGGTTCGATACTGAATCCACCTTAGCAGCTGCATCTAGTAATGGTATCTCGCCTGCAAAAAGTCGATTTGTTCATCCCGAACCAGGTAGACTACACGATGTTCTTGGGTCAATCTTCTTGACCATGCGCTGGGTGTGAAATATTTAAGCGGTTCG
>DIWN01000018.1 GCA_002423495.1 Anaerolineaceae bacterium UBA6105 | reverse complement strand
TTGAGCGGGGCACCCAGCCGCTCTACTATTACGCCTTGGTTCAGATCCCTGTATACGAGTATTTGCCGGCATTGGGAACGATCCTTGCCCTCGTTATTGGCATTTTCCGCAGGCTTTTCCGCGCCAGGGTAGATGAACCTTTCTCCCACGTTGAATCCACTCCAATCGAGTCTGAAGAGGGATTGATTGTTGATCTTGAGAGCGAGATTGAACCTGTTTGGGACACGGATACTGGATTCACCCTGTCCTCGCAAGCAGAAATCGCCTCAGAGAAATTGCAACCAGAGGATGAACTGCCCGACGAAGAGGGGGAACTGGAAGAACCAGACCGTCCTGCTGGGCTGCNNGCGAACGCATGCCCTGGCTGACCACGCACATCACCATGCCTATGATCCTGACCACCGGCTGGGCTTTGGGCTACCTGATCGAGAAAATCAACTGGCAGGAGGTGCGCGAAAAGCACGGCTGGTTGGTTTTGCTGTTGAGCGCTGTTTTCTTCATTGCCTTTGGCAGTTTGCTCGGCAGCCTGCTGGGCACTGAGCCGCCCTTCCAGGGGAAAGACTTGCTCCAGCTCCAGGCAACCAGCGATTTCCTGCTCGCCCTGGTGGGCACTCTGGGCGCTGGCGCCGGCTTGTTCGCCCTGCTAAAAAACTGGGGGGGCGCTAACTTCTGGAAAGCCGCTCTGCTGGCATTCTTCGGTTTGCTCAGCCTGCAGACAGCCCGAACAGCCTACCGCGCCGCCTACATCAATTACGACAACGCCATGGAGCTCCTTGTCTACGCGCATTCCACCCGCGACATGAAAGACACCGTCGAGCAGATCGAAACCATCTCAAAACGGCTTTATGGCGACAAAACCATCAAGGTCGCCTACGACAACGACGTGCGCTACCCCTATTGGTGGTACATGCGCGACTATCCCAACAAGGTCGATTTTGACACCAACGTCTCAAAATCCTTGCAGGACTCCCCCATCATTGTGGTTGGATCCTCCAATTTTTCAAAAATCGAACCGGTGGTGCGCGATGGCTACTACCGCTATGATTACAAGCGCATGTGGTGGCCAAACGAATCCCTTTATCGCGACTGGACTCTCGCGAGCGTCCTGCGCGATTGGAAAGACCCCGCCAAACGCTCTGCCATCTGGCAAGTTTGGTTCAATCGCGACTACACTGAGTACGCCATCGCCTTCAATAACCCCTCGCTGACCCTCGCCACCTGGTCCCCCAGCGACACCGCCCGCATGTACATCAAAAAAGATGTCGCCGCGATGATCTGGGAATACGGCGTCAGCCCCGAACCGGAAGAACCGCGTGTGGACCCTTACGCCGGTAATACCATCAGTCTTGAGCCCTTGAGCGTCATCAATTACGCGGGCGAGAGCATCTTCAACGCCCCCCGCGATATCGCCATCGCTGCGGATGGCAGCCTGTTCGTGGCGGACTCGCGCAATCATCGCGTTGTCCACCTTGACGCGCAGGGCTTGTTCCTGAATGCCTTTGGCGGCTACGGCAATGTGATGGATGGAGCAATCCCCGGAGGGCTCATGAACGAACCCTGGGGTGTCGCGGTTGGTCCTGATGGGAACGTTTATGTAGCAGACACATGGAACCATCGCATCCAGGTCTTCACACCTGATGGGCAGTTCCTGCGTATGTGGAGTGTCTTTGAAGTCAACGGTCTGCCGGATGGCTTCTGGGGTCCCCGCGGGATCGCCCTGGATGAGAACGGGCGCGTCTTCGTGACCGACACCGGCAAACAGCGCGTGGTTGTCTTTGATGCGAACGGCACCTATCTGACCCAATTCGGCAGCTTAGGGCTTGAAGCCGGCAACCTGGACGAACCTGTCGGGATTGAGATCAGTGCGGATGGCAAAATTTACATCGCCGACACCTGGAATTACCGCGTGCAGGTCTTTGAGTCTGACCCAACCGGGCTTCAGTTCCGCTCAGCCCTCTTGTGGGAAGTGGACGCCTGGAGCTCGGACACCCTGGAAAACAAACCCTTCCTGGCGCTGGATCAAAACGGCAACGTATACATCACGGATCCCGACCGCGGGCGCGTGATTGGCTTCGAAAGTGAAGGCAACTTCAAAGTTTTGTGGGGCGGCTTTGACAACAGCTACCTGATGGGCGTCATCAGCGGCATCGCCAGCACTGCAGACGGCAAGGTTTGGGTTTCCGACGCCACCAGCAACACCCTGCTGCTTTTCCAACCGCCTGACTGAAATTTGTTGGGCTTTTGGAGAACGCATAAAGGTATAATTGCGCAATAAAACTTAGTGAGAGCAAAATCCCACTGGAAAACCAGAGGAACTGGCATGCATTTGGGGAAATTTGAAATCCTCGAAGAAGTTGGACACGGCGGTTTTGGAACCGTTTATCGTGCCAACGATACGTCCCTCGACCGCGTTGTCGCGCTCAAAGTTCTCCACGAACAATATAAATCTGACCTGAAGTTCATCGAATCTTTTAAGCGTGAAGCCCGCTTGATGGCCAGGGTCTCGCATCCAAACGTGGTGCAGCTCTTTGAGGTTGGGGATCTGGACGGTCAGATTTACATCGCCATGCAGTATTTTGACGACGGCAGCCTTGAACAAAAAATCCAGGCCGGTGGTCCTTTGCCCCTCACAGATGCTGTTCGGATGCTAAGCCAGGTTGCCCGGGGACTGGAAGCCGGTCACAAAATTGGGTTGATTCATCGCGATGTCAAGCCCGCTAACATCCTCTACAGCCAAAACGGCTACATTGCTATCAGCGATTTTGGCGTGGTGAAATCCATCCAGCAAGGCTCCCCGGATACCACTAACTCCTTCAACCAATTTGCCGGCTCCCCCTATTACATTCCGCCTGAGCTCTGGCAATCCACCGGAAACCTTTCCCCTGCCGCGGATGTCTATAGCCTTGCTTGCGTGTTTTATGAAGCCCTGACTGGCGAAATTCTGTTTGACGGTGATACGTACGAACACGTCCTCACCCGCCATGTGCTTGAAGCACCGGTTTTCAGCCAGTCCCTCCCCGAGAATCTGGCAGATCTTCTCACCATCGCCCTGGCAAAAAACCCCAGCGACCGTTATCAGACCATGAATGACTTCCTGATGGCCACCAGGGCGGCACTCGAGAACAAAAAGAAAAAAGCGGACAAAACTGAGTCCTCCAGTCAAACCGATGTGATCAGTGAACTTCCAAAGCCGCTTGCTCCCGGAGAAGTTACCTTTGAACAGTTGGTCAGGCAAGCGGAGCGCCGCACCGCGCCACAAAGCCAGGCGCTCAAACCCGCTCAACAGACACCACCTGCAAAGCCGGTGATCGAACCCAAACCTCCCGCGCCTGAGATCTCGCAAAAAGACATTGCACCAAGCTCACCCGCTAAAGAAGTAGCACCAGCGGTGACTGAGGTTGAAAAACCTTCCAAAAGCCCATCCAGGCCAAAATCTCAAACACAAAAATCCGAAGTTAAATCCGGCAAGGATAATTCCAAACCGTTGGCTGACTTCCATCCTGTCAATGCGGAGACTGCCACTATCCCACCAGCCTTACCCGGTACCAGGTCCAAAATTAAGGACTTGCCACCAACCGACCTCCAGGCTGCGGATCAAAGGTCCGCAATAACCAGCCAGCCTTCTGGCGGTGAGGCGCGGAAAAAGAACAAAATCGTCCTTCCACTCTTGATCGGCTTGGGGTTGGTATCACTTCTGACAGTTTTCCTGAACTTCCGACACAAAATCTTTCCCCCTCAAGCCGAACCAGGGACGGAAACTCAGGCTTCCCAATCCCAAACACCAACCGCTGATACAGCTGAAGCGAGTTTCAGGAAACGGGATGGAATGGAGATGGTCTACGTGCCTGAGGGCAGTTTTGAAATGGGCAGCATAACCGGGGATGAAGATGAAAAACCCGTTCGGCTAATTTATTTGGACTCTTACTGGTTCGACAAATACGAAGTGACTAACGTGAAATACGCGCAGTGTGTGTCTGAGGGAGCTTGTGATGCACCAAGCAAAACAAGTTCCTACACAAGAGAGGATTATTTTGGAAACGCGTCCTACGCGAATTACCCTGTGGTTTATGTGACCTGGTTCCAGGCACAGGATTATTGTCGATGGGTGGGAGGAGATCTTCCGACTGAAGCCCAGTGGGAAAAAGCCGCCCGCAACTCGGATAACAGAGAATATCCCTGGGGCAATGAGATCCCCGACTACAGCCTGGCCAATTACGACCTGAGCATGGGCGACACGACCGCAGTTGGCTCCTATCCCTTGGGTGCCAGCCCTTATGGCGCCATGGATATGGCCGGCAACGTTTGGGAATGGGTTAGGGATGGGTTCGAGCCCTATGGAACTTATAATGTTTATAATCCGGTTGTCCTTTACACTTCTCCTTACCGCGTAATCCGTGGCGGTAATTATTTTGACCTGCCTTCCGACATTCGTTCAGCCTACCGCTTCTACGGCGAACCCAACCTCTCAGGCTACGACATCGGTTTTCGCTGCATCCTGACGCCTGAAACCTCAGAATTGAGCACGACCAAAACTAATATTGAGAACCTTGCTCTTGTCCCTGAACCAACGCCAACGTCAGCAGCCCCATCACCAACGACTACTCCAGAACCTACTGTGTCAAGTTTCAGAGAATATGATGGCATGGAAATGGTTTTCGTGCCGGCTGGCAGCTTCATAATGGGCGGTACCATCGGAAATGATGATGAAGAACCTGTTCACGAGGTTTATCTGGACGCATTCTATATAGACAAATATGAGGTCAGCAACGCGCAATACAAAAAATGCGTGAAAGCAGGCAAATGTGATATTCCAGACGATACCACATCTCACACACGCGAGAGTTACTACAACAATCCAAGCTATGCGGATTATCCGGTAACCTGGGTCAATTGGATTGACGCCCAGGACTATTGCACCTGGGCTGGCGGACGTTTACCTACCGAGGCTGAATGGGAGAAAGCTGCCCGGGGAACGGATGGCAGAACCTATCCCTGGGGAGAGGAAATTGACGGAAGTAAAGCTAACTTTTGCGACACCAACTGCGAGTTCGACTGGAAGGATACAGCAGTAAACGATGGTTACGCCGACACGGCGCCGGTGGGTAGTTACCCGGAAGGCGCAAGCCCTTATGGCGCGCTGGACATGGCAGGCAATGTTTGGGAATGGGTTTCAGATTGGTACAACAGGGAATATTACAATTATTCACCAGCAAGCAATCCTCTTGGTCCAACCAGTGGAGATTACAAAGTGCTTCGTGGTGGAGTTTGGAACGAGAATCGGTTTAGTTTACGAACAACTGTCCGATGGGGTGGATTTTCTCCTTCTGAAGCCTTCAACATCTTCGGCTTTCGTTGTGTAATACCTGCACCCTAAACAATTATCGCTGCTTTTCGGCGGTTGTAGAAATTTTATCCGGTTATAATTAATTAACATCGATATCATTTGGAAGGGGAAGTCTGCCAAAAGCAGGCTAAACGTAGATATGAAACTGGGGAAATTTGAAGTTCTCGAAGAAATCGGACGCGGTGGCTTTGGCATCGTCTATAAAGCCAAAGATGTCACCCTTGATCGCATTGTTGCCCTCAAAATCTTGCTTCCCGAACACCTTGATAATGCGGACCTTGTGGAGGCTTTTAAACGCGAAGCCCGCCATATGGCCAAAATTTCACATCCCAATGTCATCCAGATCCATGAAGTTGGGGAGGTCGACGATCAAATCTTTATCGCGATGCAGCACTGTGTGGGCGGCAGTCTTGAGCAGAAGATCAACAATAGTGGTCCTCTGCGTCTGCAAGATGCCATCCGCACCTTATACCAGGTTGCGCACGGACTGGAAGCCGGGCACCGGATCGGGCTGATCCACCGCGATATTAAGCCTTCCAATATCTTGTTCAATGCTGACGGTGAGGCTGCAATTGGTGATTTTGGCATCTCCAAAGCAGTGCTGAGCACAGATCAAACCGGCGGTCACACCTTTAACCAGTTTTCTGGGACGCCCTTTTACGTCCCACCTGAACTCTGGCAGGCTAATGACTTCCCAACGCCGGCTGCTGATATCTACAGCCTGGCATGCGTCTTCTACGAGATGATTACCGGAGAAGTACTGTTTGCTGGTGACACTTTTGTGCACGTCCTCTCCAGGCATATGCTGGAGGTGCCGGTTTTCAGTGATAAGCTGCCCGCGCAATTGGTGGACGTACTAACGGTCGCGCTGGCAAAGAAACCTGAAGACAGATTTCAGACTATCAGTGATTTCCTGTCGGCTGTCAGGCAAAGCTTTGTGGGGTCCGCGAAAACTGGCAAACAATATGAGACCCCAAACGCTTTAGTTGAAGAAAAGCCGGAAACCGGAGACAAGCCAATTTCCGGGAATGTATCTTTCACACAAATCGTCCGGCAGTCACAAAAAGCAACCGGCAATGTCGGCGCCGCAGTTATCTCTGAAAGCAGTTCTCTAAAGCCGCAAATGAAAACTGCTAAGCAAAGCAGAAGCGATTCGCGCTCGTCTGAAAACCCGCCACTGGTTGGATCTGTTCCGTTAAGTGGGCAGCAGGGTACAAGTGATCCCACACCTGCCCGTGTTGCCTACAAACAGGAAGGGCGTTCAGAGTCGTATCGGGATAGCGAGAGGCAATCCTCCCGGGAAAAAGCGTCACCTCCAAACAATCCGGCAAGCTGGTTTAACAAGCCGGGCCAAAACCAGGTTGAGGGCCAACAAAAGGAGAATCGCAAGCAGCTGTTTCTACTCGCTGGCTTTGCTTTGGTGGCAGTGGCAGCCATCGTTGGTGGATCGTTCTTGATTAAGAATAATATTACAACAGGTAATACTGTTCTCACACTGACGAACATGCCAAGCCCAACCTCAATCACCACGCCCACCTTTACGCCAATGATCGCCGTCGACCCAGGCACTCTAAAATTCGCCTCCATGGGATTAATGGTTGATGGCGCTTATCAGTCTTATTCTGGGGGTGGTCCCTCCAACCCAAGATGGTCTGAGTCCGGGTTGGAAACATGGAATCTGGTTGAGGAAGGTAAGGAAATCACCCTGGGAGCAACGGCAGGGGATTATTCCGCCGAAGCAATTGACATCCAAACCTTTGCTGATGTGGGTCTGATGCTGTCTTTGGGGGCCAGGGGTCAGGTGAACAGCAGTGTCTTTATCTACAACAACTCGAAGGTAAAAATTGCCTACACCGATTTCCTTGAGATGGAACTGCGCCAGGGAACAGTGTTCCTGAAGCTCGAGTCCAGGTCTGAAATCGCTCAGATCACCCTCCCCAATCATCAGAATGCCGTTGCAAAGCTCACAGGCGGCTCGATGCTGCTCCACCTGAACGGGAACGAAGTGCAGCTCTGGTGTTTGAAGGATGATTGCCAGATGGAATTCGGGCAGGAATCCGAAAGGACCTTTGCGGTTCAGCGGCGGAGTTACTTCCCGGCAACCGGGGTTGTTGACCCACCAATGGATATCATTCCCAATCATTACGATGAGATTTGGACCTACAACATCAAATGCAACCGCTGTATGGATACGAACATCGTGCCTGAACCAACCCTAACACCCACATCCACCAGCACTCCCTGGCCGACTGATACCCGGCAACCGACAGATACGCCCAACCGACCAACAAACACTTCCACAGTTACACGCACCCTAACAATTACGCCAACCCCAACAAGAACTCCAACCTCTACGCCGTGGAATATTACACCACCCACGCGGACCTTTACCCCGACTTACACTCCATCTCCGACGGCGACGTTTACACCAACGCTGGTTGTAGAATACACAGTAACGCTTTTAGAAAACGATTCTAGAGGAGGTACAGCGTCAGGAGAGGGAACTTTCCCGGCTGGTACCCTGGTTACCATCAGAGCTTACCCAAAGAATAATTGGTACTTCTCGCATTGGAGTGGCGGCTACAGTGGCACAGATAACCCCCATTCATTCACGCTTATAGGGGATGTATCCATAACAGCAAATTTTGCTGAAAGTGTTTCGCCTTGACTCATCATGCTTAAATCCCTTCCGAATGATCACCATCAGGTATAATTCCTCCAGTACATTTTCAGGACGGGAGAATGGTTGGCCTTAGCACCAACACTAACAGATGAATCTAGGGAAATTTCACATAATCGAGGAAGTTGGCCACGGCGGCTTTGGCACCGTTTACCGCGCCAATGACACCAGCCTCGACCGTACCGTCGCCCTCAAGATCCTCCACCAACAATACCTCTCCGACCAAAAATTTATCCAATCTTTCAAGCGCGAAGCCAGGCTGATGGCTAAGGTTTCGCATCCCAACGTGGTGCAGATCTTTGAAATTGGAGACCTTGAAAGCCAGATTTATATCGCCATGCAGTATTTCGACGGCGGCAATCTCGATCAAAAAATCCAGGCTGGCGGTCCACTGCCCCTCAGAGATGCCATCCGCATGCTCAGCCAGACGGCGCACGGACTGGAAGCGGGTCATAAGATTGGCCTTGTCCACCGGGATGTTAAACCTGCCAACATCCTCTACAACCGCGATGGATACATAGCCATCAGTGATTTTGGTGTAGCCAAATCCATCCAGCAAAGCTCTCCCGAAACTACGAATTCTTACAACCAGTTCGCCGGTACACCTTATTACATCCCGCCCGAGCTCTGGAAGTCCGAAGGCAGCCCTTCCCCTGCTGCGGACGTCTACAGCCTTGCCTGCGTTTTCTACGAAGTCCTGACCGGCGAGATCCTGTTTGCGGGTGATACATACGAGCACGTCCTCACCCGCCATGTACTCGAAGCTCCGACCTTCAGCGATTCATTCCCCGAAAGCCTGGTGGAAACGCTCACAGTAGCCCTGGCAAAAAACCCGAGTGACCGCTACCAGACCATGAACGACTTCCTGGCTGGGGTCAGAAGAGCGCTTGAAAGTCACCCGCGAAAATCAACAGGCACGAGGACACCAGCAGAACAAAGCAGCCTGGTTGAAGGGCTCCCAAAACCACTGGCACCCGGCGAGATCACCTTTGATGAACTTGTCAGGCGTTCTCAGTATAAAAGCGCTCCCCAAAGCTCCAGCCCAAAACCTGAAACATTCAGCCAACCTGGCCCAGCACCCGAAAAACCTGCCATCCGCAAAGGAACACCGGAAGTGCAGAAAACTGAACCTGAATCCGAGAGCGAAGCGGAAGCTCCCGCAGTTATACCAATTATCCGCCCGCCCCAGGTGGAGGAGCAGCCTCCACAACCAATTACTGCCGAAAAACCTGCTTCTGAAACGCATGAAACCGAGCCAGGGGTGAACCTGCCTGAAATTGCGTTAGAACAAAGCGCACAATTAAAGACAGAGGGCTTTTCGGAAGAGGAACGCATTGAAGACTTCTTTGCCCAAACCTCCGACACTCCCCTCGAAACTGAAGATCTGGATCTGTTGGAAGCGGAAGCAACTCCCCCAACAGAGGATCAGGTCGGTGAATTGATCCCTGAGGATTGGCTCACCAAGGAGCCAGCCGAAGAGCCCCCGGAATTAGCAGAAGCCTCCACTCCGGGCGAAACAGAAGACACGCCCCAGGCATTGGAAGAAGAACCTGCCGCCGTCGAAGAAAGTGTTGCTCAGGAGAGTGAAGCCGCAGTCTTGGATGCAGCAGAACAAGTCCCGGTTGAGGATGTTTTTAGCGAAAAGATTGACGAAACACCAGCAGTTTCAGAGCAAATAATTTCTTTCGAAACACAATCGGAGGAAGATCAGACCGAACCCGAAGGAAAGCCGTTCGCCATCCCAGCTCAACCATCACAGGAGCAAGTGGAACTAACTGAAGATGTGGTGCTTGAAGATCCACTTAAGGACGCTGCAATTGCAGCCGCGTCAGTCAGCCAAATGGCGAAAGCAGAAAACGAACGGGAAAATGAGCTTGCGCTTGGAACAACCTTGGAAAAGCCCCGGGTAGAGCGGCGTATCAAACCAGCAGAGGACAAACTTACCCAAACCCTGAAGGAACGGGAAAGCCTGCTCGCTCACGACGTAGCGGCCAGCAAATTTGACCAGAGCCAGAAGACAGAATCTGTAAGCAACGCAAAAAAGAAGAACAAATTTATCCCGCTGATTGCCTTTGGCGGAGTTTTCCTGATCGCGCTGGCTTTCCTGGTTTTCTCAGGTCAGGCTCGAAGCTTTTTCGCGAGTTTGTTCTCTGACCAGTCGAAAGCACCAGCGATCCTCCCAACCCACACCAGCACATCAACTGAAGCGCTTATTGTTATGGAAACTCCAGTGGTTGAAGAACCCACCGAAGCCCCAACCTCACTAACAGTCGTCACCTTTTTCGACCAACTTCAAAACCTAAGTCCGTTCTTCAACAGCATAGGCGCCGAGAAAGACATCATCAACCTCACCCAACTCAGTCTGCTGACAACTGACCGACAGGGTATGGTAGTCGAAAATGCCATCGCTGGCGAAACGCGTTCATTCAATGGCACTCCTTACACCTATACCGGACCAGCAGATGTCGAGATCGACTTCAATACCAGCACGGGGAACACTCTCTATACGTTTACATTACGACCAGACCTGAAATTCAGCGACGGGGTGCCTGTCAGCGCGGATGACCTGATTTTCACCCTGTACACTTTCCTTGATCCTTCTTTTGATGGACAAAATGACATCGCTTACCTGCCAGTATTGGGGTTACAGGATTATCGCACCCAAACAACGCCTGAAATTTATGAAAAATACAGGAAACTATTCGCGTCAATCCACGATTCCGGAAAGGATCACGTCTGGGGTTCCTCTGACCCCTGGACGCAAAACCAGCAGGAGGATGTCTTGGTTCGGCTGGAGGAGGCTCTGGCAATCGAAGTTGAAAAAATAGTAGACTATATTGTCAGCAACTACACCGATGACTACACCGAAGAGTTTCTTGGCTTTTCACCTGAAGAAGTATATGCCAACGAGGGTCTGCAGGTTGCATTCAGCATGCGCTCGTGGGGATTTGCAGAGGAAAACACAACCACGAAATTACTGACCGGAAAATGCTCAGGCAAAACTTGGGATTTAAATTACGAATATCCTACCCAATCTGATTATGCTGAGGAGATTCGGCTTTGTTACAACGATGACTATCGCGCGGCTTTTCCCTATGAATCGCCGGACGGCACTGATGTGTACCAGGAAGTCGAGCAGGATTTCATAAATTATTGGGGACCGCTTGATCCGAATATAGTTGGAGGAGTACCAAATATAAGAGGTGTTCGAAAAATTAGTGATACATCCTTAACCGTTGAGCTTGAGGGTTTCGCTACGAATTGGATCTACTCTCTGGACATTCCAATCACTCCCTTGCATCATTACGGCAACACCGATAAGTACAACTATGCCCTGAACATGTTTGGCTTCGATTTTGGCGACCTGTCACTGCAGCACAGTAAAGACTTCATCCCCATGGGTGCTGGACCTTATCAACCTGATTTAAACTTTAATTACCTTGAGGCCAACAGGTATTACTACAAAGGTGAGCCGAAGATCGATCAGATCGCGTTTGTCGAAGGCCACGGTCAATCCCTGCCAGGTGCTATCAGCTTAGGCAGCCTTGATCTGGCTGAATTCAGCAACCTCCCCTTTGGATTGGAGGAAATTTACAATCTCAATTCCAACGACGAACTCACAGGTGATGTCATCACAACCTCCAGGGTAGAAAACCTTGGTTATGGATATATCGGAATAAACGCCAGAATGGTGAAAGTGGGAGACGACCCTTCCTCAACTGCTTCCCGTTATTTGCGTAAAGCATTGTCCACCATCCTGGCCGTTCACCGCAAACCAGCAATAGAGTCTTATTATGGTCCAGATAGTGCATCCATCCAGGAGTATCCAATTATTCCTTCATCTTGGGCATCCCCTCAACCAGGTGATCCGGATTATCAGGAAGCATTTTCAATGGATGTAAATGGTGAAACAATTTATACCCAGGGGATGAGCCAGGAACAAAGAGTTGCGGCTGCGCAACAAGCCGCGCTTGGTTTCTTCGAGGCGGCTGGTTTCACCATCTCTGGGGACAAGATTCGGGTTGCCCCGGTAGGCGCAATGCTGGAATATGAATGTATCATTCTCGGTCAGGGAACAGGGGATCACCCTGCTTATGGCCTTCTCGTTGCAGCCCAGGAAACACTGTCTGAGATTGGGATAATCCTGACAATAAATGATCCCACAGATTCTAACGTTCTATGGGAAGCAATAGACAATGGTACGCAAGAACTATGGGCAGCCAGCTGGTATTCAGCAATAGATCCTGACCTTTACCAGGCGTATCATAGTTTCAACACCTTTCATGAACCTTATGGAGATCAATCTAATTATTATTACATCCAGGATCCAGAATTGGATACACTGATAATGCAAGCATCAACAAGCGACAACCAGGCAACAAAAAAACAACTCTACCTGCAAGCCTACGAAATCATAATGGATTGGGCTGTCGTAATCCCAACCTACAACCGCAGTAATTTCGTTCTCTTCAGCACCCAGCGGATCGACACATCCACAATCACTCCAGATATCACACCGTTCTGGAGCTGGCAAAACGACATTGAAAACCTGTCGATGAAGTAAAAAACATAACAGGCAAGAAAAACGCGGGCACAACATACCCTGGGGATTTTTTATTCTTTCATCGCCTGGTAGAGTTCCAGGTGTGCCTGACGGAGACGCGCGGCGTCCATTTTCTCGACCTTGCGGTCGTAGGTCAGGTAGCCGTTAATTTCAGTCTCGATGTCGCTGGTTTGGGTGTAGATCGCCACGGAAAGCCCCAGCGGGATCAGGGGTTTTACCTGCTCTTCCAGCAGGCGCAGGTAGGTAGCGGTCAGCGAAGCAGCATTCTTGTGGTAACCATAGCCAAAACGCTGCTTTTCGGTGTAAACGTGCCCATCCACCTGCAAGGTATAGCCGCCAAACTCGGTCACAGCCAATATGCGCTCATCCGGCTGCGAAGCACTCAGGGCTTTCATGTAAACATGCCGGCTCTGGAAATCCCCACCTCCCTGGTCAAACCAACCGGACGCATGGTCCACCAGGCGGGTTGGGTCATAGCCCTTGACCCAGTAGGAAGTAAGGATTGCATGGAATTGCCCCCAGCTTTCGTTGAACGGCACCCATACGGCAATACAGGGGAAATGATAGAGGTTATCAATCAGCTGTTTCAGTTCCTGGCGATATTCTTCACGGTTTTCGGGATCTTCCCTACCAAAGCGGTGCAGGCGGCGGATGTCGGAGCGGTGAACGCCCGAGGTGAAGGTGAAGGCGACGATCGCGTCCTTGGTGGTACGCCCGCCGTTGGGCATGTCCTGCCAGACGATCATGCCGAGGCGGTCGCAGGCGTAATACCAGCGCGCCGGTTCCACCTTGACGTGCTTGCGGATCATGTTGCAGCCGATCTTTTTGGCGTATTCGATGTCAAAAAGCATGGCTTCCTCGGATGGTGCGGTGTAGAGCCCTTCGGGGAAGTAACCCTGATCCAGCGGACCAAACTGAAAGATGGGCTCATCGTTGAGCGTGAAGCGCCAGAAGCCCTTTTCGTCGCGCGCTTTGCCGAACTTACGCATGCCGAAGTAGCTGCCCACCTCATCCACCACCACCCCATCAACCTTCAGTCTGAGCGTCAGGTCGTAGAGGTACGGATGGTCGGGATGCCATTTTTTGGGGTCAGGGATTTGCAAAAGCATCTGCCTAGCGGAAAAAATATTACTGCGAGCCACTTCCTGCCCCTCAAAACTTGCGATCGCTTCCAACTCCATTCGCGATTTATCGACTGCCTCAGATAAAGCCACTTCAAGCAGCAGATTGCTTGCGTCAAGGTTAGGGGTCAGTTTAAGGCTGTGGATGTGCTGCCGGGGCAGGACCTCCAACCAGACTGTCTGCCAGATACCCGAGACAGAAGTGTACCAGATTCCGTTCGGTTCAAGACGCTGTTTGCCCTTTTGGTGCATCTCAGCCTCAGTGGCATCGGTGACGGCCAAAACCAGCTCATTTTCCCCTTCAACCAGAAAGTCTGTGATTTCGAAAGTGAAGGGTAAATAGCCGCCCCAGTGTTTGCCAACCTTGCTGCCGTTGACCCACAGCTCGCAGGCAAAATCCACCGCTCCAAAGTGCAAATGCACCACTTCATCCTCATCGCGGCTCACTATAAAGCTGCGCCGGTACCAGAGTTTCTCATCCGGCTGCAGCACGTGCTCCACACCCGACAGCCTGGATTCCGGGGCAAAAGGCACGAGAATTTTCTCCTCGAAAGATGCAGGCTTGGGGGCTTCCAAATTTTGTATGGCGCAATCCCACCAGCCGTTGAGGTTCTGCCAGTTTCCGCGGACCATTTGCGGACGTGGGTACTCGGGCAGGGGGATCGGCTGATCGACCTTCCACGGTGTAGTCAGGTTGTTATGGACCAATTCAGGCATTTTGTTCCTCGTTTACATAATCCATTCTATCAAATTGATTAAATTTTAGGGCGATCATGACAGCCCAGGTCCGATTGGAAATCTCGACGTTGGTTTAGGTTCAGTTATCAAAGTGATGCCCTCATAATCCTGGTGCCCTAATTCTAAGTTACTCTAGCGATTTTGTGGTTGAACGGCAATCTTTTGATAGAGATTACCCATGCTTGAATATCCTCAAGCTCAGGGTTTACCATGATACCCCTTTACTGTAGATAATCTATTGTCTTTTGCAATCAACTCCCTTAAACGCTGTTATTATGGGGGTTGAAAAGCATCTTTATGACCATTGAAACGGAGGACTATGTCAACAATCATCGTAGATAAAATCGCCAAGAGTTTTGGGGCAACCCAGGCAGTCAAAGATGTTTCTTTCGAAGTTCGTCCAGGTGAAATTTTTGGTCTGCTCGGTCCCAACGGATCCGGAAAAACCACTTCCATCCGCGTTATCTTGGACATCTACCAACCGGATTCTGGCAGCGTGACCATCCTCGGCGGTCCCATGACCAATGTAAAGCTCAATCAGATCGGTTACATCCCTGAGGAACGCGGGCTCTACCAGGATGTGCCGCTCGACCGCTGCCTGACCTACCTTGCCACGCTCAAAGGTCTCACGGAAGACCAGGTAAATGAACGCTTACCGAAATACCTGGCCAAGTTTGATCTCACAGATCATGCCAAAAAGAAAGCCAAGGAGCTCAGCAAGGGTATGCAGCAAAAGGGGCAGCTCATCGCCGCCCTGATCCACGACCCCGAGATCATCATCATTGATGAACCTTTTTCTTCTCTTGACCCGGTCAACACACAGTTGGTCAAGGATCTGCTGATCGAGCAGCGCAATGCCGGGAAAACGATTGTCATGTGCACCCACCAGATGAACCAGGTGGAACAGCTTTGCGACCGACTGGTGCTCATTGACCACGGCCGGGTGCTGTTGGAAGGCGAACTTTCGGAAGTCCGCAAGCGTTTTCGCACAAACGAAGTGATCATCGACGCGCTCAATCCCCTGCCAGAGCAACTGAAAGGAGTTTCACGGATCGAGAAACTCAATGACGCATATCGCCTGACCCCGCAGGAAGGGATCACTGCCCAAGAGCTGCTCACTGAACTGGTAGAACAGGGCATCAAACTCAATTCCTTCGAGGTGGCAGTACCAACGTTGGATGAAATTTTCATCCGGGTTGTTAAGGAAGGCAACGGTGATTATGAATAAAACCATGAACGTTGCCAGGTACGAATACCTGCATCATGTGAGCAACAAACGCTTCTGGATTTCTTTAATTGGCATTCCTCTCGGTTTTGTTCTCCTTTTTGGGCTGTCTGCACTGCTTTCGCGCCTATCCTTTGACACCCGACCGGTCGGGATCGTTGACAAAAGTGATTTGATCCAACTCGAACCTGACAATTCGATAAATTCAACCTTCTTTGAACCGCAAATTTATCTGCAAGTTTTTGCCGATGAGCGTGCCGCACTGGCCTCGATTAAAGCCAACGAGATACAAGGCTATGCAATATTACCCGAGGATTACTTATCACGTTTTCAAATAATTTATTGGGCAAACAAGCAGCCCCTCAGCGATGTTATATCGCTGATTAGTGATTTCGTTAGCAAGAATCTGATGGTTTCCGAAAACATAGCTCCAGAGGTAGTCTCACGCATCAATGAAGGCAATCAGATCACCCTGCAATCATTGGACGGCAGCCAGGTTTACGAAGAAACCAACACGGATCGGATCGCCGTGCCAATATTGGTTGGTGGTCTCAACTTCATCCTGGTAATGACAAGTGGTGGCTACCTGTTACAAGCATTGGTAGAGGAGAAAGAAAACCGCACTCTCGAGATTCTGCTCACTTCTGTCCCCTCAAGGGAAATCATGGCTGGCAAAATAATTGGTAATCTGAGCATCGGCTTTACCGAAATCGGTTCCTGGGTAATACTGCTTGGCATCGCAGGGGTTGTCCTCCGCGACAAGTTGGAATTCCTGATGGCTCTGGATATCTCATTTTCTTATGTGGCCGTCAGCATCGCTTTGACGATCTTTTCGTTCATCTTTTCTGCTGCCCTCATGGTGACCATTGGCGCCATGATGACCAGTTCCGCGGAGGCGCAGGGAGTGACCGGATTAATGGTGATACCCATGATGCTGCCTGTCTATTTATTTGGAACCTTCATGAACAATCCGAATGGTATTCTCCCCAGGGTTTTGAGTTTTTTCCCTCTCAGCTCACCTTTAGCGATCGCACTTCGCATGGCAATCAGCTCTGTTTCACAAATGGAAATCTTGCTCGCGTTTGTGGTAATTTTTTCTCTGACCCTGCTAATGATCTGGCTGGCAGGGGTTGCGTTCAAACGCGGTATGCTTCTATCTAACCCACGTCTCTTGCTACGAAAGAAATTCAACAAGGAGACCCGTGATGCGTAACATACTTAAGGTTTTCAAATTCGAATTTCTAACGGTGCTCAGACGCCGGTCTTTCATCCTAAGCCTGATCCTGGTGCCCCTCATCCCATCTTTACTGCTCGGTGTATTGAATCTTATCAACCAGGATAAATCCCCGTCCTTCCAGGAATTAATCATCCAGGAAGTCGCCAATCCTCTGCCCATTGGGGTCGTAGACCTGGGGAATGTGATCAAGGAATATCCCGATTGGCTCACACAAGGCAGGCTCGTACCGGAAGCTTCGGAAGCTGATGCACGTGAGAAAACCGCCGCTGGTCAGCTGCAGGGCTTTTACGTGATCGAACCTGACTATCTTGAAACGGGCAAAATGCGCTTCATCAAACCTCAAGTTGGCATGCTCACTGAACTCTTACAAAAGAATGTGCTCCAGGATTTGATCAACTACAACTTGCTCGGTGCCAACCAGGATCGCTTCTTGCGGTATATGAACCCTGCCTCTTTCACATATGAATACTTCGATCCGGAAACTGCTGACACCCGTGACCAATCCAGTGGTGCCACCTATTGGGTTCCTTATTCAGTCACCATGTTCTTCTATATGTTTGTTGTCATAAGTTCCGGCCTGATGTTTAATGTCGTCACAAAGGATAAAGAAAATAAAACGATCGAAATCCTGCTTTCTTCGACAAAACCTTTGGATTTGTTTATCGGGAAGATGTTGGCATATGGCTCATTAAGCCTGATCCAGATATCTGTTTGGCTGGGAACATTGGTGCTGCTCTTTAACCGGAACTCATCAATTCTGTCCTTTCTCGGAAATTTCAACATACCTCAAAGTGTGATCGTGGCTAGCGTGCCCTTTTTTATCTGCGGCTTTTTGCTCTACGGCAGCCTGATGGCAGGCATGGGTGCGGTGGCTCCCAACCTGCGGGAAGGTAACCAGTTCGCATCAATATTATTGCTCCCATTGATCTTTTCGGTCATGGCAATGAGTCAACTAATCATGGAACCTTTTTCAGTCTTTACCACATTCATGACAATCTTCCCCTTCACGTCCCCGGTAGTGATGCTCACCCGGCTCTCGGTTGGTCCAGTCCCCCCTTGGCAGCTCATAGCCAGCATCGCATTGCTGCTCGCTGCGGTCATCACCGTTATTCGCGGCGTTGCAAACCTCTTTAGCTCTCAGTACTTGCTCAGCGGGCAAAAGATGAAAATCGGTCTGTTCTTGCGAACGGTGTTCATCGGTCACCGCCGGGTTTGATCCCTTGTCACTAGAATAGCCGATCCTTTGGTCTGCTGTTTTTTTGGCGTTATTCTTGCAACACCTCTCATTAACGAGGCAACTATGAAGGCACAAAAACGCTTATTTTTCACCCTGTTGGCAATTTTGCTATTAAGCGCCTGTCAGCCGCAACCCAACACTGCCACCCCAACAGATCCGCTCGATAGTGTTCGCACCGAAGCTGCCCAGACGGTTGAGGCACTCACAACCAAGATCGTGGCAACGGATCGGGCTGTCCAAACCCAAACAGCGGTCTATTTTGTGCCCTCCCCCGTTCCGCCAACCCCTGAGCCAAGTCCTGCTCCCACTCTTAGCCTGCCAACTGACCCCGCCGTTCCCACCGCAGCCCTGCTGCAAACGCCCACTTCCTCCGGAAGTTGCGACCAGGCAGCTTTTATCGATGAAACTATCCCTGACGGCAGCCAATTCCCTCCGGGTACGGTCTTCAACAAAACCTGGACACTGCGCAACGCGGGCTCCTGCACCTGGAATACGGATTACGATGTGGTTTTCAGCAGCGGTGACCCCATGAACGCGCCTGCGGTCATTCCCCTCACCGAGAGTTCCGTTCCGCCGGGCAGCAGTGTGACAATCTCCATCCCTTTCACATCCCCATTAGTTGGCGGCAGTTATCGGGCGGACTTCAAACTGCGCAATGCGGACGGTGTACTTTTCAGTTTCAAGGACCCATCCCAGACCTTCTGGGTGGAGATTCAGGTCATGACCGGCAAAATTGACCTGGTGGCAATGGCTTGCAGCATCCGCTGGACGAATGCCTCAGTCGAACTTCCCTGCCCCGGTCTGCCGACAGACACGCGCGGCTTTGCTTACACAGATTTTGCGCCCGTGCTTGAAACGGGTGCCAAAGATAATGAACCCGCCTTGTGGCTTGGTGTCCAGCAGATTCAAGACGGCATTCTGCGGGGCACATTACCTGTCATGCTTATACCCGAAAACGCTAAATTCAGCACAATTTTGGGCTGTGCGAACGACCAGGAGTCCTGCGACGTAACTTTGCGGCTCAGTTACCAGGAAGGCGATAAGCCGCTGGTTGAGATTGCGCGTTGGCGGAAAGTTCATGATGGAAAGCTGCTGACTATCAACCAGGACCTGTCCATGCTCTCAGGAAAAAGCGTTCGGATCATCCTGCAACTCGAGGCAAACAGCTCTCCCTATGATGACACCGTCCACTTGCTCGCTCCGGTCATAGCACCCTGACGCACAGGGCTTGGCTTGACAAAACGAGCAATCACCTTGACAATTGTTTACCAACACAACCCAGTCTGCTGAAGACTTGGAGGAATAATGAAACGATCAAAACTTACTAAACTACTTTTGGGGCTCAGCGTGGCAATCCTGGCGCTAAGCGCTTGCGGACCGCGTGTCAGCACGCCCGGTCCGGAACAGATGAAAACCTACGTGGCCGAAACCATTGCGGTTCAACTGACCCGCACCGAAATCGCGCGCCCCACTGAAACGCCCAGACCTACGCTGGCTCCTTCCCCCACTTTGGCTCCCCCCACTGCCACAGTTGCCGTTCCGACTGCTGCGGTTGGACTTCCCACAAGTACTGTTGGCGGACCAGCCACAGCCACGCCGCCTCCAGTCCAAACAGGCGTCGATGCCGGCGTTTGGACCTACAGCACTCCAGTCGACGGGACTGCGATCACGGCTGGTGGAAAATTTAGCGTGGTTGTAACCTTAATGAACACGGGGCAGACCACCTGGAACACCAGCTACTACATCATGCACACTGGCGGACCGGCAATGGGAGCTCCTGTTGAGATCAACATGCCCTACGATGTGCCGCCGAACATGAGCGTGCAGATCACGATCGAGTTCACCGCCCCCACGGAGACCGGCGCAGTCAAAAGCGATTGGATGATCGTGAACTCCAGTGATGTAGGCTTCGCCGTCTTCTGGTTTGAATACACCATCGTCTGAAGCAGGCAGCATGTCCCTTGAAGAATCGATCAAAGCCGAGGCATTAAGTCTCGGCTTTGTGCTTTGCGGCTTCAATCGCGCGGATACTCCGCCCCATTATGAGGCTTACCTCGATTGGATCGAAGCCGGATGTCATGCCGGAATGACCTACATGGCGCAACCAAATGCGATTGAAGCCCGCTATGACCCAGCCAACCTGCTGCCCGGGTGCCGTACGGTTATTAGCCTTGCTGCTGCCTATCCTGCGCCTTCGGGTGCTCAAAAAGTGCAGGAAAACCAGGGAAACATTGCCGCTTATGCCCTTTTGCCCGATTATCACCAGGTGCTCAAAGTTGCCGTGGAGGTCCTTGCGCAGAAAATCGCCCAACTTACTGACCAAGCATTCAAGCACCTGGTCTGCGTGGACACCGCCCCCATCCTCGAAAAAGACTACGCGCAGCATGCCGGCTTGGGCTGGATTGCACGCAATTCCTGCCTGACCTCTCCAGCTTATGGCTCCTGGCTGTTTCTCTGTGAACTCCTGGTTGACCTGCCCCTCAAACCGGATAAGCCTCTCACCAACGCCGATTGCGCTGACTGCCACCGCTGCCAGATGGCCTGCCCCACCAAAGCCATCCTCCCCAACCGCACTATCGATGCCCGCCGCTGCCTTTCTTACCTCACCATCGAGCACCGCGGACCTATCCCACACGCCTTTCGCCCATTAATCGGTCAGCGCATCTTCGGCTGCGACACCTGCCAGACCATCTGCCCCTCCAACCAAAATCAACAAAACACCTCTCCCTTATTTGATCAAGCCCAAATGCTCGATCCACATCCAGACCTGGTCGAATCATTTTTGCTCACAGAAGCTGAATTTAAATCTCGTTACGCCAACACACCCGTCCTGCGGGCAAAATACCAGGGCTTCCGCCGCAATGTCGCGATCGCGCTCGGCAATGCCCGCCTTGAGGCAGCAAGATCCGCCCTGGTGGACTGCGCCGCCAACGAACCGGATGGAGTTGTGCGGGAAGCAGCCCAATGGGCGCTCTCCCAGTACTGAGACACTAGTTCTGAATGTTGCTATCAGGTTATAATTACCATTAATCATGATGAAACAAGAACCTATTCCTTTTGATTCTCAATCAATTCGCTCGGATTTCGATGTAAATGAGAGAATTTCAGTTTACTCTGGTGACGCAATTAATTTTCTCGAGTCGATACCTGATGAGACCTTTCAATTGATAATTACGTCACCGCCTTACAATATTGGTAAGGAATATGAAAAAAAAGTAGATTTAAAGGAATATATTAATCAACAAACAATAATAATTAACGAATGTGTTCGCACCTTACGTGCAACAGGAAGCATTTGTTGGCAAACAGGTAACTTTGTTGAAAATGGCTCCATTATTCCTTTAGATATAATGATCTATCCAATATTTGAACAACTTGGTC
>DIWN01000090.1 GCA_002423495.1 Anaerolineaceae bacterium UBA6105 | reverse complement strand
ATAATCAAAAGAGGGCATTTCCCCGCAGCTTGCTGCGAAAAATTGTAAGATAAAAGGCTGAGTGAGACCTGGAGGAAGAGTCACAACATTATGACGAGCAGTTTAAATTATTGTAGCAAGGTAAAAATCTAAAGTGGATACCCCGCAGCTTGCTGCGGGGAGAATTCATTGAAAAGAAAAGGAGAAAGTTTTCAGGAGATATGATTAATCCGGCAAAACCTGTAGCAAATCTCAAACCGTATTTTTTTGCAGCTTTAAAAGAGGTAGTGGCAAATCTCACTGATCGTGGCGTGGATGTGATCCGGCTGGATATGGGTTCGCCTGATCTGCCTCCCGCAGATTTTATTGTGGACAAACTGGTTGAATCAGCTCGAAATCCGAAGAAGCACGGCTACTCACCAGCCGGCGGTTCACCAGCTTTTCTAAAAGCCGTCAGCACTTATTACAAGCGGCGATTTGATGTGGACATTGATCCAGCAAAGGAAGCATTAGGTTTGATTGGCTCAAAAGAGGGCTTGTTTAACCTGAACCATACCCTGCTTGACCCGGGTGACACGGTGCTTTTGCCTGATCCATACTACCCGGTCTATTTGGCAGGTGCCGAGCTGGCGGGAGCACATTACCACTTTATGCCCCTGTTGAAGAGAAACAACTTCCTGCCTGACTTCGAAGCGATTCCTGAAGACGTTGCCAGAAAAGCCAAAATCATGTGGCTCAATTATCCTAATAATCCAACCGGAGCTACAGCGGGCCTTGATTTCTTCGTCAGAGCGGTTGATTATGCCCGCAAATTTGACATTCTGATTGCCCATGATGCTCCTTACTGTGATCTGGCTTTTGGCGACTACGTCCCTCCCAGTATTCTCGAAGTGGACGGCGCCAAGGACGTGGCAGTGGAATTCAACTCCCTCTCCAAAACCTATAATATGGCGGGCTGGCGCATCGGTATGGCGGTTGGTAACACAGAGATCATTCGTTTATTGGCAAATTATAAGAGCCAGATCGATTCCTCGATCTTTGCTCCCATTCAGGATGCTGCAATAGTTGCCCTGACCTCAGACCAGTCATGGCTGCAAAAGCGCAATAAGATTTATCAAGCGCGTCGTGATGTGGTTTATGAAGGTTTAATTGACGCTGGATTTGATGTGGATTTGCCTGAGGCAGCACTGTATCTATGGGCAAAATTACCAGAAGGCTTCTCGAATCCAGTGAAGTTTTGTTCCGACCTACTTCAGGATACCGGCGTGAGCATCACACCGGGCGTGATCTATGGTCCCAGTGGAGCTGATTACATCCGGATTTCAATCGTGATCCCCACTGACCGGATTGCTGAAGCTATGCGAAGAATTAAGGATTGGGTTGAAAAACAACGATAAGAACTCACTAAACGAACAAATTAATACAGAAGCTGTTCCCGAACCTGCCCTGATGGTTGGGGTGCACATTAGATCTATGGAGGATTCGAAGTTTACGCTCGAAGATTCCCTGCAGGAACTGGCACTGCTGGCTGACACTGCAGGTCTTGAGATAGTGGGAGAAGTCACTCAAAATCTGTCATCGCCGAACTCGCGCACCTATGTTGGGAAAGGAAAACTCGAGGAAATCAAGCTGCTGGCTGATGAGTTTGACGCAAAAATCATTCTTTTCGATGACGAACTGTCGCCACGGCATCAGCGTGAGCTTGAAAAGGAATTGGGCGAAGGCAAGAGAGTTGTTGACCGGACAGCCTTGATCCTGGATATCTTCGCGCAGCACGCGAACACGCGTGAAGGTATGCTGCAGGTGGAGCTGGCGCAATATCGCTACCGCTTGCCGCGTCTGACAGGCGCCTGGACGCACCTCGCGAGGCAAACAGGCGGGGCATCGGGCAGGTCAGGCGGAGTGGGGGGCGTTGGCTTGCGCGGACCTGGCGAGACCCAGCTTGAAGTTGATCGACGTGAAATCAAAAAGAAGATTGTCAAACTGGAAGACGAACTGGATAAAGTGCGTGAGCACCGCAACAGGCATCGCCAACAACGAAGAAAATCCAACATCCCGGTTGTGGCCCTGGTTGGCTACACCAATGCCGGCAAATCCACGCTGCTCAACAAGCTCACAAAAGCGGGGATTTACGTGGCGGATCAGCTTTTTGCCACGCTAGACCCAACCACCAGGCAGCTCGAACTGCCTGCCGGCGAGACGGTTCTGCTAACGGACACGGTGGGTTTCATCCAGAAACTACCAACAGACCTGGTGGCTGCTTTTCGGGCGACCCTGGAAGAAATTGTGGAGGCAGATTTGCTGATCCACGTGGTTGACGCCTCTCACAAGAACGCCCAGTCTCAAAGGCAGACTGTGTTGGAGACGCTGGAAGAGATTGGCGCGGCCGATATCCCGATCCTGACGGTTTACAACAAAATCGACTTGCTGAGTTCAGACGAGATTAAAACATTGAAAGAGATTGCTGAGCCGAATGCTGTCCTGATCAGCGCGTTGACTGGCGACGGCTTGGAAGAATTGACTGAGGCGATTGCTGTAGGGACTTATCAGACCTTCGTGCAAGTGAAAGTCAAGCTGCCCTACGCGGAAGGCAGGCTGGTTTCGTTGATGCACGAAAAAGGGCATGTCAGGGATGTTCAACACCTGGAGGATGGCATCCTGTTAGATGGAATGCTACCCAGGCAGCTCCTGGCGTTTTTTGAAGATTATCGGATATAAAAAAAGGCCAGGTAACCCTGGCCTGTAGGTTGCAGAAAATTAGTGATTATTTGTTATCAATGGTGAGAACTTCTCTACCCTGATAGAAACCACATTTCGGGCAAACACGATGGGGCAGGCGAGGCTCACCGCAATTTGGGCAGGTAACACTGTTACGAGCTTTAAGAGCGTCATGCGCGCGGCGGCGGTCCCGGCGACCGGAAGTGGATTTTCTCTTTGGTAATGGGGTCATCTTTAACTCCTCATAAAACTAACAATTACATTAACCTGCTTATTCTACTAATGAAAGCTGGTTTGGTCAAGGTCGAATTTTAGGTTTTGTTATTAGTCAGCGAATATGTCAC
>DIWN01000008.1 GCA_002423495.1 Anaerolineaceae bacterium UBA6105 | reverse complement strand
GTGACATATTCGCTGACTAATAACACACCAAAAACGAATTGCTTGACAGTCTCGCCGGTCGCGGTTAAAATTTCAGTTCGTTGCCGAGTTAGCTCAGTTGGTAGAGCATTCGACTGAAAATTGAAGGGTCCACAGTTCAAGTCTGTGACTCGGCATCGTACGGAGAACCTCCCTAGTTAGACTCCCTGTCGGAGATCTGATTTGGGAGGTTTTTTAAACGCTATCGTGGACCATGCCTCTGCAATTAGTGAAGAATTAAAACACTGGAAGGCTACATTCAATCATAGAAGATAGTATCAGAATCATCCCTCTCGAGTTGAGTAGAGTGACATTTTGGACAGCGGGATGGTGCATGAAGTAGATACCTTCCACCACACTTACACCTACCAACAATATTCTCTACATCCTTTTCGTAATCCTTTTCGTAATCCTTTTCGTGTTCCCTCTCAATTTCAAAGTTAGGCTCGTTTTGAAGTTCTTCAAACAAATCTTGGATAGATTTATACGCATACCGATCATAAGCCTCCCCCAATTCTTTATGGCTGACAAATTTAGATTCACCACAATTTTCACACCGAAACTGGTGAAACAAGCGTCCCCCACCTGATCTGTCCACGAATGTATGACCACACTGGAGACATGTGGTTTTAGACAAAGTACCCATTATTGCCAATCCTTTCTGAAAATTTTAACTTTTCAACAAATTATTTGAGTTTATGATGATTCAAACCTAGATTCGATTGATGAAGCTATATCATAAAGCTTATGTGCGCAACTCTTTGCGAATCCATGACTCGGCACACAAAACAACCGCTTGTGCGAACAGGCGGTTTTTTTGTTTCTCCAACCGCTGTCCATCAATTGCGGGTCAGTCTTCGTCGATTTTCTTGTCCACTTCCCCGAATTCTTCCCCTTCCTCGAAAGAATCGAGCAGATCCAGTTCCTCCAGATCTTCATCCTCGTAATCATCCAGCAGGAACATGATCTCAAGGGTATCGTCGATGTCCTCCAATGAGGCTGCAATCCTTTCCAGGGTATGGCGCAGCAGGACTATTTCATTTAAGAATGCTTCGTTAAGTTCCATGTTAATCTCCTTTTCTTATACTATAACAGGTAGGAGACAAAAACGGCGAATTTTGGAAAAAACTCATCACGCTAATCCTCTCATAGCCCTGTTTCTAAGGCTATAATTGGATTAACAAAGAACAGGAGTGTGTAAGATGAGAATCGGATTAATCACAGCAGGCAGTGACAGCCCAGGCGCCAACGTTGCCATTCGCGGCTTTGGCAAGGCTGTAGCAAACAACCACGACATGGAAGTGTTTGGTTTTCGGGATGGTTTTCTCGGCCTGATTGAGGACCGCAAGATAAACCTGCTGGAAGGCACAATGCTCTCGGGCATCCTCACCCAGGGCGGCACCATCCTTGGCACCAGTCGCCACGTGCCTGAGTCCATGCCGAGCCCTCAGGGTCCCGTCGACCGCACCCAGGAGGCCCTCGACAGCTACCACCGCAACAATCTTGACGCACTGGTCGTCATCGGTGACAACAAGAGCCAATCCGCGGCCTATCACCTCAGCCAGGCTGGCTTGAACATCATCACCATGCCAAAATCCTGTGAAAACGACGTGCCCCGCACGGATAAATCCATCGGTTTCGACACCGCCCGCGAGATCGCCACCGAGGCGATCGACCGCCTCCACACCAACGCCAACGCCACACACCGCATTATGCTGGCTGAGCTGCTCGGCAGCTGCTCCGGCTGGCTGACCATGGGTGCGGGACTGGCTGCAGGCGCGGACGTGATTCTCATCCCGGAAATCCCTTATGATTTTGATGTGGTGATCGAAGCTATTCATCGCCGCAAAGCCGCCGGGCGCAACTTCTCCCTTGTGGCTGTCGCTGAAAAAGCCAAGTCCAAGGAACTGGTTGACTTCATGGAGCTGGCTGCCAGTAAACAATCCGCCAGCGCCGAGGAGCAGGAAAAAGCCTACGAACGCATCGAAAACAACTACTCGGCGCAAACCCTGCTGTTGGCGCGGCGTCTTGGCGAAGCGACCGATCTTGAAACCCACATCACCATCCTGGGTTCACTGGTTCGCGGCGGCACCCCCACCGCGGCTGACCGACTGCTCGCCAATCAACTGGCGGAGTGGAGCGTGAGAATGGCGGTGGAGGGTGAGTTTGGGCGCATGGCCTGCCGCATCGATGGCTCGGTCACCAGCGTTCCCTTGGACGAGGTGGCTGGCAAAGTGAAGCTTATGCCTCTCGACCACGACTGGATCCGCGGTTCGTTCCAGGTTGGCACCTGCCTGGGCGTTACCGACCTTCCATTTGCTTAAGTTTGCTAAAAGTCAAAAAGGATTTGCAAGCAAGCAGGTCCTTTTTTGTTGTAATATTCGCAGGGGGGAAATCCTTTATTTGGAATAAAAATCTTTCCGGATTTGTGGATCGCGCGCCAAGCCCGCCTCGAGGATGTCCATCAGATTGTCGAACAAATCCTGGGTCGTGCGGTCATAACCCGCAGAAAGCGTGCCTGACATAATGTCGGGAGCCTTCTCGCCGATCCGTTCCACCAGGTAGGGGGCAATCCCACCTTCGATAATCTCGAGTATAAAAGCCGCCATTTCCACGTCCACCCAGGTGGCAATGTCGTCGTGCAGGATACCCTGGGTCAAAAAGGCATGGAAGCGCCCGTCCCCACTGATTCGTTCACCCGTCTCCGGGTCGACACTGCTTGAGTGATTGGAGTTCATCCGCCGAAAGCGCTCAATGCTGGCAAAATCCGGGTATTTGATCTGGAACTCCACCGCCGCCTGCAGAACCCGCCGCAAATAGCGAAAGGTGTCGAGGTTGGCCGAATCAAGGGGCAGGCTGTTGATCACTTCAAGTTTTTTCTTGTAGATAATACCGAGGATGTGAACGTACAGGTCATCGATGTTTTCAAAATATTGGTAAAAAGATCCCTTGGCAATGCCCGCTTCGCTGACAATGGCATTGACCGATGCGCTTTGCAGCGGATTGGTGGCAAACTCAGCGATGGCAGCACTTTCGACTTTCAGGCGCTTTTCTTCGGGAAGATTATAGTAGGTTTTCGTGGGCATGGGATTCCTTTGGGTGGTATGACTGACCGGTCATATTGTACATTCAGCCGGGTTGGATGTCAACAGAAAAAATCTGCTCCCGTCGGCGGCAGGTAAATCTGTTCTCGCCGGTGTCCTCAGTGCGAAGCCTCCCTGTGGGACCGTGCGAGGCAGTTGACCGTCAGGTCTCCAGTTAGTCGTTCTCGCCGGTCTCCTGAGTGCGAAGCCTTTGTTCTCGCAAGGTCTCCTGACCTTGCGAGGTTTTTGACCGCCAGGTCTTCAGAAATCCTGAACAATTTAAAAATAGACACAACATATCAAATATGATTACGTAGTGGACAGTTACAAATTTATCGACGGCGTTTTTGTTTATTTTGTCACTTTCACCATTGTTGATTGGCTGCCTGTTTTTATCGATCCCGAGCCAATAGAGATCATCAATAGCAGCCTGCGATTTTGTTACGCGAACAAACATCTTCGCATCCATGCCTACGTGATTATGCAAAATCACATTCATCTCATTGTTTATGACGCAGATTACGATAATGAACGGTTAGGCAGGACATTGACAGATTTTCGCAAGTTTACAGGGAATGCGCTTGCTGATTATATCGATGCAAACCTTTCAGAGACACTTGCCCAGACGATTCGCGCTAAGCAACTAAACGACCGAATTCGTCATGTTTGGCGGACTGGTTGGCACGCTGAAGCCCTGGCTACTGAGCATTTTCTGATGCAGAAAGTCAATTACATACACGAAAATCCTGTCAGGAGGGGTTTTGTAAAACATCCTGAACATTGGAGGCACTCTTCAGCCGGGTATTGGATCAACGGTAAAATTGGTGACATACCAATTATTCCATTGGGGCAAGGATAGATGGAGACCTTCGGTCAGGACCCTTGCAAGGTCTGGAGACCTTGCAAGAACGAGGTCATCGGTTTTATCGTCCAGGTGTAAAATTTATATATTCACCAGCGGGATGGATCATGAAAAAGCACACCCATACCAATCAGTATTGCACCAACTTCTTTATTAATAGATTCCTCCTCCTTATCACGCTTGCCGCTCTTCTGAGCTCATGCGCCTCAGTCATCCAGGCACCAACAGACACGATCATGGAAATCGCACCAACAATAGAAATTCCAGCAACACAGGAAATCACGCTCATCCCTGAGACGGAAACGGCAACTGAGACAGATCCAATTACTTCTATAGAGATTGATATGGACAATATCATATTTCCAGCGGTGGGATACGTTAAGGAATTTTATGAAAATGGTGCATACGAAGCAGGGGTGGAGACGATTAAGAAATGGGTTAGTGTTTGGGAAGAAATGGGTGTGTTTGAGGGATGGGCAATAGAGAATAACAGCTTAAGCCCAGTGCCTCTTGACGGAAAGGCGAGGATTGTTTGTTTGAGTACAGATAAAGGATTAACACTTCTTTGTCCCCCACTCGATCTGGTCAACGGTGGTTTGAAAGCAGCACCAGAAGGAGGAAAATGGGATATAACCGATAAGCCGTTAATGGTCACATTGGAACACCTTGAAGAATTAATTAGTAAGGGAAGTGAAACTGATTTGGCTTATCAGTTTATTGATAAATACCAAAAATATCCGATTCGATATATCGATCCAAAAACTGCCCAGGTTGTGGAGGGAGAATATCAAGTTCCTGGGGGAGAAATAAAACTGCCGGAAATTGTTCTGGAAAGCATGAATCAAATCGAAGAGCTGAGTTTTAACATGGAGTTTAAGGATCCGAAAGCGGCATACCGAATGCTTTTGGAAAGAGTGGTAGGTAGTAATTTGGAAAATCAACGGTTTTGGCAAGAGACACTCGGGACTTCAAATCCTACTGTAGATCAATTATTGTCTTATGCTAGAAATAATGTCGGTGGACCAGAAAACAAAGCATATTGGCTACCATTTTATACCAGTAATGAGACTAAATTTGATTATGTTGGAGTAATGGGTTACCAGTTAGATTTAAGAAAAATCAGTCCTAAAATTGACGGTGTCTATATCGATGGTATTTATAGTGTGTTCTTTTGTGGAAATGATTTAAAAGATTCGGTAAAAGCAAATTTTGTTAAAAATACGATAGTAGAGAATCTTCCCATGAAGCTAATCACACAGGGAGTTGACTCTTTGCCATGGGAAGAGTTTGGACTAATATTTATTAATAATCGTTTTGTTTATGTGTCAGGTAACGAAGAAGCTACCCCTTCGGGGCCATACGCAGAATATTTTCTAGGGGGAAGTGATGGTAATTTCAGAGAAGATATTGACCCAGCTATTGTAAGCGCACATTTCCTTTCTTATTTGATGGCAGTTGAAGATTATGATTCAAGAATAAATAGTGGTAAAACTGGAGGTGTTGTTTGTACATTTACTTCAGATAATCAATGTCGTGCTGGTATATATTCTGGTAGTCTTAGTCCTAATGACTGGGTAGTTAGGGTAAAGTAATTATTAATTGATACTCAGTTCTCGCTGGTGTCCTCACCGCGCGAGGTATTTGACCTTTAGGTCTCCCACTAGATCCCTCTGTTCTCGCCGGTCTCCTGAGTGCGAAGCCTTTGTTCTCGCAAGGTCTCCTGACCTTGCGAGGTTTTTGACCGCCAGGTCTCCCATTCTACCCCTCTGTTCTCGCCGGTTCTCACCGTAATCCAGAAATCCCAGGCTAACATTGATCCATCTACAAATTTTCTTATATAATTGCCAAATGGACAGTTACAAATTCATCGATGGTGTTTATGTCTACTTTGTCACCTTCACCATTGTTGATTGGCTGCCGGTTTTAATAGACCCCGAACCAATAGAGATCATCAACAACAGCCTGCGGTTTTGTATTGACAACAAACACTTGCGCATCCATGCCTACGTGATCATGCCAAATCATGTGCACCTCATCGTCTCTGACGCAGATTTCAATAATGAGCGCTTAGGTGGGACATTGACAGATTTCCGTAAGTTTACGGGGAATGGGCTTGCTGATTACATTGATGCAAATCTTTCAGAAACAATTGCCCAGACGATTCGCGCTAAGCAACTAAATGACCGTATCCGTCAGGTCTGGCGGCCTGGTTGGCACGCTGAAGCTCTGGCTACTGAGCAGTTCTTAATGCAAAAGTTGAACTATATCCACGAAAATCCTGTCAGGAAGGGGTTAGTAAAAATGCCTGAACATTGGCGGCACTCTTCAGCCGGGTATTGGATAAACGGTGAAATTGGTGATGTACCAATTGTTCCTTTGGGGCAAGGATAGGTGGAGACCTTCGGTCAGAACCCTCGCGGGTCAGGAGACCCTGCGAGAACAAGTCCTCACTAGGCCTGTGCCCCATAAAATTGGATGGAAATCAGGATACAATGTGAGAACAAGCTATCGTTCTTTTTGGACAAGTATGGATGGAGACCTTCGGTCAAAACCCTTGCAAGGTCAGGAGACCTTGCGAGAACAACGATTTAAACAGGGCGACGCGTGCGTCGCCCCTACCGCCTGTTACAACGATCTGCAGACCAGAAACAGGGATCGGATTCAACCAAACCCCCTCACCTCCCCCAATTTCTGCTAAAATTGTCCTCATGCAGCACATCTACTCCACCTGGCGCTCGGAATATATCGGGCGGGACAAGCACAACGAAGGTTGCGCTTTCTGCCTTGCCCTCAAAGAACAAGACAGCCCCGAAAACCTGATCTTCCACCGCGGTGAAACCTGCTTCATCATCCTCAATCTCTTCCCCTACACCAGCGGGCACCTGATGGTCGTGCCCTACACCCACACCAATCAGCTCTCAGACCTGCCCGCTGAGACCCTCAACGAGATGATGCAGCTGGTTCAAAAAGCTGTGCGTGTTTTGGAAGAGGTTTATCACCCCCAGGGATTTAACGTCGGGCTGAACCTCGGCTCGGCAGCCGGCGCCGGCATCGCCGCCCACATGCACATGCACGTCGTCCCCCGCTGGCAAGGCGATGCCAATTTCATGTCCGTCATTGGGCAGACGCGCGTCATGCCCGAAGACCTCGGGCTCACTTACCAGCGCCTCTCCGAAGCCTGGCAGGCTGACAGCAATTAGTGCTGGCAGCAATCACCATCCCTAAAACATCTTACTTTTCGCCCAGTGCTTTTATCTCACCAAGTCCGGTGATGCTCTGCGTAATCTGCGGGCTGCCCCAATAGCTCACGCTATAAGCACCTGCCAGGTCTAGGTTGAGCGTTTCCGTTGCCCACACCTCCACGTTAGCCGCGCCGATAATTTCCACGCTTACATTAGCGCTCTTGAGATCTTCCGCCTTATAGCTGGTTCCCCCCGAAATCTTGACATTGTGGTTTTGAGCAATTCCAGAGACGTGGATGTCGCCGCCGCCAAGCAGGGTCATGCCAAGCGTGTTCAGCAGCAGGTTATTCATCTTAACGCTCGCACCACCGTTGATGGTTATATCGAGGTTTTCCAGGTTAAGGTCATCCGCCAAAAGTTCCACGCCGCCGTCCAGCCTGAAATCGCTCAGATCTTTGAATGTGATCGTCAGGGTCAGGCTCTCAGCCCAGTTTTCGAAAAGTCTTCTGTCGCGGTAGTTTATCTCTAACACCCCAGCTTTCACTTCCGTGATCACCTGGTCCACAACGCGGCGGGAACCTTCAACCGTAATGGAATGCTCGCTGCCCTGCACCAAAATCACCTTTGCGCCGCCATCCATATCGATCTTTGTAAAAGTGCCCAATTGACGGATTTCACTCACCAGAACGTTCTGATCCTTATCATTGGTCAAAGGTGGAGGGGTTGGGGTAAGGCGGGTAATGCTGCAAGCCATGGTTGTCAGCAACAATACAGACAAAAAAGCAATCAGTCTGAAACGCTTATTCATATTTCACCTCTTTCAAGATCCAAGTTGATTCTACATCAAATCGCAAGCCGCATGCACCAAACTATCTTTTGTGGAGCGTGTAATCGAAATTCTTTTCCCTCAGTTTCCTTGTTTGTCACTGCGACAAAAGTGGATTCAATTAAACAATTATTAATATATGGACAGCGCCCAAAGTGCTATAATGTCGGTTATTAATCAAATCGTTGTTTTGGAGATAGTATGGCAAAACGCAAACTTAAACGTCAACTAACCCTCCTGCAAGTCATCATGCTAGGCACTGCCGGCACCATCGCTGCAGAAATCTTCGTCCTCACTGGTCATGTCGCAAAAATCGCCGGCCCTGAATCCGTGCTTGCGCTGGCGCTTGGAGGTGTGCTCACCCTCAGCATTGCCCTCAACTATTGCGAACTCGCCACCACCTTCCCCGTCACCGGCGGCGCGATGACCTACGTGGGCGAAGCTTTTGGCAAAGGCTGGCTTATGTTTCTCGTTGGCTCGCTGGACGCTCTTTCCAGCACCTTCTATGCCGCCCTTTCCGCGGTCGGTTTTGCGATTTCGCTTTCCATCTTTATCCCCTCCCTGCCCATCATCCCGGTCGCCATTGCGGTCATTGTGGTTATTGGCGCGATGCACATCCGCGGTGTCAGCAGCGCAGGCAACCTGCAGGTGATCCTTGGCGCGTTTCTGTTGGTTGTTTTTGGCGTTTTCATCTTTAAAGGATTTTTTAGTGAGGGTGGTTTCACCATGGAAACCTTCCTCTCCGGACGCCAGGTCTTCGATAATCAAAGCGCTATAGCTCACATGGGGCGCATGCTCTCCGCCATCGCCCTGGCCTACAATGCGTACGTTGGTTTTGAGGTCATCGCTGACGACGCTGAAGAGATCACCCAGCCCAGCCGGAATATCCCGATTGGTATTCTCGTCAGCCTGCTTCTCACCACCCTGATCTATTCCACGGTGACGATGGTTACAGTAGGCACGGTTCCATTCTCGGAATTATCAGGCTCCGAAACCGCCCTTACAGATGCCGCTTCCCGCTTCTGGCCCAACATTGGTGTTTCAGTGATGGGTATTACAGGCATCATTGCCACCCTCACTTCGGTGAACTCGGCCATGCTCTCAGCCACACGCGAAGCCTTCTCGCTCAGCCGTGAACGTGTTTGGCCACGTTCGTTTTCGCGCCTCAGTCAATGGCGTACGCCCTGGGTGGCTGTCATCTTAGTGGTAATCATCAGCGCGCTTGTAGCAGCAATCGGCCTGGTTGACTTCCTCAGCTTTATCTCGAGCGCCGGCTACATGTTCGTTCTCTTCTGGGCAACTCTGGCCATGCCAAGACTGCGCAAGAAATTCCCTGACATTGAACGCCCCTTCAAAGTGCCACTTTACCCATTCACGGTTATCGCCGCCGCTCTATCGGGGGTGCTGATCATATCCTTTGCCAACCCACTTGCTTTGCTCTTTCTGGGAATCGTGCTGGCAGTCCTGAGCGTGGCCTACTTTATCTCCAAGCAAATTAGAACCCAGCAGGATCTCAATTCGCGGCTTGAGTCTCAGGAAGGTGGAGGACGTGTGTTGATAGCCGCCAAACGGGTTGGCACTGCCCGTAACCTGACAAACCTGGCTGCCCAGTTGGTTAATCATCAGGAAGACACCGCTGTCTGCCTCTTCACGGTCGTAAAGACGCCTATCAGTCTTGGTAACACCAATGTGCCCGCGCTTGTGGACGAAAAAAAGCAGGAACAGCACAAAATTCTTGAGGCAATCACGCCGATTGCAATGAAGGAAAACGTGCCCATCTATGCCAAGTTGAAAGC